>NZ_QTLY01000005.1:0-405 GCF_003602895.1 Bacteroides sp. AF29-11
TCATCCTGAGCCAGGATCAAACTCTTCATTGTAAAAGTATCTTGACTGCGCAAATTAAAAATTAAAATGCGGCAGCTTAATTATCTGTCCAGGACGCTCGAATTCAAGAAGTCTATCTTTACCTATCTATATAGAATAAGTATTGACGGTTCTTTTGTTTTACCCAGGTACGACGCGCCTTAATCATTAGTTTCCAATTATTAATTTGCGAAGCACCTGCTCTTGTACTACTTGTATTGTTTATGTAAATCTGTTCAAAGATCGCTCGTTTCACGATTGCTGTTCTTTTCAGAAAGCGGATGCAAAGGTAAGAACTTTAAAGCATATCTTCCAAATATTTTCGGAAGTTTTTTTTCATTTTTTCTCTTTTCTCTTTCCTCGTCGTCTCTCTTGTCGAAAGGGAGG
>NZ_QTLY01000005.1:415-372748 GCF_003602895.1 Bacteroides sp. AF29-11
TTCTTTTTCCTGTATTTTCAAATCCTTTAAACAAGGATAAGAAAAGCAAAACAAGAAAAGTTCTTTTTCTTTGCGAGTCGGACTGCAAAGATAAGGAGAATTATTAATAAGTTCCAAATGTTTTTCGAAAAATATTTTTATCTCTTTTTATTTCTCTGTGTCACCTTCCACACTTCTGTTTCAGTATTTCAATCTTACCACTTTCCTTCTCTTGGAAAGCGGGTGCAAAGGTATAGGATTTAACAATACAAGCCAAACATATCTATCATTTTTTTTAATAAAAATGAAACTTTTTTGTAACTTACTGATTCATAAATGCATTTCGCATGAACAATTTTGAAGAAAGGAAAAAGAGAGAAAATAACTATACATTATATATATACGTGCGCGCGAAGAGCACGAAGAAAGAGAATAAAAACATTTTATAAGCATGCCGGATTGGGTGGTGACGGTTCTGTCAGTATAGTCGCCGCATCAAAGCAGGGACATTGTTTCACCCACTCTTCCGGCTCTATCTCCCCGTTATGGTTCAGGTCGGGGCTCAGGTCGCGGTGACCGCAAAGCCGGGAACCGGGATAATCCTTCAGCAGCAGCAACACAAGCACACGCAGGGAGTGCTTTTGAAAAAGGGTGCGTGTATCGGCAGGGCGACCGCACTCGTCAAGCCCGCCTTCGTAGCAGACACCGATGCTACCTGCATTCCAACCCCGGACATGGGCACCAGGCAGGGACAAGGGACGCAGGGACTTGATGTCACCGTTCTTGCGGATATAAAAATGATAACCTGCGCCGGAGAAGCCCCGGCGCAGGTGGTCTGTCGTCAAGTCGTGCTCCGTATAGCAGCGGTCGCAGCGGGTGGCGGAACAATGGACGACGATAAGATTGATGAATCTCATGAGAATTAAAAATTAGAAATTAAAAATTAAAAGTGAAGGAAACCCGCTACACTGTCATGGCATGGGCGCTCAGGGCACCAATAAGCGCGGAGGCTACAGCGATTATCACTTTCAGAATCTTATCCCAAACAGATGATTTTGTACTCATAAAATTAAGGATTAATAGTTAAGAATTAATGGTTAAGGATTAGTGATTAAGGATTAAGGGCTAATGATTAATGGTTAATCATTAGGGATTGATTAGCGATAAGCGATTTGCTTGTGTTCATTAACCATTAATCACTAACCCTTAATCATTCCTTCTTTATCCCAGCGGATTTTCGCCCTGGTCGCCGTCGTCGCCGGAGCCGCCTCCGGAACCACCGCCTTGATTGCCGCCACCGGAGCCGCCCTCCTCGGGCTTGTCGAGCACAAAGCCCACATTCGCCGGGCTGCGGGTCACGGCGGTACTGCCGTTCACCAGCTTCAGCTCCTTGTCGGGGATAAAGCGGATATTCACCTTCGAGATATTGCGCACCGTACATTTGTCCGAGGCCTCCATGCCGGGACAGCGGAACGTCATGTGGAAAGTGCCCAGCTGGTTCAGCTTCACCTTGTCGCCGTTGGCAAGGTTGCCTTGAATCTCCTCCACCAGGGCTTCGATGACGTGCTTCACGTCGCCCTTCGTCATGGCACAGTTTTTCTGAATGGAGGCGGCAAGGACATCGATGTCCACGGTGCCGCAGGTCTTGGGTTTCTGACGGAGATAGTACAACATGGGCGAAGCCGGGTTGCTCACGATTTTACGGCGCTGGAAGCGCTCTACAATTACATCCATAAATTTAAAAAGTTAAGGTTTAAGTTAAGAAAAATGAGTTATAAGAGAGAAGTGGGTAAGGGAAGGGATAGGGCGCCCGAATCAATGATTATTCCTTTTCTTAAGCACATTACAAAGATACAACATTAAGAAGCGGAAGTCAAGTGTTTTGCCATTTTTTTTACTACAAAAAACACGGAGACACAGAGTTTTTCAAGCAATAAGAAAAATCTCCGTGTCTTTGTGTCTCTGTATTCTATAAATTTCCATCCATCACTTTGCATTCCTCGTCAGCCACTCCAATGGTGGTATGTAGTCCACCAGTTTTGTCATGCTTTGGTTATGATGGAAATAGACTTCACCGGTTTTGCCATTACGGTGCTTGGCTATGATGACGATACCCAGGCCATCGGTGGGATAAGTACTCTTCTTATCGACGGTCTTGCCGTAGAGGGCAGGGCGGCAAAGCAGCATTACCATATCCGCATCCTGCTCTATGGCGCCGCTCTCGCGCAGGTTGCTCAGGGTGGGGCGATGGTCTATGCTACCGTCGCTCGCCCGGTTCAGCTGACTCAGCAGCAGTACGGGGATATCCAGCTCCTTGGCCAGCAGCTTTGCCTTGCGGCTTGCCTGCGCCACTTCCTGCTCGCGGTTGCGGTTTTTCTGGTCACTCCTCATGTCACATAGTTGCAGATAGTCCACAATCACCATGTCACAGCGATTCTTGCTCTTCAGCAGGCGGGCGGAAGAACGCACGCGGTCCATGCTCGTCATCGGATGGTCGTCTATCAGTATGGGCAACCGCGACAACTCGGCAGACGCCTCATGCACCTGCCTCACCTCGCCGGGTGTGAGCTGACCGCTACGCAGGTGTTGCGGGTCTACCCCCTCCGTAGCTGCAAGCAGCCAGCGGTCTCCCAGGCGCTCGCCTTGCATTTCGAGGCTGAAGACCACCACATGACGCCCCGCCATGGCAGCGGCACGGGCCAGGTGGAGGGCAAAGGCCGTCTTCCCCACCGACGGACGGGCAGCAAGGATGTTCAAGTCGCCGCGCTGCCAGCCCGCCGTAACGTGGTCCAGAGCGTCAAAACCCGTAGGGATACCCGTAATGCCGTTGCATCCGTGCTCCATACGCTGCTCCACCTCGGCCAGCGTGTCGTCCATCAGCCGGTCTATGGAGCGAAGGTGGTCGGCTACGCCGCTCTCGTCCTCCAGCCCCTCCAGCAGTCGATGGGCTTCCACCAGGATGTCGTCAATATCCATCGACTCGTCGGCACTGAACGCCAGCAGTTGCTGGAATCCCGTACGCATGATACGCCGCGTGTGCAATTGCCTAAGGATGAGCGCATGATACTCCAGATGAGCACTGGAGCTGACCTTCGAGCTGATGCGTAACAGTTCGTAAGGCCCGCCCACGGCATCGAGTTTGCCACGGGCTGCCAGTTCGTTCTTCAGCGTGATGGTATCTATGGACTTTGCGCTGCGATACATCGATTGCAGGGCGGCAAAAATTTCCAGATTCTTCTCCTCGTAGAACATCTCGGGACGAAGTTTGTCCGCCACCAGAGGCATGGCAGCGCGCTCTATCATGCAGGCACCGATGACAGCTTCTTCGAGGTCACTGTCGTGGGAAAAAGTAGTTTCAGTCATCATATTCATTTTCAAAAGATTTGTCCGCCAGATAGGTGGCGGCTTGTTTACAATATTTTTGGTTGTTCAGATGGTCGTAATATTCGTCGATGTTGTCCAGTGCCCGCTGTTTCTCGCCTGCCGTCAATTTTTTCCATTCGCGACGGGCCCGGCCGATGTTTACCTTGGGATGCTCGGTGATGTCATGAAACTTTTCCCAGAAGATGCAGAAGTCCTCTCCCACCCCAGCCACCGGCGCTGCCTTCTTCTTCCGCGGGGCTGCTTTAGGACGGGCATTGCCAGTAAGGAAATCATAATCGGGGATACGGATGTGCATCACGTAGGGGTTGGCCACCCGCTCCACGATGCCGGCGTCGAACATCTTGTTGAAGAAGTAGCGCGTACGGTTGCGGGGCCACCCCAATATCTCCATCCAGCGGGCCAGGGAAAGTACGGACTCGCCACGTACACAGTCGAAAAGGTGTCCCCTGACGTTGCAGGTCACCGTGCTGTAGTTGACGTGTGTCAGCACAAAGACAAAGGCTTCGAAGGCATCGGCGGCTTTCTCTCCGGTTTTCATATTCATTTGTTCCTCAAACAAGGCTTTGGGGAAGAGGAGATAGCCTTTCTTCAGCATCTCCGTTGTCATGGGGCTCATTTCTTTTTCCATTTTTGTCTATTCTTAATTCGATAATGCGACAAAGGTAAGGGACCAGCCAGGGGGATACAAATAAGCAGTTAGAATCGGCTAAAAATTAATGAAATACATAAGGTGGCGAGAGAGGGGTTCACCTCATCCTCCACCACCCTATATAATAATATACTAAAATAATCAGAATGTATTAGAAATACATTCTCTATTTCGCATATTTTTTAGAGACCAGAAGATACGGATTTTTCACGGTCATATCCTTCACGTGGTCGGGCATCCCCCAGTAGCTCAGGAGGATGCCTATCTGTACGGGGGTGAGGTGGGCAGTCCTGGCGGTATAGCCCTGGTCCGTCAGATCCTTCAGCAGGCAAGCGTGTTCCGCAATGGAACGGCGCAGGGCCTTTACGGCCGAGCAGGCATACGCGTAGTTTGGGTAATAGGCCACTGCCACATCTGCAATGCGATGGCATCCCTCGAGCAGCCATTCAAAACTTTGTTCTTTTATCATTTTGCATATATTTATTAATAAAACATGTTGCAAAGTTAGAATGGGAGGGAAAACTGGGAAAGTTCGAGTGGCAATAAGAAAACTTGCTCAAGAAAAATGAATGTGTCAAAACGGTTGATGACACACCCTCACTGTCTTATTGATAAAAGCAACACTTTCATACTATAATAGGGAAGCACACATTTTGCGTATTTCATGCAACTTATCGGTCAGCGATTTTTCTTTAAGAGAGACAGCCATATTATATCTCGCCTGCCTATTAACGAGAAGTTCCGCACTAATCCCTAAGGCTGCTTCTACCATAAGAGCGAAGTCACTGGTTACATCTCCCTCTCCCTCTTGAAGTACCCCAGCACCGTGGCCGGTGTAAGACAGCAGCGTTCCACGCTTTTCAGGCGGCTCTGAAAAGTATATCGGGAGCATAGCACAAGGCAGAACCAAGTATAGTTCAAGCTACGGTGCAAGCGGTGCTGAAGGTGGTCGAAAAAACGGGAAACACGGGCAAAGAAGCTAGCGATACGCTCGCGGGGGACAAAACGGGAAGGCTGTGCGGCAGCATTGCGGGAGCGCTTGGCGGTACGTTCCATCTGTGCAAGGGTATACTCCAGTTGCTCGATGTCATTGCGGGTGTTCTCCATGGTTTGTTCCAATTTCTCGCGTCGTACCTGCTGCTTGGCATATCGTTCTTTTCTGTCAGCGATTCGATTTTTGAGGTCTTCTGCGGTGAGGTTTATTCCTTTGTTCTGGATTGATTTCATTATAAATGTATGTTTTATAGTTGTTTGTCTGTATATAAGTTCACGAAAACACATCATCCGTCTGCACCGAATGCATAATGCATAAAAGGCAAACGGATGATATATCAGGAGCAAATGTACGATGAATATTGCAGATAAAGTTCTTAATGACCATTAAGTCTTGTTATAAAACATGATATTATCTACTGCAAATTTGGAGATTATAAGAAAACACGTACCTTTGCAATGTGTTTTTCATAGTATTAGATTTAAGGTTAACAAAAGATTGGCTGTCTGGGATAGATAGCCTTTTTTTTATGCCCGCACCATTCGATTCATCCAATTAGTATCAATTCACTTTATACAACTTTTTAACCCACCAAAAGTGTTTTTAAACCCCAAAAGTTGTAGATTATAAATACTATGTTTATATTTGCAACATGAAAAAAGCGCTCGAGAAAATGTAGTATCTACAACTCGTCTGTGAAGTAGGTGGCGGTTGTGATATAGACAGCGTTCATAAGACAAACAAGCAAGCAATCTACAACAATAAAAATATGAAAGTTAGACTTATGACGAAAGTTAGTGCTGCAACCCTCATTTCAGCAATTGCCTGCAGCATATTCACGGGATGTACCGAAAAAGACCTATACAATCCCGAACGTGGAAAAACAGAACTAAAGCCGGAGAGCGAATACTTTGACTTTGCAACAACAGCCCAGGTAGCTTTTGACGTGAATTATGGAAAAATCGCAGGAGGCGCATTAATAGAGGTGTTTACAGAAGACCCCATCACCTATCAGACAAACAACCTCTACTCCATCAACGGCGAAGCGGTTTTTAAAATCTTTGCAGATGCAGACGGACGCTTCACCGGCAACGTAGAACTGCCCAAAGCGACAGAAAAGGTATATATCATCTCACAAAGCTGGGGAGCCCCCATGTATGTGGAAGCAGATGTGGAAAATGGCAAAGTGGTGGTAGATATGACCGAAAATAATGCCAACACCCGCTCAACTGCCATGACACGTGCAAAATCCAACCTGACTATCGACCTAAAGGATAGGAAGGAACGGGTATACTCCATCGTTGGATGGGGACAATCTCACGGTGAGATTATTGATAATAATGACATTGTAACTACGGGAAATTTCAATGACGGAACTTTAAAGCAGTTACAACACACACTGTGGAAAGGTTATGACAGCAAACCCAGCAATCTGGACAACAGAGCTTTGGTGAGCGATACAAAGCATGTGAACACCACCATTGCCCAAGCATATATCAACAACCAGGGACAACACGTAACGATTACCGATGCAGAACTGTATCTGACCTTCCTGACCGAACGTGCCGGTTACCTGACTTCCATCGGCTATTATTACTACAAGACCAATGAAATTCCCAACAGCCCTGACAAGGTAGACAAATTCATTATCATTCCCAATGCATCCATTGCAGGAGACGACCCGTATACCGGATGGTCTGGAAGTGGTAACAAATATTCCCGATATGACGCTCCCATACAGAAGAATACAAAAATACAACTTCTGTATCAGGACGAAAACGGTAATGTCTCCACCAAATTCCCGGCAGGATATACCATAGGATATTTCATCATCCCCAATGGATATACCCCCAATAAAGGTATCGACTACTCTATAAATTATATATATTCCAATAAAGAATGGAACAAGATATATGCAGGCCAACAAGCTCGCTTTATCTCCCTCTCCACCAGCAACGGCACGGTAGTCTACGGAGTAGAAGATGGCGATGATACCAGCTACGAAGACATACTGTTCTGTATCGATGCCAACCCCAATGAAGCCATTCAAGACCCGGACCGTCCGGTCATAGACCCGGAAGAGCCTACGGTGACGAGCTCCGAAACAACCTACCGCACGTATGCCTACGAAGACATCTGGCCCAATGGCGGTGACTATGACTTGAACGACGTGATTATCGAACACAAACGGGCCATTTCATTCAACAGCAACAATTATGTGCTGAAGGTGGAAGACACCTTTGTACCCGTACAGCAAAGTGGTGCCGCCACATACTCCAACGCATTTGCCGTGCAATATGTGGCCAGCCTGCGAGGCAGCATAGAACTGCCTGCCGGAGCAGTCGATGAAACAGAGACCTCTTCTGTCATCCTATTCCCCGATGCAAAGTCTGTGCAGGGCAACGAATTTACCGTAACCCGTACATTTGCAGACAACACATTGCCTAAGAAGAATCTGGAGAGCGACTTGAATCCGTTCATCATTGCCCAGTATACAGCCGGAGCCGACAACCGGACAGAAGTGCATCTGCCCAAGAAGAAAGCGACCGGTAAAGCCAACGCAGAGCAAATCGGAGCCGAAGACGATGCCTACTACATCAACAAGGACGGCAAATATCCATTCGCCATCATGCTGCCGGCCACAACCGGCACGGAAGGCCCCATCCGGTTCACTCCGGCAAAGGAAACCGTACGCATCGACCTGGAGTATCCCGATTTCGCCAAATGGGTAGAGTCCAATGGTGCCACCAATAATGACTGGTATCTCTACTACCAGTCGTCCAAAGAGTGAAATCCTACGACATTGCTTAAAGAAGAGCCGCGCAAATGCAACTATTGCGCGGCTTTTTCATGCATGACCATTACCGTTATGAAATTATTTTTTCTACATTTGCATCCGCTAAAAGGAAACAAAACCGCATCAGGCTGAAAAAAAACATGAGGAATACATCACCCGCCGCACCTACCATCCGCTTCCGCCGCTGGAGCAGAAAAGCCTACGCTGCATTTGCCAGCATAGGACGGTGTGTCACTATCGGTTGCCTGCGCAAAAGCGTGGCAGACAGCTCTCTGTCCAAACAGAAGGCTGCGGGAACCGCCGGACATGCCGGATGCGGGGAAGAGAGTGCCTGGAAAGGGGAAACGGAAGGAAGAGAAACCGACACCGGCATTCCGCTGGGTAGCAGCAGCGCCCTGACAAGTATCCTCACGGAGCTGGGAACGAACCGGCACATTCTTTTTGAAACACAATTCATCCGCCCCTGCGGGAATACGGGCGGACAAGACACATATAGCCTGAAACAAAAGAGAACAAGAGGTACGGATTACCGGAAGCCATGCAGCAGAATGACGAGCTGCACCGCCCCGGCAATCCGTACCTCTGTCTTTATCCACGAACTTAACCCAAGAAAGATATGACCCTACAGAAGTTGAAGGAACAAGTGCTGCGCGGCAGCCACATCAGTAAGGAAGAAGCCGAATGGCTGGCTGTGCAACCCGACAAGGAAGCGCTATACGAAGCTGCCCACGAGATAACCCGGGGCCTGGCCTCGGAGGAGTTTGACATGTGCTCCATCATTAATGCCAAGTCCGGACGATGCCCGGAAAACTGCAAGTGGTGTGCACAGTCGTCGCACTACAAAACCCAGGCAGACGTGTACGACCTGGTGGACAAAGAAGAATGCCTGCGGCATGCCCGGCATAATGAAGCCCAGGGCGTGGCACGTTTCTCGCTGGTGACCAGTGGACGGAAGCCCTCCTCCAGAAACATGGAGAAACTGTGCGAAGCCGCCCGGCACATGCGCCGGCACTCGTCCATCCAGTTGTGCGCATCACTGGGACTGCTCAACGAAGACGAAATGCGGGCACTGCACGACGCAGGCATCACCCGCTATCACTGCAACCTGGAGACAGCCCCCTCCTACTTTCCCCAACTGTGCAGCACGCACACGCAGGAAGAGAAGCTGCGCACCCTGCAAGCCGCCCGCAATGTAGGCATGGACATCTGCAGCGGCGGCATCATCGGCATGGGCGAGAGCATGGAGCAACGCATCGAATTCGCCTTCACACTGCGCGAGCTGGAAGTACAGTCCATCCCCATCAACCTCCTGAGCCCCATCCCCGGCACACCGCTGGAACGGCAGGCACCACTCAGCGAGGAGGAAATACTGACCACCATCGCCCTCTTCCGCTTCATCAACCCGACAGCTTTCCTCCGCTTTGCCGGAGGACGCTCGCAACTGAGCAAGGAGGCCGTAAAGCAAGCGCTACACATCGGCATCAACTCCGCCATCGTGGGCGACCTGCTGACAACGCTCGGCTCGAAAGTGTCGGAAGACAAGGTACTGATAGAAGATGCCGAATACCGGTTCTGCGGCTCGCAGTTCGACAGAGAGCACCTATGGCACCCCTATACCTCCACCACCAACCCGCTACCGGTGTATAAGGTGAAGCATGCCGAAGGCGCCACCATCACCCTGGAAAGCGGAGAAACACTCGTAGAGGGAATGTCGTCGTGGTGGTGCGCCGTCCACGGGTACAACCACCCTACACTGAACCGGGCGGCAGAGGAACAGCTGGGCAAGATGTCGCATGTGATGTTCGGAGGGCTGACACACGACCCTGCCATTGAACTGGGCCAGTTGCTGCTACCGCTCGTCCCGCCGTCCATGCAGAAGATATTCTATGCCGACTCGGGCTCGGTGGCAGTAGAGGTAGCCTTGAAAATGGCCGTGCAGTACTGGTATGGCAAGGGAAAGGCGAAGAAGAACAATTTTGTGACTATCCGTTCGGGCTATCACGGGGATACATGGAATGCCATGTCTGTCTGCGACCCGGTGACGGGCATGCATTCGCTGTTCGGGGCATCATTGCCGGTGCGCTATTTCGTGCCGCAGCCGCGCTCACGCTTCCATGGCGAATGGGATGAACGGGATACGGTGGAACTGCGGAAACTGGTAGAGGAGCATCACGAGGAACTGGCAGCGCTTATCCTCGAACCTGTGGTGCAGGGCGCTGGCGGCATGTGGTTCTACCACCCCCAGTACCTGCGCGAAGCGGCACAGATATGCAAGGAACATGGCCTGCTGCTGATATTCGATGAGATAGCCACGGGCTTCGGACGGACGGGAAAACTCTTTGCCTGGGAGCACGCGGGTGTAGAACCGGACATCATGTGCATAGGAAAGGCCATAACGGGCGGATACATGACGCTGTCTGCCGTACTGACGACGAACGAAGTGGCGGATACCATCTCCAACCATACACCGGAGGTGTTTATGCACGGACCCACCTTTATGGGGAATCCACTGGCATGCGCCGTGGCATGCGCTTCGGTGAAGCTGCTGACCTCGCCCGAATACGACTGGCAAGGCAAGGTGACTCGCATCAGCCGGCAACTGCAAGAAGAGCTTGAACCGGCACGCCGATTACCGCAAGTGACGGATGTACGTGTGCTGGGAGCCATCGGGGTGATTGAGACAAAAGAACCCGTAGACATGGCGTGGATGCAAAAACGCTTCGTTGAGGAGGGAATCTGGGTACGCCCGTTCGGAAGATTGGTATACCTGATGCCTCCGTTCATTATAGAGCCGGAACAGTTGAGGAAACTGACGGGAGGGTTGATGAAAATTATACAGGAAATGAATTGAGAGGATAAAGGGAAAATTATTATATCAAGAATTTATGAACGTAACTAACTATATGCAGCAAGAGCTGCAAACATTGAAAGAACACAGCAACCTGCGCCGCCTGCCGCAACTGACACACGAGGGACGCACGGTTGTAGCCGATGGCCGGCATATGCTGAACCTTTCGTCCAACGACTATCTGGGTCTGGCTGCCGACCGCCAGCTGAAGGAAGAATTCCTGCAGACACTGACACCGGACACCTTCCTGCCGACTTCCTCCTCCTCCCGCCTGCTGACGGGGAACTTCGGGATTTACGAAGAGCTGGAGACGGAACTCGCTACACTTTTCGGCACAGAGACAGCACTGGTGCTCAATAGCGGCTATCATGCCAATATGGGGATTCTACCCGCCGTGAGCGATGCACAAACCCTGATACTGGCAGACAAGCTGGTGCATGCCAGCATCATCGACGGCATCCGCCTATCCACCGCACGCTGCATCCGCTTCCGCCACAACGACCTGGTACAACTGGAACGCCTGCTGGAACAACACCATGCAACATTCCGGCAATTGATTATCGTCACAGAAAGCATCTTCAGCATGGACGGTGACCAAGCCGACCTCACGGCATTGGTGCGTTTGAAAAAAAGATACTCCAACGTACTGCTCTATGTGGACGAAGCCCATGCATTCGGCGTAAGGGGACCGCGCGGTCTGGGCTGCGCCGAAGAAACCGGATGCATCCGGGATATAGATTTCCTCGTGGGCACCTTCGGCAAGGCAGCGGCGTCTGCCGGCGCATACATCGCCTGCTGCCGGACGATACGCGAGTATCTCGTCAACCGGATGCGAACCCTCATCTTCACCACGGCATTGCCTCCGACAAGTATTGCCTGGACACTGTTTATCGTACGGAAACTTGCCAGAATGCAGGACCACCGCGAGCATCTGGCAAGAATCAGCCGGACACTGCGCGAAGCATTACAAGCCAAGGGGTACGGATGCCCCAGCGCAAGCCATATCGTCCCACTGATTATCGGCCCCAGTGCCGACACCGTGCTGTGCGCAGAGTTGCTGCAGAGGCATGGCTTTTATGCACTGCCGGTACGCCCGCCCACGGTGCCCGAAGGGACATCACGTATCCGCTTCTCGCTGACAGCAGACATACGGGAAGATGAGATTGGAGAACTGATACCCCTTATTCCCCTAAAGGAAGAGAGGAATACTAACGCTATACGATTCTAAAAACAGATGAAACAAAGTTACATTATACACGAGCATCATCCCCGGCTATTGCTGTTCTTTGCCGGCTGGGGAGCCGATGAGACGCCTTTCAAAATGTATCGTCCGGCAGCCAGCGACTTCATGGTGTGCTATGACTACCGCACACTGGATTTTGACGCCTCCGGACTGGAAGAATACCGCGAAATCAACCTCATCGGCTGGTCTATGGGGGTATGGGCGGCTTCGCAGACCGTGCCACAGCTCTCATCGCCAGGTACGTCCGGCAAAGGTATCCATATGGCAAACAGTATCGCCATCAACGGAACGCCCTACCCCATAGACCAGCATATGGGTATTCTACCCGCCATCTACCACGGGACATTGGACGGACTGACCGGGGCTTCACTGCACAAATTCCTCCGCCGCATGTGCGCCAACGGAGCAGCCTTCAAAGCTTTCCTGGAAATCACTCCCCGCCGTCCGCTGGAAGAGTTGAGAGATGAGTTGACGGAGATTGAGAAGATGTACCACACACTGCCTGCTGCCACCTTCCATTGGCAGCAGGCAGTAGCGGGAGGCAACGACCGCATCATTCCGCCAGCCAACCAGCTGCAAGCCTGGGAAACACTCGGCACCCCCGTGCTGCAAACGGAGGATGCCCACTACCAGGAAGAGTTATTCAGACATTACCTGCAAGACCTATGGACAAGCCACTGAACCCGATGGACAAACAACTGATAGCCGCCCGCTTTGCCAAAGCCCGGAATACCTATACCCGGGAGGCCCGCGTGCAGCAACAAGTCGCCGAGAAGATGATGCAGCTCATAAAGGAACCATACACACGTTTCCGCCGTGTCGTAGAGTTTGGCTGCGGAACGGGAAGCTACTCACGTATCCTCCTCCACACCTTGCAACCGGAAGCTCTGCTGCTGAACGACTTGTGCCGGGAAATGGAGGAGTGCGTCAAGGAACTTTGCGACGGCACTACCGTGCAATTCGTCCCCGGTGATGCCGAAGCCATCGACTTCCCCGGAGAAACCGACCTGATAACCTCGTGCTCCACCCTGCAATGGTTCAACGACCCAGGTGCTTTCTTCACCCGCTGCCACCAAGCACTGGTGGCAGACGGCCTGCTTGCCTTCAGCACCTTCGGCGCCACAAACATGCACGAAATACGCCAACTGACTGGGCACGGGCTGGACTATCTCTCCGTTGAGGAGCTGCAAGCCCTGCTGTCTCCCCGCTTCGATATTCTCCATGCCGAAGAAGAAGTGATATCCCTGCCCTTCCCCACTCCCCAGGCAGTGCTGAAGCATCTGAAGCAAACCGGAGTCACGGGTACGGAAAAAAGGATGTGGACGCGTAGCCGCCTGCAATCCTTCTGTGAAGAATACACAATCCGGTTCAGTGATGCCGCAGGCAACGTAAGCCTGACCTATCACCCTATTTATATCATCGCACGAAAAAAGACAAAATAATGGAAACAAAAAACATCTACTTCATCAGCGGCATTGATACAGATGCCGGAAAAAGCTATTGCACCGCCTGGTATGCCCGTGAGCTTATGCAACGCGGCCTGCGCGTCATCACCCAAAAGTTCATCCAGACCGGCAACACCGGCCATTCCGAGGACATCGACCTGCACCGCCGCCTCACCGGAACTGGCTACCTGCCGGAAGACAAAGAGGGGCTGACCATGCCCGAGATATTCTCCTATCCCTGCTCTCCCCACCTCGCCGCCCGCATAGACAAGCGCCCGATAGACTTCGGAAAAATAGAGCGTGCCACCAGGGAACTTTCCCATCGCTATGATACCGTGCTCGTAGAAGGCGCCGGCGGTCTGATGGTTCCCCTTACCGAAGATTTCCTGACGATAGACTACATTGCGGAGAAGCAGTACCCGCTTATCTTTGTCACCTCCGGAAAGCTGGGCAGCATCAACCACACCCTGCTGAGCTTCGAAGCCATCAAGAACCGGGACATCGCGCTCGATACGGTACTCTACAACCTCTATCCCACGGTAGAGGACAAGACTATCCAGGAAGACACGATGAAATACATCAAGCAGTATTTGTCCAAGCACTTTCCCGGAACAAAGTTTGAGGTAGTGCCGGAAATTGTGTAAATTTGCAGCACATAAACGTCCTACTGCACATGGAAGCATTTACATTAGATTCAACTGAAATTATCGTACTCGCTACGGCGGGTGGTCTGTTCCTTATTCAAATTATCTACTACCTCTGTCTCTACAACCGTATTCATGCGCGCAGCCGTGCCGTGAAGCAGGGAGACACGCACTTCACCCAGGAACTGCCCCCCATATCCGTCATCATCTGCGCCCGCGAGGAATCCGAGAATCTGCGCCGCAACCTGGGCGCCGTGCTGGAGCAGGACTATCCCCAATTTGAAGTCATCGTCATTAACGACGGCAACACCGATGAGAGCGAGGATTACCTGACCATCCTCGAGGAGAAATATCCCCATCTCTACCACAGCTTCGTACCCGATTCCTCCCGTTACATCAGCCGCAAGAAGCTGGCCGTAACGCTTGGAATCAAGGCCAGCAAATATGACTGGCTGGTGTTCACCAATGCCAACTGCATGCCCCAAAGCAACCAATGGCTGCGACTGATGGCACGCAACTTCACATCACGTACCCAAGTGGTGCTGGGATACAGCGGCTACGAACGCGGCAAAGGCTGGCTGCACAAACGGGCGGCATTCGACAATCTGTTCACTTCCATGCGCTATCTGGGATTTGCCCTGGCAGGCAGCCCCTACATGGGCATCGGGCGTAACCTGGCCTACCGGAAGGAACTCTTCTACCAACAGAAAGGATTCTCCGCACACCTCAACCTGCAACGGGGAGACGACGATTTGTTCATCAACCACGTGGCTACCCCGGAGAACACGCGGGTAGAAACGGATGCCAATGCCATTGTGCGCATGCAGCCGCTTCTGCGTACCAAGGACTGGAAAGAAGAGAAAATAGGCTACGCCTCCACAGCACGGCTGTATCATGGAATGCAACGCTGGCTGGCCGGTTTTGAGACCCTGACCCGCCTGGCATTCCACGCATCCTGGATAGCCGCGATGGTCATCGGCATTCTGCACTTCCACTGGCTGGCAGCAGGCGTCGCTTTTCTTTTGTTCCTGTTCCGTTTCACCATGCAGGCAGTCATTGTCAACAAGACTGCCCACGACCTGGAAGAACAGCGCAGATATTACTTCACACTACCGGCTTTCGACCTATTGCAGCCGATACAGTCTTTACGTTGGAAATGGTACTGTCTGTTCCGCAAGAAAAGCGGTTTTCTGAGAAAGTGATTCTCTTATTCGTAACGGATGGAAGTTGCCGGATGGATGCGTGTAATCAGGAATGATGGGCCCAGCAACATCAGGACCGAAGCCAGCAATGTGCCGGCATTCAGCAGCAGGAACAGCCAGATATTGAAAGATACCGGAACAGTAGCCATGTAATAGGTTTCAGGGTCGAGCTTGAACAAGCCGGACCAGCGCTGCACGAAATAGAACGCAAGGCCGATTATGTTCCCCCAAAGCATGCCTTTCCCAATGAGGAAGACCGAAAACCAAAGGAAGACTTTACGGATGGTAAAGTTATTGGCTCCCAAAGACTTCAGCACGCCTATCATGGAGGTACGCTCTATGATGATAATCAGCAGGCCGGATACCATGGTGAAACCCGCCACCCCAATCATCAGAATGAGAATGACCCAGATGTTGACATCCAAGATGCCCAGCCAGGCAAAGATTTGGGGATTGAGCTGCTCTACATTACGGACGCAATACTCGGCACCATAGCGGTCGGGATTCTCGTCCGTATCGACAGCTATCTCATAGGTGGTTTCTTCCAGCTTGTCATAATCGCGTATTTCCAGCTCCACACCGCTCACCTGGTCCGGCTCCCAGTTGTTCAGGCGATTCACCAGATAGAGGTCGGTAAGCAGGAATAGGTTGTCGTATTCGGAGAAGTTGGTTTGGTAGATACCTACAATCTTCAAGCGGCGAGCACGCACATCGTCCTGGATGAAGTAGGTGTCTATCTTGTCACCAAGTTTCAATTGCAGCTTGTTGGCAAGAGACTTTGAGATGACTACGCGGTTGGACGAAGCGGAATCGCTGAATTGCGGAAACTCCCCCTCCAGCAGATGGCGGTGGAAGAAGGTGCTATCATACTCCTGCCCCACACCTTTCAGCACCATTCCCTGAAAAGCATCGGCGGTCTTTATCATCCCCGGCTTGGTGGAGTAGCGTTGTACATGCTTCACTTCGGGATAATCGGAAAGCGCAGCTATCATGCTGTCGCCCACCACCACCGGGCGCGTCTCATAAGAGCGTGCAGCATCCAGGTTGCCTATCTGGATATGGGCACCGAAACCCACGATTTTATCCCTTACCTCGCTCTTGAAGCCAACAATGACGGACACGGCAATAATCATCACCGCCAGTCCGAGAGCAATACCCACCATGGCAATAAGGACAGCCGGACGGGAAACTTGCTTGCCCGGCTCCGAGTTGCGATAAATGCGCAACGCTATAAAGCGAGATAAGTTCATAAATTAATCCCTAATCCTTCATTTCTCTTCCCGGATAGGCTTCCAATGCTTTTTGCAATACAAACAAGGCGCGGTTCAAGTCGTCTTTCTTCAGTACGTATGCGATACGCACTTCGTTGCGACCGGAACCCGACGTAGTATAGAATCCGGACGCAGGCGCCATGAATACCGTCTGTCCCTCGTATTCGAACTCCGACAGACACCAGGCACAGAACTTGTCCGAATCATCTACCGGAAGCTTTGCCACCGTATAGAATGCTCCCATCGGGATGGGCGAATATACGCCCGGTATACGGTTCAATCCGTCAATCAAGCATTTACGGCGTTCTACATATTCATCGTATGTGTCGCGCAGATAATCCTCATCGGCATCCAGCGATGCTTCTGCGGCAATCTGGCCTATCAACGGAGGACTGAGACGCGCCTGGCAGAACTTCATGACAGCATCCCGGATTTCCTTGTTCTTCGTTATCAGGGCACCGATGCGGATGCCGCACTCCGAATAGCGCTTGGACACGGAATCAATCAGCACCACATTGTTCTCAATGCCCTCCAGATGGCAGGCAGAGATATAGGGAGAACCCGTATAAATAAATTCACGGTACACCTCGTCCGAGAAGAGGAACAAATCGTACTTCTTCACAAGGTCGCGAATCTGGTTCATTTCACGGCGTGTATAGAGGTAACCCGTAGGATTGTTGGGATTGCAAATCAAAATAGCACGCGTGCGCTCGTTAATCAACTCCTCGAACTTCTCTACCTTGGGCAACGAGAAACCCTCTTCGATGGTCGTGGCAATGGTGCGTATCTTGGCTCCGGCAGAGATGGCAAACGCCATATAATTGGCATAGGCCGGCTCGGGAACAATGATTTCATCCCCCGGATTGAGGCAAGCCAGGAAAGAGAACAACACCGCCTCCGAGCCGCCGGAAGTGATGATGATGTCGTCTGCAGTCAGATTGATATTGTACTTTGCATAGTAACCCACCAACTTCTCGCGGTAACTGCGATATCCCGCACTGGGACTGTATTCCAGAACTTTCCGGTCGATGTTCCGTATCGCTTCAATCGCGACTTCCGGAGTAGGCAGGTCGGGTTGACCGATGTTCAGGTGAAATACATGTATACCCCTCTGCTTGGCAGCATCTGCCAGAGGAGCCAGTTTTCTGATAGGAGATGCGGGCATCTCCATTCCGCGAATAGATATTGTTGGCATGAGGTTTATTTACTATTTGACGATTTATGATTTACTATTTAATAGAGTATTTATAGGTGATATTGCTATCACTTTATCATTAAAGTTGCAAATGTAGCGAATTATTTGAAACCAAAAGGAAGGCAGGACCATAAAAACTTTAAAAAACTTATCTATCGTAAAAACTCTATGATATGTAAACAGAAACTTGTATCTTTGAAAAAGCAAACGAGCCAAGTAGAATCAATTGTAAATAGTAAATAGTCAAATAGTAAATAACACCATGGTCATCAACCTTATAACTTTTGCTTCCATACTGCATAAACAAGCATCAGTCCGTAGCTCCCACGAAGTGATATTGACTGAATTGGAAAAATACTTTACCGTCAACTTCATTGATTACAAAGACATAGACAAGTTATCACCCGATGACTTCAGTATTATATTCATTGCCACCGGAGGTGTGGAACGGCTGGTAATCCAGCATTTCGAATCCCTTCCCCGCCCCGCCATCCTCTTGGCAGACGGCATGCAGAATTCACTGGCTGCCGCTCTTGAAATATCTTCCTGGCTGCGCGGCCGGGGAATGAAAAGCGAGATTCTTCACGGAGAGCTACCCGAGACCATCAAGCGTATTTTTGTCCTGCACAGCAATTTCGTGGCACAACGCAGCCTTTTCGGTATGCGCATCGGCGTAATGGGCACTCCGTCCAGCTGGCTCGTTGCCAGCAATGTGGATTATCTGCTTGCCAAACGCCGCTGGGGTATCGAGTACACAGACGTCTCATTGGACCGCATTTATGAATACTACGGACAGATAACGGACGACGAGGTGGGCGAAGCATGCGCCGGACTGGCAGGAAAAGCGCTTGCCTGCCGAGAGGCAAGCCCCGAAGACATGATAAAAGCCATGCGGCTGTATCGAGCCATCAAGAGGATTGTAGAGGAAGAGCGACTGAGCGCCATTACCCTCAGCTGCTTCCGCCTGATAGACCAAACGGGAACCACCGGCTGCCTTGCCCTTGCCTTGCTGAACGACGAAGGAATCATTGCCGGATGTGAAGGCGATTTGCAATCCGTCTTCACCATGCTGGCCGTAAAAGTGCTGACGGGGAAAAACTCCTTCATGGCCAATCCTTCCATGATAAATGCCCGTACCAATGAAATCATATTGGCACACTGCACCATCGGCATCGCACAAACGGAGCAGTTCATCATACGCAACCACTTTGAGACGGAAAGCGGCATCGGTATTCAGGGAATCCTGCCGACGGGAGATGTAACCATCGTAAAATGCGGAAGCGAAAGCCTGGACGAATATTACCTGAGCACCGGCACGCTTGTTGAGAATACAAACTACATCAATATGTGCCGCACCCAAGTGCGGATAAAGATGAACTCCCCTGCCGACTATTTCCTCAAGACACCGCTGGGCAATCACCACATCATGCTGTATGGCAATTACGAAGATATATTGGAAGAGTTCCTGCAAGCCAATGCCTGCAAACGGATTGAATGATTATTCGTTCGCATCCGGTATCACCACCTCGAAACGCGTTCCTTTTCCCAACTCTGAGGAGACCGAGATAGAACCATGCAGGCGGTCTACGATGGTCTGGCAAATGCTCAGCCCCAAACCGGCGCCCTGCGTAAAGCTGTCTTCTTTGTAGAAGCGTTCGAAGATATGTTTCTGGGCGTCTTCGGAGATACCGCTTCCCGTGTCTTCGACAAAGATGGTGGTATATCCTTCCCGGTTCGTGACGTAGCCGAAGGTGATGCTGCCCGTTACCGTGAATTTCTTGGCATTGTTTATCAGGTTGTTCACGACCTGCTTCAAGCGGACGGAATCGGTGATGACCAATTTGTCTTCCCCTTCCGGAATCTCTATACGCAGCTCTACATCCCGAGGCATACTCAGACGCTGGGATTCATGGACCTCCTGCATGATAAACGCCAGGTTGAATGCTCCGAACTTAAAGTCCATCGTGCCCGATTCTATGCGCGAGAGGTCCAGAATATCGTTTATCAACGCCAGCAGCAATGTACAGTTGATGTTGATTGTTTCGACGAACTGCTTTACCTCTTCCGGAGAAAAAGCGTCCAAGTCCTTCAATAAATCCGAGAAACCGACAATGGCATTCAGAGGGGTACGTATCTCATGGCTCATATTGGCAAGGAACGCAGATTTGAGCTTGTCGGCCTGCAAGGCACGGTCACGTGCGGCAATCAAGGCCTCTTCCGTATCCTTGTAACGCTGGATGCTCTGGCATACTCCCAATACCATGTATGGGGTATCAACCGTCAGTCCGTCATAAGCGGTACTGCGGAACTCCCACCATTCATAGCTCCCATCCGCACTCTTCAACCGGAAACTCATCCGTGAATTGATTTCATTGCCCAACAGAATGGCATCAAAATTCCTGCGCGTATGCAGCAAGTCTTCCGGATGTATAAGGGTGTCCATCTCATCACGTGCCAGCAAGTCCGTATCATCGGTATACCCGAAACGGCGCAGCAATCCACCCGGGAAATGGAAACGGTTCATATGCATGTTGTACTGCCACGGATAAATGGAGCTTTCCTCCACCGCCATATTGAAGAAGCGTCTCTGCATCTCTTCTTCGGAGATATTGCGGCATACAATCGCCATTCCCGTCATCTTTTCATTGGCAAAGATAGGTACTACCTCGCCGGAAACGGGGAAATACGTTCCCTGATGGTTTTCCTGCATGAAGGCTTTCTCCGGAATAGAAATAGGTCTCTTTCCGGTACGTACTTTCTTCAACAAGTCCTGCAGGATGTTTTCTCCATTCATGTAAATCCTGAAAATGGAGCCGGCCATCTGCCCTTCATAGAAACGGGACGTATAGGTTTCGGAAGAAAGTCCCAACATCTGTAACAACGGACGGTTGACAAAATGGATGCGCAGGTCGGTATCATACGTAATCAAGCCGTCGCGAATGGAACAGAAGATATTGTCGAACTCGTCGCGCTGCTCCACCAGGCGGTGCTGTATCAACAAGCGGGTCTGGGCATGTATGCGCTTACGCGACTCCCTGCGGTTGGCACGGAAAAGCCAGGCAACCAGCAGCACCAATGCCCCGACAATCAGCGAATAGAACAGAATGAACCAGACACGGTAACGCTCCATCAACGGTATATTCAAAATGATGCCCTTGCTCTCCGCACGGTTCGTGTCCACACGGAAAAACTGCAACTGTTTGTAATCGAACAGCAACTTGCCCCCAAAGTCCTTTACTTCCAATGAGGCGGGTGACTTGCCCTTCAAAATACTTGCAGCCTGCCGGCCGGCAGCAAAAGCATCCTCTCCGGGAACGGCATCATACACACACAGAACACCGTTCGTCATAGCCAGGTTCTGGCTGGTAAACACGGGGGCCTTCAACTTCAAGGAAAGAAAGGGAATCCATTTGGGAGCAATGACAATATGCTTGTAGGCATTGTAGTCATAGCAAATGGAAGTGATGATAGAGTTCAAGGACTTGGCCTGCACATTCAGCACTTTCAACTCATGCTCCGGATAGTTGCTCTTTATGCGTTCCCAGGATTCCTCCACAGCCTTAACCCCTTTAAGGCTCAGGAAACTGCTGTCGGACAGACAGACCAACTCCCTGCGGGAAGGAAACATGCGGACAGCCGCATCCAGCAAGACATCGAAATCCGTTTTCGAAACATAGCCGGAGACGTTGGGCATTCTTTCAAAGACCCTCTCATCCGGGTATTTGATACCCGAAACCACTACCGGTATCTGATAAGGCAGGGAATCACCGCAATGGGTCAATGTGAAGAAAGCCTCATCGCTGGAGGTCACAATCAAGTCCGTTTTCCGTTGCCTGGCACGCTCGCAGATGCGGCGCATGATGAAGCACTCGGAAGCGAAAGACCAGTAATCGGCATTCAGATATTCAGTAGTGATATTGGCTTTAACTCCCCCCTTGTCCAGTCCGTTCTCCAAATTTTCTGTCAGAAGGCTGTGCCAAGGAGTATTTTTTGTATAGGACTGTATGAAAAGTACATTGTACGTACGTTCCGTAGCCGAAAGTGTTCCCGACATCAACCACAACAAGCCTGCAAGCAATGGAAAGAAAAGGCGTTTCATCATAATATAGATTTTGTATACTCAACGCAAAACTCTTATTCGTCACGCAAATATACAAGTTATATTGAGAATGAGCACAGATTATTCAAAAAAAACTCACTCATCGTGCAATGCTTCGGCAGGCTGTACCTTCATGGCCCGTGAAGCCGGATACCAGATTCCTGCAATCACCATCAATGCCATCAATATCCAGACAATAGAAACGCATATGACAAATCTCCCCCAAGTGGCATCCGTGGCTTCCGTAAAAGTGACATCTGCCATAACCATATTGATACATATCATCAAAGCGGGGATGGAAGCAAGTGCCAACAGCAGCAACCCTTCACCCAGCAATTGCCAGCGTATTCTTCCGCGGCTGCTGCCCATGGCCATGCGCAAAGCAATCTCGCTGCGGCGATGGCGGGTACGGAACCAAAAAGTTCCCATCAGCCCGATGAATACATTGAAAACAAAGAATATCACAATGAGCCTTGCGCTGCGGATATACGGGGTGATTCCTTCGGCAGCATCCCGCTCTATCTTCTGGTCCTTATAGCTCTGTATGTCGAAAAGATAGAATGGAGCGACCTGCAGCTGCGACATCATATCCTGATAAAAACGGGCTGCAAAATTATCCGTATCCGCCTCCGGACGTATCCGTAGGGAGATGAACGGGAGGTACTGGTCCTCATAGAACCAACCGGGGAAAGGAGTCAGGACAAAAGGTCCGTAACGGGCATAGTCATCCGTCTTCTGCAAAGCACAGACTGCAGAGACACGGTAACGGAGACCTCCGCTGTAATAATCCAGAAACTCGCGGCCCACCGCCCTGGCACTTGTCTGAAAAAGACTGTCTGCCAAATCACGGGTCACCACGGCAGGCAGAGGACTGGCAGTGGAATTCCAATCCGAGACATTCCCCTGCAACAGCGGAATGCGCATGACGTCGAAATATTCGGGAGACACATAGCGCACTGTAGTCTCGACAACATGCACGCTGTCCGTCGTATACCCCTGGTAAACACGCCCGCGGGTATAAGTATCGGTACCCAGCCACGTGGCAGCACTTTCCACTGCAGGATATTGCCTAATACGCCGGAGCACTTCCTCCATCGGCTTGAACCAGAAGGTCTGCAGGCTGTCTTCCGACGTGCACGGCACTATCTGTGTGGGATTGCAGGAAATCCTTATCTTATAGACATGCTCCAAATCATACCCCTTAGGCTGCCGTTCTGCATGGGCAAAGCCATAGAGTACATCCACACAATACCACATCAATGTAAATACAATCAACAGCTCGGCAAACAGCCAACCGTTACTGCGGCGCTGGTTCCATATCTGGTGTAAAATAGAATGTATCATACTCGTTACTGTTTTAATTGGGATTCGTTTATCCGCTCATTCTCCGCCAAGAACCTCGGCTATAGGGCGACGGGTGGCATGCCAGGCAGGAATAAACACAGAAAGCAGGTTGAACAACAGACACACCACCAATACAGCCACGAAAACCGCAGGACGGAGGAAGAGCCAGACGCTTACATCAAAATTCGTTCCGGGAGCACCATCGCCAAGCATCCAGTCCTTACCCAGCCATAGGAATATGCACGAAAAGAGAAAACCGAGCAATGCGCCGGCAAATGCCAAGGCCAGGTTCTCGCGGAGCAACTGCACCATCAAGGTAGAACGGCTGGCGCCGTATGCTTTCCTTACCGCAAGCTCAGCCATGCGACGGGACATTTGCGAAGATATAAGTCCGCTGACATTGATAGCGGGCACAATAAGCAATATCAAACCCAGGATGATGCAGGTTACGGCAGGACTCATCGTGTCATTACGGAAGAACTGCCGTTCCGTATAAGTGCTGAGATCGGGAAGTTCCAGTTCATATTCGACCAGTGTCTCATTGAAGCGGGCAAGCGACTGTTCTATCTGCCGCTTGAGTTCCTCTCTGCCAACACCGGGCTTGACAAGGGCCACAGCCTCGAAATCTCCCCGTAGCCCTTCACTGCCCAGACCGGAATCCCGGGTGGAATAAGGCATCCACAACTCTCCATAGGCAAATGTGAACAGAGAGCTCACATCCTTGGTGACCCCGACAATGCGCTTAGGGCGAAAGTTGACAAAATAATTTTTGCCAATGGCTGCTTCGGCAGACCCGAAAGCTTCGCGAGCAAGCTGTTCGCCTATAACCACGACATCCCGGCAAGCATCGAACTCTTCGGTACTGAAAAGACGGCCCGCCACAAGAGGGATATCGTAGACACGCCAATAGTTCAAATCCACCTGACGAACCGTACGGCGCATTCCCCGCACGGGCGAATCCCCACAGTATCTAAGATAGGTAGGTCCCAGATAGGTGACAAGTTCCGCACCCGGAAGTTCTGCAAAAATAGCGTTGACAGCCCGATAAGACATGCCCGTATTGGAATTGCTGTGGTCGGACTTGCGGTAAGAGTATCCATAAGAAGAATATACCATGCTACTGCGGTGCGACTCGGGAGCCAAGTCAGCCGTCTGGATGTCATACACCATGTAAATGACCATGACAAAGGTTATACTCACTGCCGTACCGATGACGGAAACAGCACTGAAAAAGGGATTCTGGCGGATAAGAGCTAAAATTTGTTCCATAGCTTTCTATTCATCGTGCAATGCTTCGGCAGGCTGCACCTTCATCGCCTTGCGGGCGGGAATACCTATACCGATGACAATCATTAGGGTAATCAGCACAAAGCTGATGGCAGCACAGAGCAGCAGGCGGTCCCACTCCAACGTCGTACCGTTCCTCCAGGAATTCAACTCCAGGTGTGCAAGATTATAATCGATGAGCAATGCAACGGGGGTGACAATTGCCAACAACAATATCCCTTCACTAAGCAGCCGGCTGAAGATGGCACGGTCTGTCGCTCCATGCGCTTTGTGCAGTGCTATCTCCGAACGGCGTTGCTGCGTACGGAACCAGAATGTTCCGAGCAAGCCGAGGAAAATGTTCAGCAGCAGGAATCCCATACCCATCACATAGTTACGGATGTCATTGGTCCATGCCTGCTGGTAGTTGCGACGAATATCCTTGAAAGAACGTATCTCCGAAATGAAGATATTGCCTATGCGGAACTGGCTCTCACTGTCTGCCTTCAGCCTCTCAATGAAGTCATTGTCCTGCCCTTCACGGACGCGGACACAAAGTTCGAGACCGATATAGTAGAAACTCTGCTTCACCATCATGGAATATGAGCTTCGCGCCTGGTCATAATCGTGATAGCGTACATTTTGCAGTGCAGCACCCAGCCGGTAGGTCTTCGTAGTATCACCAAAAAGATAGAACCGCTGGCCTACGAGATCTGTCATCCGGCAGTCGTATTTCCGGTAGAGGTTATCCGAAGCCATAAACTCCCCGCGCTCCAACATTTCAGCCAATTGTTCGGGTGTCTCGCCACGCGTGCCCCGATAGCGGAATACACGGGGAAAGTCCGGTGTCACTAACCTGCGGATGGTCCAACCGGGAGAACGCAAAGTGTCATAGCTTACTTCAGCGCCTGAATTGCTTCCGTTGTAAGGATACGAATTCTGCGAAAGGCTGACCGCTTCTATCTCCGGCCGACGACGCAGACGCTCCAACAACTCGGCTATGTCATCGTGGGTCTGCTGAGAGGTATGCCCGGCTATGTAGTCGGGACTTTTGGGTGTCAGTTCCCCCAACTCTATAAGGTAGCAGTGCTCTATATTAAAGCCTCTCGGCTCCAGATAGGTGGCGGCGCGCGTGTAGAGATAGTCTACCACGTACCACATCACTACACTCACTACCAATAACTCCAACACCAACCATAGGTTTGAGAGCCATTCATTCTTTATCTGTGTAAGAAGTTTCTTAGTCATTTTCTTCAATGATTAATGTTTTGTGATGGAGTTATTTATGCAAACGTCCGCCCAATGCATTTACAATCCCTATTCTTGATGCACGCCATGCGGGAATACCGGAACTTAGTAAGTTCAGCACAAAGCAGAACAACAACGCCCAGCCAAAGGTGGAGCCATGCAGCAATATGCTTGCATCCACTGCCGGAGGACTCAGCGTCTGGCTGAATTCCTGCGCAAACAGCAGTGTATTTCCCAAATAAGCGAATGCTACACTCAGCAACAATCCCATCACCCCTGCCAGCAATGTCACCACCAGATTTTCTGCAATGATTTGCCCCATCAGTTCCAGTCTCGTTGAACCGAATGCCCGGCGCACACCAATCTCTGCCACACGCTGGCGCAGACGGCTCTGCGTCATCGAGCTGAGGTTGATGGCAGGAACAATCAGTAGAATGATGAAGATAATGAGACGCTGCCTGCGTGCCTGGTCCACGTCCGGTTCGATGTTGGCAGCCATTCCTGCGGCATTTTTCTCCTGGTCATAAGGACGGTTACGGTAAATCAACGAATAACCATTCTCGCCAATTACAGTGTCGTACTCCTGACGGCGGCGTTCCGTCTCCTCACGAATAGCGGGAAAATCATCACGGCTTTTCGCCAGAATGGTAACGCTCATCATCCCCATATGCTCATCACTCCATGTGCTTTTCGTTATCTCAGTAGAAGTATAGGGCACCCATACCTGCGCATAGGCAGTGTTGGCCAAAGTAGAAACATCCTTCACTACGCCGGACACTGTATAAGGAGCATGGTTCAAAAGGAATTCGCGACCAACAGCCTCCGTTGTCTGGAATAACCTGCGCGCTACACTTTCCGTAATTACCGCTACGGGTAGTCCGGCATCGAATGTAGCCTGGTCATAAGGTTTCCCGGCAACAAAAGAGAAATCAAACACACGCCAGAAAGTATCATCTGTCTGCAACAGGTCGATACCCGTTGCAGGTTGTCCCGGCAGATTCACGGGGGTAGAAATGACCATACAGGTATAAATCGTTACTGCTTCGGGAGTCTTCAGCGATTTGAAGCACTCAAGCGCAGTCTTTATTCCCATCGGTCCGTTGGAACTGTTTCCCTCTCCCCAGCTTTTGTTGGTGATGCTCATATAATGCACATGTAGAAAGCGGTCGCGGTTGCTCTCCGGAGCAAACGGAGCTACCTTCACCTGCTGCATCATCACCACCAGCATGATGAGGAAGATGGCAAGTGCCGTACCGGCTATGCTGACGGCACTAATCATCGGTTGCTGCCGCAACTGTGCCCAGGCTTGTGTGAAGTATTGCTTTATCATCTTAACGGCCTATTTTCAAATTACCAGTATTTACCCCGCCTATGCCTCCTTTAGAAATGTCAGCATGCCCGGCAGTTCCGCTCAGAGTAATTTCGCCGACTCCCCCCACCTTGGCAGAGAGATAATCGCAAACTACATGGATGTCGGCACTACCCACACCCCGCAAAGCCACCCGCAGGTCGCGGCAAGTCAAATCCTTCACATGCACATCACCCACACCTTTCACTTCAAACTCCAGCTTATCCAGCTTCAAGGGTTCCTCACAGTTGAATTCACCCACACCGATAAATTCCACCATCTCTAAGTCCGGAGCCGAGAGACGGATGGTGACACCGTCATTTTGGTTGCGCATCTTCTTATTCTTGAAGCCGATGGTGAGATGGCCGTCCTTCACTGTGCTCTCCGTATTCTTCACGTACTTCTCCCGTCCTTCAATCTGTAGGGAGTAGCTGTCGCTCTGTGTGAAGTAAACCGTACCCACAGAAGTTATCCTAATGGATGAGAAAGCCTCCACCTTACGCACTTCACTCACTTTGTTATCTTGTCCCCATGCACAAATTACGCCTGCAAATGCCAATGCCAATGCGATGATAACACCTATAATATTTGTCTTCATATTCTTACTTATTTATTACGATGATTACTTACTCAAAAAAAACAGATAATGTGTTTAGTACGAACGGATGATGTATTTGCCCCAAACAAGTGATGTGTTTGATACAAACAGACGATACGTTCTTTTTTTATCGTTGATATTATTTTCTTATTCTTCATGCAGCGCCTCTGCCGGCTCTATCTTCATGGCTTGCCGTGCCGGATACCAAATGCCCATCATCACCATCAGCGCTATCAACAGCCAAGCTGCCAGCGAGCCTATCAGGAAGCGTATCATGCTCCACTCCACCGGCCAGGTGGCAATCAATGCGGTACGTCCAATGGTGAACTCGCCAATGCCTACGTTGTAACATATCAGCATGGCAGGCAGAGTAACCAACGCCAACAGCAGTAACCCCTCACCCATAAGAAGGGAAAAGACCTGCTGCTTGGTACTGCCCATCGCCAACCGCAAGGCTATTTCCGAGCGACGACGGCGCGTACGAACCCAGAAAGTTCCTATCAGTCCCAAGAAGACATTTCCCAAGAGGAACAGTACCACTATTGTCTGACTGTTCACCTTGTCCGTATCTCCATACAGCACTTCGAACTGTGCCTGCATTTGCGTGTAAGGTTCCGCGTCGGCAACAAATATATTGTCCGTGTCCAGCCTCGGCGCTATCTCGCGGAGAAATTGTTCCCGGTAGTCCGGCCCGTCGGCAGCAGGCTTTACACGGAAAACAATCTGCGCCTGCTGATCACCGAATTCCTCACGCATAAGCTGCTCGCCCAGGCGCATAAAAATCCAATGAGCGTCATCGCCATAGCGATAATCGCGGAAGCTGCCGACAATGCCACCTTGAGTAACCGTATTCACCGTATCTCCACGCCATGTCAACGGTGTGTTGAGCGAAAATTCCGGCAGCCGCTTCTTGAAAGCATCGGCAATAGCCTGGCTCAACATCACATTATTGATACCGATAGGCAAAGCGGCAAAAGTCCGCCCTTGTTCCTCCTGCATATGGAAAACCCGGGTATATCCACCGGTAGCATAAATCATACGCCCGCCCACCCCGATGGTATCTTGTACAGCCAGCGAGTTATAACTATTCGCGCCACTCATAGGCAAGCTCCAATAACTCAACGAGGCAGCCTCTACGGTAGGTTCTTGTTCCAACCTTTTCAGGATATTCAGGTATTTGTCGGCATCGAGCAATGTCGTATCACGACTCTCGCCTCCCCGGACCGTAGTAAGACGATAAACATGGTCGATATCATATCCCAACGGACGATAGAAAGTATATTTCATACATCCCAGAGAATCGCAAAGAAACCACATCACGATGAATACCAAAAAGAGTTCGGCCAAAACCCACCCACTATTGCTCAGGCGTGCCCATATCATGCGTAAGTTGTGTACAATGAATTTCATAATACTTCTTGTTTTATTTATCGTTCAGTGAATCTACAATTGTCCGTCTTGCCGCCATCCATGCAGGCAGTCCGGCACTAAGCGTATTGATGACCACACAGAAAGTAAAAGCCAGCAGGAATACCCAAGGACTGAACAATGCCTCCATACTCAAGCTAAAGTCACCGGCCGTACCGATATTCTGGCTATTGGTAAAGAGCCAGGTACGCATTCCCCATACAGCTACGTAGCTGAACAACAGTCCTACCACACCTCCAAGCAGTGTCAGCACCAGATTCTCATTCAGAATTTGGCGTATCAATACACCGCACGTTCCTCCGAAGGCCTTACGTACTCCAAGCTCCGAAGTGCGCTGCTGCATCCGGCTGTTACTCAGTCCGCACAAATTGAGCGACGGCACCAACAGAATGATGAACAATGCAATGGCATATTGCAGGTATAGCATCGTCACATCCGGCCCTACATTGGACCATACATGGTTCACATGCGCCACAATGTCGTCCGGTTGCTCCATGATGTCTATCTGCATGTCTCCCAATCCTGCATTGACAGCCTCTACCCGTTTGGCAATACCTTGACGAATGGTCGGGAAATCGTCGGATGTACGTGCCAGCACAGCAATATGAACACCACCGCCGTAGCTCCATACCGAAGTCACTTCCAACTTATCTGCCGGATACATGCTCCATACCTGTGCGTAAGCATCCTTTGCGGTGACAGAAACATCCTTTACCACTCCTACCACACGTGCCGGTTCGCGGTTCAACAACAATTGCTGCCCCACCGCATCCGTCGTACCAAACAGTTTCCGTGCTACAGAAGCACAAACCACAACTGCTTTTGTACCTCCCGCACGGTCCTCTTCGCCAAAACCGTGTCCTGCCATGAACTGCAGGCTGAATACCTTCCAGAAACCCTGATCGGTCTGCATGGCGTCCACTTTCACCCGGTTGCTGCCATCTGTAAGAGACACCAAAGCGGCACCGGCCGGAGCAAAAGCAGTACAAGCTTCCACTTCGGACAGCGGCTGTATACATTCTTTCATAAATGCCGGTGAAGGAGTATTATAGTTTTGTACCCCTTCCTCTGTCTTGCTGCTTATATGCATGGCAGAAAAGTAAAGGCACCGGCTACGGTTCACTTCCGGTTCCAAATCGGCATACTTCGTTTGCCAGATAATCACAATAGCCATAATCATGGTAATGGCAAATGCCGTACCCAGTATGGAAATTGTACTCAGCAGCGGATTCTGCTTCAAGATAGTAAAAGCTTGTCTTACGGTTTGCATTTCATTAATTGATAGTTGATAATTAATAGTTGACAGTTGACTAAGCAGTAATTATTCCACCTGACGTCCGTCGAAGAAGCGGACGGTGCGTGAGGTCTGTTTGGCCTGCTCTTCATTGTGGGTCACCATCACGATGGTACGTCCGTCTTCCTTGTTCAGTTGATGCAACAGTTCCATGACTTCGGCACCCATCTTGGAGTCCAGGTTACCGGTGGGCTCATCGGCGAGGATTATCTCCGGGTTGCCGATAATGGCACGGGCAATGGCTACACGCTGGCACTGACCGCCGGAAAGCTGTGTAGGCATGTGGCGCATGCGGTGGCTCAAACCGACCTTCTTCAATACCTCTTCCGCCAGATGACGACGTTCCTTGGCAGACACCTTTCTATAGAGCAAAGGCAACTCCACATTATCCAGCACATTCAGCGAATTAATCAGATGGAAAGACTGGAACACAAAACCCAACTTCCGGTTACGGAAAGCAGCCAGCTCCTTGTCCTTCATGCCGTCCACTTTCGTACCGGCTATTTCGATGGTGCCGCTGGTAGGTGCATCCAGTAAACCCATAATGTTCAGCAACGTAGATTTTCCACAACCGGAGGGTCCCATGATACTGAGAAATTCTCCCTTGTTCACTTCGAGGTTTACATTTTCCAATGCCACGGTTTCAATCTCGTTTGTACGATAAATCTTGTTGATGCCAGTTAACTTAATCATAATGGTAAGTATTTAATTGTTATTATTCTGTTCCGTTTCTATTCCGCACAATTTCTGCTTCAAGAGGTCAAAAGTTGTGCCAAAACCGTTTATTATTGATTATCTGCTATTTATACATGCAGTAAGGTGTCCGAAAATGAACACCTTGTCCGTTTTCATCTATTCGTCACGCAGAGCTTCCGTAGGTGGAATGCGGCTGATGTTGCGCGCCGGGATATAGATTCCCACCAACACTACCACCAGCAGTATCAGAAAGATGACGAGCGACACGAGCAGATAATGCGAGGTGAAATCCGACACCCAATAGCTCTCTGTGCTCTCCACCCAATTCTGCCCTTTGGCCAGCCCTTCTTTCAGTGCATATTGCAAATAGAGCAGAAAACCAGTCAGTGAAGCGACCACGGTCAATACCGTGCCTTCGCCCATCAGCAGGCGGACAATGTCGCTGCGTGTAGCTCCGAACGACAGCATCACTCCCACTTCCTCGCGCCTCGTACGTGTCTGCAACCAGAAGGTACCGATGACACCCAGGCAAAGATTCACCAGGAAGAAAGCCGCCATCGCCAGATTACGACGGTAAATCGGTGTGGAATTGCTGGCTTCGCTCTCCGTTATAATCTGCTCATAGGAACGGACACTGCGGGCAAACAGATTGCCCCGCCTCATCTCCTTCACCATCCAGGGACGGAAATCGTGCAGAAAACGCTCCATGCTGACACCTTCTTTGAGGCGTACCAAGATATGGGCACTTTCAGGGATATAACTTGTATCGATGGTAAGCATCGGCATAAATGCAACGGGGACGGGACGCCACTCGCTATACATCTTCATGGCTCCTATCGTACCGACAACCGGCATGTACAAGGTATCTCCATGGTCTCTGCTTACACAGCGTTTGCCATGCGCGTCTTTGGTATGAAACAACTGTTCGGCAGCATTCTCCGTCAGTACAATGTCATTCGGGGCATAGGCGTAGTCGGACAGCTGTCCGGGTGTCCGCCCCTTACCGGAACGGAAACCATACGTATCAAAAAAGTTTGTATGAGGCAGAAATTGTATCATCATAATAGATAAGGGAATCGTATCCCCTTCGGCAAACAATTGACTATTCGAACTTCCCGAAGAATTGGGATAACAGAATCCCAGCACGGGAGTGGCCGATTCCACACCGTCAAAGTCCTTGACATAACGCACCAGATTATAATAGTTGTCCACCAACGTAGCAGAGTCCTGCGCTTCGGCGTCGTATCCCGGTGCCTGGGGCTGCAATGCGCCCAATGAAATGAGGCAAAGCCGCTCCGCATCATAGCCCAACGGGATATTACGGTCGTGCGTGACCACAATCACCGGGTCCAATACAACCCAACTGATGATACTCACCAATATCAATTCGGCCAACAACCATCCGTTCTTGCGGCGGCGCGCCCAAAGATTCTTCCATATTAACTTAAACATACCAACCTCCCGTGTCTTATCGTTTTTCATTCAGTGAGTTCACAATCGGTTTCCGCAAGGAATACCACGCCGGTATAAGGGCCGACAACAGATTCAGTACGACACACAGCACCAATGCTGCGAGAAAAACCAACGGAGCAAACAGCATCTCACCCGATACGCGGACATCCACTCCTTCGGGCACCATGCCCGGCCAACTGTCGAGTACCGTAAATATCCACTCGCGTCCCGTGTAAAGTGCCAGCCATGCCAGCAGCAAGCCCAATGCTCCACCCTGTGCAGTCAACAGCAGGTTTTCCCACATCACTTGTGAAAGCAGTATCTTACGTCCGGCTCCAAACGACTTCCGCACCCCCATCTCTGCCAGGCGTCCCTCCATACGGCTCGATATCATGCCACTCAGATTCAGGGCAGGCACCAATAGCAATACGAGCAGGACAAGCAGGAAGTGGCGCACTGTGGCCCAAAGGTCAAACTCCATACCTGCATAAGTCTTAAAGACACTCAACAGATGGGAGGTGGGCTGCTCCCAAAAATCCACTTGCCATTCATCGGGATGCATAAGATTCTCCTTACGGCAGATTTCCTTTATCTCAGCCCGCAGAGCATCTCCCTGCTTACCGTCCTTCACCAGAAAGGTAGCGTTGAAAGCTCCCAGATAGGGAAGGTTGTATTTAGGACTGCTGTAATCGGGCGACACCGTATAAGGTACGTAAAGCTGTGCATAGGATTTGGAGGTGAGGTAACTGGCGCTACGCACCACTCCACAAACCCGGTAGTCGATATAGTTCAGGCTGAACGAGCGTCCTACTACCTCTTCCGTCGTACCGAACAAGCGGCGTGCCAAATCATCGGTAACGACAGCAGTGGAAATGCCACTTGCCAGGTCGGATGCCGTGAATGGACTGCCTTCCAGGAATTGGAAAGAATATATCTTGAAAAAAGCAGGGTCTGTCAACTTTACCATAACCGGAAAATCACCGCTACGGTCGGCAGGCTGTATATAACTGTTTTCCGACAAGTCATTATGCAGCTCGGCCGAAACGACAAGAGCATTCTCTACGGGATAGAACCAGTCTTGCAGCGCCTTGTAGGAAACAGCCCATTGCATGGTCCTGGTATTGTTGCCATTTCCCTGCGTGAATTTTGAATTGCTGAGGTAAAGCGTATTCATGCGGTTTACCTCCGGATAGACGGGCGCAATCTTCACATAATACACCACCGCCATAATCATTGTCATGGCAATGGCCAGCCCCGTACCCACAATGTAGAGCATGCTGAACAGTTTATTCTGCTTCAACAGCTCCCAGGCTTGTTTCAAGTAAACCTTTATCATTTTAGCTTCAACTTATTCTTGTTCTTATAGTTACTCATATCGCTCACCACCACTTCATCACCCGGTTGCAAGCCACTGACCACTTCTACAAACTCAAAGTTGGAATCGCCCAGCTGCACCTTGCGCTTTACAATTTCCTTGTCGGAATTGCGTACAAAAAGTTCATACTCCCCACGTCCCACATAATAGCTGGCATTGGCTATGCGCATCACGTCTTCCTTCACTGCATTCATCACATAGACGTCGGTTTTCAGACCGGAACGCAGTCGGCGGTTGTTGTCCTCATTCAACTGCACGGTAAAGGAGATGACGCCATTCTTTGAAAGCGGAGTAACACTGCTTACGGAACCTTCCAGCTTTTCGCTGCCAATCTTCACAATGGCCTTGCCACCGGCAGCCACACGGTCACCGTAAGTATCGGCAATCTCGCCTTCCACCTTGAAGTGACTCAAGTCGGAGATGACGGCAATCTGTGAGCCTTCGGGAACCTGGGCACCAATCTGATTGTTGATATAAGTAAGGATGGCCTTCCGGGGCGAACGCACCTGCGCATCGTCGAGCGTACGTTTGGTTTCGGCCAGTGTCTTTTGGAACATGCTGAAATCCAGCTCCTGCACTTGGTATTCCGCAGCCAGCACTTCCTTCTCGTTGGCATACTGCTGCTGCAATTGCTCGTATTCCAGTTGTGCCACGTTGTAGCTCAGTTCGGCTTGGCGCACTTTGTCGGTGGTGCCCGAACCGAGGCTATCAAGGTACTGCTCGTTACGCAGCTCCACCTTCATGCGGTCCAGCTTCATGGCGGAGACTTTGATTTTCATCTGAAGGTCGGTCAGCTTGGTCTGGTTGTCAAGTTTCAGCTGTTTCAGCTTGTAGCTGCGCATCTGCTCTTCATCCAGCATCTTTTTGTAGTCGGTCTCGGCACTCTGCAAGTCCAGTTTCAGGATGGGGGTACCTACATCCACGCTGTCGCCACCTTTTCTGTACACTTCCAAAATGCGGGTATTGATGGGCGAGTTGATAATTTCCTCGAATGCCGGGACTACCTTGCCGGAGGCGCTAACGCTGACTTCAATCGTGCCTTTACCCACTTGGGAGAAAACGAGGTCTTTCTCCTTCACTCCCGTACGCATCAATGAAATGAGTACACTGACCACTACGATACCTGCCACGCCGATAGCACCGTAGCGGATGATTTTCTTATTGCGTTCTTTATTACGCACTTCTTTCGGAATTTCTCTATCCATATCTTTAAATTTTATTGTTTGCGAACATAACGCTTAATATATACTAAATCCATGCCAAAATCATAACCCCCTGAAAGTAAGCGAAAAGACAAAAAAGAAGGGTGTCCGTTTTCGGACACCCTGTACATTTTCGGATAGCTTCTTTATCTTAATCTCAATCTGTCGCCAATCTCCGGCACGTATTCCGCATCCTTACGATTCATCTTATAAAGGTTCTTCAGACGAATGCCGTACTTTTGGGAAATGGTATGCATGGAATCACCGTCTTTCACTATGTAGACGGTATGGGGTTTGGCGGCTTTCTTGCGCTTTTCTTTCAAGTAAATAATGTCTCCCGCCTCCAGTGTATATTCTTTATGGAGGTCGTTGTATTTCACCAGCTTCTTCCAGCTGATGTCAAACTCCTTGCCCAACACCTGGAAGGTGTCTCCGTCGCGTGCCACTACATAAGCTATATCGTTGGCAATGTACACCTGATGCGGATTGGCCAGCCAAGGCTTCTTTTTCAGTTCCTTCTCCCAGCTGCGGGCATCGCGCTTGCTCATGCCACGGCTGTCGTACTTATACAGTTCATAATCCTCGATAATGGTTATCAGTCGGTTGGCATACGACGGGTCGGTAGCATAGCCAGCCTTCTTCAAGCCGCGCGCCCAACCCTTATAGTCCGTAATCTTCAGTTTGAAAAGAAAAGCATAACGTGCTCCCCTTTTCAAGAAATCGGAATGGTCTTCATAAGAGTCTTTCGGATTGCGATAAGCGCGGAAACATTCATTGCGGGCATCGTCATCATGCCTCACTGTCCGTCCGCGCCAGTTGCCTCCGCACTTGATGCCGAAGTGGTTGTTGCTCTTGCGCGCCAGCGCGCTGTATCCGGCACCGCTCTCCAACAGCCCTTGGGCCAGCGTGATGCTGGCAGGTATCTTATGACGCTGCATCTGCTCCACGGCAAGGGGGGCATACTGTTTGATATACTCATTGTAGCGGGCATTCCGGCGTTGTGCCTGCACTGTTGTAATGGAAATAAAAAGAAATGCTATGATAGCAGTCAGTCTGAAAATCCGTTTCATGCTTAAAATGTTGAGTTCTGCACAAAAGTCCGTAAAAGAATTGAAATAACCAATCTCTTTTCTATCTTTGTAACATTAATTACAATATAACCCTTTGCCTTATGAAAGAATTAAATATCGAAATCGCCGTCAAGATATACGACTATGAAGAACTGGATGCCGCCGACCGCGAACTGATGGATGCCGCCCGCGAGGCTACCAACCGCAGCTATGCCCCTTACTCCCACTTCTCGGTAGGAGCTGCGGCCAGACTGGCAAACGGTATTGTAGTGACCGGCACCAACCAGGAAAACGCCGCCTATCCTTCCGGGCTGTGTGCAGAACGTACCACCCTATTCTATGCCAACTCCCAACATCCCGACCAGGCGGTAACCACCCTCGCCATTGCCGCACGCAACGAGCACAACGAATTCCTGGAGTCTCCCATCCCTCCCTGCGGCGCCTGCCGGCAAGTGATGCTCGAAACGGAGAAGCGCTTCAAGCATCCCATGAGGGTGTTGCTATATGGCAAAAAGGGAATCTACGAGCTGAAGAATGTGGGAGAATTACTGCCACTCTCGTTCGATGCTTCGGCCATGAAGTAACAGTACCAATAAAGTATTAACATCGTGTCTGCAGGAAGTTAATTTCTTGCAAACACGATATTAACTTCTTGACGACACGATATTAATATCGCAAAAAACCTTTGTTATTCAGTGGAAATCATTACCTTTGCACCCACTAACCAATTAATTCCACCGATGAGAATATCCGACTAAAGACAACACGTTTCGGTAAACATCACTATCAACATGCTTTTTCAGACTGAACGCTGAGCATCACCTATATAGATGTTTAGCCAATGCTGTGTTTGTCCGTACCCCTCCCCTTCGAGAATTTCAATTTCGGGGAATGCTTGCATCTCCCCTATCATTCTTACTTCTAAAAACACAGTAGAAACTTATGAGCTTTATCATTAAAGACCTTAGCTATATCCATGCAGATAAGGAAATCTTGTTTTCACACCTCCACTTGAGTATCAACTCCGAAGATAAAATAGCCCTGACCGGAAATAACGGTTGCGGCAAGTCTACCCTCATGCGCATTTTGGCAGGAGACTTGTCACCAAGTTCGGGAACGGTGCTACGCCCCGAACATCTGTACTACGTGCCCCAGCACTTCGGACAATACGACCGGCAGACAATAGCACAAGCTTTGGGAATCAGCCACAAGCTATCTGCCCTGCATGCCATCCTAAGCGGTGACGCTACCGAAAAGCACTTCAATACGCTCAATGATGACTGGAACGTGGAAGAACGCGCCCAGGCTTCTCTCGACAGCTGGGGACTGGACGGTATCACACTCTCCCGTCCGATGGAAGGACTTAGCGGCGGCGAAAAGACCCGCATCTTCCTGGCAGGCATGGAGTTGCACAACCCAACAGCCATCCTGCTGGACGAACCGACCAACTATCTGGACGCGGATGGACGGGAACGTCTGTATAACTTGATACGACGGACATCGGCTACCGTGCTCGTCATCAGTCACGACCGCACACTACTGAATCAGTTGCCTGCCATCTGCGAACTCTCCTCCCAGGGATTGACGTATTACAGCGGAAACTACGACTTCTACAAAAAACAGAAGACCCTGCAACAAAACGCCCTCACCCAACAACTAGAAGAGAAGCAGAAAGCCCTGCGCCTTGTACGCAAAGTGGCACGCGAAGTAGAAGAACGGAAGGCCAAACAGAATGTGCGGGGAGAAAAAAACTCCATTAAAAAGGGGATTCCCCGCATCATGATGGGAGCACTGAAAAACAATGCGGAAAACAGCAGTAGCAGACTCAGCAGCATACATGCGGAGAAAGCGGAAAAGCTGCAGACGGAAATGGCAGGCATCAAAAGTTTACTGTCGCAGACGGACAAGCTGAAAACAGACTTCAACACCTCCCATCTGCATACGGGCAAGATTCTGATTACGGCAAGGAACGTCAACTTCCATTATCCCGACCATACAGCCTCCCCCGTAGAAACACCCCACACGGAGACGGCTGCAAAGAGTCTCTGGGCTTCTCCCCTCACCTTCCAGCTAAGAAGCGGCGACCGCCTCAGCCTGAAAGGAAAAAACGGCAGTGGAAAAACAACCCTGCTGAAACTCATCATGGGCGAATTGCACCCCACCGACGGAGTGATGGAGCGTGCCGGCTTCACCTCCGTCTATCTGGACCAAGAATACTCCCTCGTCCGTAATGAGCGCAGCGTACTCCAACAAGCAGAAGCTTTCAACCACCGCCACCTGCCGGAACATGAAGTGAAAACCATCCTCAACCGCTATCTCTTTCCCCGCGACGTGTGGAACAAGCCGTGCAGCAAACTGAGTGGCGGCGAAAAGATGCGTCTTTCCTTCTGCTGCCTGATGATTGCCGACAATACCCCGGACATGTTCATTTTGGACGAACCCACCAACAATCTGGACATCGAGAGCATAGAAATAATAACGGCAACGATACGCGACTACGCCGGCACCGTAATTGCCATCAGCCACGACCGGGAATTTCTGAAAGACACCGGCATCGAACGGGAGATACTTTTGGAATGAATCAGTAATTTAGGTAACAACAACCGTAATTTGTATACTGCCGTTCTCATAAAACCGGCCTATTTTTGTAGCACGTAATCATTTACTAATTAACGAACAACGAATATGAGCAAAAAAGTATTAATCCTCTCCTCCAGTCCCCGCAGGAATGGAAACTCTGACCTCTTGTGCAACGAATTCATGCGCGGTGCCGCAGAAGCCGGACATCAAGTAGAAAAAATTTTCCTGAAAGACAAGCACATCAACTACTGCACGGGATGTAGCGTATGCAGCATGTACGGCAAACCCTGCCCACAAAAGGACGATGCCGCCGAAGTGGTGGAAAAGATGATTGTCGCCGACGTCATCGTCATGGCAACTCCCGTATACTTCTACACCATGAGCGCGCAGATGAAGACACTGATTGACCGTTGTTGTGCACGCTACCTTGAAATAAAGAACAAGGAGTTCTACTTCATCATCGCCGCCGCCGAAGAAAGTGTCCCCATGATGGAACGTACCATCGATGGTTTCCGTGGCTTCCTCGACTGCCTGGAAGAGCCCAAAGAATGCGGCACCATTTATGGCGTGGGTGCCTGGAAGGTGGGCGAGATAAACGACAAGCCTTCCATGCACGAAGCCTACGAGATGGGAAAAAAGGTATAAAGAACGAATACTAACCGCTATACAATACATTTATGCTACGTACCATCAGACTGACCCTTGCCGTCATCTTCTTCGCACTCATCACGCTGTTGTTCCTCGACTTCACGGGAACACTGCATGCCTGGTTCGGATGGATGGCGAAGATACAATTCCTGCCGGCCGTGCTGGCACTGAACATCGGTGTAGTACTGTTTCTTGCAGTGCTGACCTTGGTATTCGGACGCATCTACTGCTCCGTCATCTGCCCGTTGGGAGTATTCCAGGACATTGTTTCCTGGCTCTCCGCCAAACGGAAGAAAAACCGTTTCCGCTACTCGTCCGCACTGAAATGGCTACGCTACGGTGTGCTGGGAGTATTCGTACTTGCCATTATCGGCGGACTGAACTCTTTTGTCGTGCTGCTGGCCCCTTACAGCTCATACGGGCGCATCGTTTCCAGCCTTTTCTCCCCACTCTACCAGTGGGCAAACAACGGACTGGCCTACCTGGCCGAACGTGCTGACAGCTATGCCTTCTATGAAACGGATGTATGGATGAAGAGTCTCCCTACCCTGCTGATTGCCACGGTCACTCTGGTGGTCCTCATCGTGCTGGCATGGCGGGGCGGACGTACCTATTGCAACACCATCTGTCCGGTAGGTACAGTGCTTGGTTTCCTCTCGAAGTATTCCTTGCTGAAACCGGTGATTGACACAAAGAAGTGCAACAACTGCGGACTTTGTGCCCGCAACTGCAAGGCATCGTGCATCAACATCAAGGCACACGAAATAGATTACAGTCGTTGCGTGGCATGTATGGACTGTATCAACAAGTGCAGGAAAGGTGCCATCACTTACACACGCCGCAAGCCGGCCTCCGCTGCTGTCTCCCAGGAAACCTCCGTGGCACCGGAGCAGGTAAACGACGCCCGCCGCGCATTTCTCTCTACAACTGCCGTGTTTGCTGCTACGGCAGCCCTCAAGGCGCAGGAGAAGAAAGTGGACGGTGGACTGGCTATCATCGAGGACAAAAAAATCCCCGAGCGCGCCACTCCCATCACTCCTCCGGGCTCACTGAGCGCCCGCCACTTTGCACAACACTGCACAGCCTGCCAGCTCTGCGTATCGGTATGCCCCAACCAAGTGCTCCGTCCTTCTTCGGACTTGACAAAACTGATGCAGCCGGAAATGTCCTACGAACGCGGTTACTGCCGCCCCGAATGCGCCAAGTGTGCGGAGGTGTGTCCTACCGATGCCATCCATCTGACAAGCCTCGCCGAGAAATCGGCCGTCCAAATCGGTCATGCCGTATGGATTAAGGAGAATTGCATCTGCATCACAGACAAGATGGAATGCGGGAACTGTGCCCGCCATTGTCCGGCCGGTGCCATACAGATGGTTCCTTCAGACCCGGAAGACGAAGCCTCCATCAAGATACCAGTAGTCAACGCCGAACGCTGTATCGGATGCGGAGCATGCGAGAACCTTTGTCCGTCGCGTCCGTTCAGTGCCATTTATGTGGAAGGCCATGTGATGCACAGAACTATCTGAAGCAGCTTTATCATCCAAATATCCATTTATAATTTCAGTCCTATCACAATGAAAGAAGACAATAAGAACAAGATAAACCGCCGCGATTTCTTCAAACTCGCCGGTGCAGGAACGCTTGCCTCGGCAGCAGCCCTGTACGGCTGTTCGGGCAACAAGAACAACGGGGAGAGCAAATCGGCCGCGCTGGGCGAGATACCAACCGACAAGATGACCTACCGTACCAATCCCAACACGGGCGACCGGGTTTCCCTGCTGGGATACGGATGCATGCGATGGCCCACCCGGAAACGCGCCGACGGGAATGGAGACGAAATAGACCAGGAAGCCGTGAACGACCTGATAGACTATGCCATTGCCCACGGAGTGAACTATTTCGACACCTCCCCCGCCTATGTGCAAGGTCTGTCGGAGCGCGCCACGGGCATTGCCTTGAAACGCCACCCACGGGAGAAATTCTTCCTTGCCACAAAGCTGTCCAACTTCAGTCCCAGCACGCACAGCCGCGAAGAGTCCCTTGCCATGTATCACCGCTCCTTCCGCGACCTGCAAGTGGACTACATCGACTACCTCCTGCTGCACGGCATCGGCATGGGCGGCATGGAAGCCCTCCGTTCCCGCTATCTGGACAATGGCATGCTGGACTTCCTGCTGAAAGAGCGCGAAGCCGGACGTATTCGCAACCTCGGATTCTCCTATCATGGAGATATCGAAGTCTTTGACGACCTGCTCTCTCGCCATGACGAACTGAAATGGAACTTCGTACAAATCCAACTGAACTACGTAGACTGGCGGCATGCCAAAGAAGTGAATACCCGCAACACGGATGCCGAATACCTATATGCCGAGCTGGTGAAGCGCAACATTCCCGCCGTTATCATGGAGCCGTTGCTGGGCGGACGCCTATCCCGCCTAAACGACCACTTGATGGCACGTCTGAAACAACGCCGCCCGCAGGAGAGCGTGGCTTCCTGGGCCTTCCGATTTGCAGGTACTTTCCCCGATGTGCTGACCGTACTGAGCGGAATGACGTACATGGAGCATCTGCAAGACAACCTGCGTACCTTCTCCCCGCTTGTTCCATGTACGGAAGAGGAGTTTACCCTACTGGAAGATACCGCCCAGCGAATGCTGCAATACCCCACCGTGCCGTGCAACGACTGCAAATACTGTATGCCGTGCCCCTATGGACTGGATATTCCAGCCATCTTGCTGCACTACAACCGCTGCATCAATGAGGGCAACGTGCCGCAGAACAGCCAAGACGAGAATTACCGCGAGGCACGCCGCGCCTTCCTGATAGGCTATGACCGCAGTGTTCCCCGTCTCCGCCAAGCCAACCGCTGCACCGGTTGCGGTCAATGTAACCCGCACTGTCCGCAAGGCATCGACATCCCGGCAAAACTGCAGGAGATAGACCGGTTTGTGGAAGCGCTGAAGCAGGAAACCCTTTAACGGACTTATCTTTAACCCCGGTTGTCCATTTTAAGGATTACCAATCATATACAGATTCTTCTTGTTGTATAACTTTGCAAAAAGAACCATAGATAAACGATGAATAAAAAGATTTTAACCGCAATTTTAATAAGTATCGCCCTTCCGGGTAGTATGCTGTCCGCACCTGCCGACAGCCTCCGGCTAAAAAGTTACAAGCTTGATGAAGTCGTGGTGACCGGGACAAGAAATGAAACAGACATCCGCCACCTGCCAATGACCATCTCCGTAGTGGGCCGCCGGCAACTGGAACAGACCTACCAGCCCTCCATCCTGCCTGCACTGACCGAGCAGGTGCCCGGACTTTTCACCACAAGCCGCGGCATCATGGGCTACGGCGTATCCACGGGAGCCGCAGGAGGCATGAGCCTGCGCGGTATAGGCGCCGGAGTAAACGCAGCCGGAGGACCTACAACCAACCTGCTGGTGCTGATAGACGGACACCCGCAATACATGGGCTTGATGGGGCATCCCATCGCCGACGCCTACCAGAGCATGATGACCGAACGGGTGGAAGTGCTGCGCGGTCCCGCCTCCGTCCTCTACGGGTCCAATGCAATGGGCGGGGTTATCAACATCGTCACCCGCAAGATGCAGGAGGACGGGGTGAAAACCAATGCGCAGATAGGATACGGTTCCTACAACACCCTGCAGACGGAAGTCTCCAACCGCGTGAGGAAAGGGCGTTTCAGCAGCGTGGTGACCGGCTCGTACAACCGTACCGACGGACACCGTGACGACATGGGATTTGAGCAGTATGGCGGCTATGCCAAACTGGGATACGACTTCAGCGACACCTGGAAGCTGTGGGGCGACGTGAACATCACCCGCTTCAACGCCTCCAATCCCGGCGAAGCCGACAATCCGTATATAGACAACGACTCGCGCATCACACGCGGCATGACCTCCTTCGCACTGGAAAATCGTTACGACCGCACTTCCGGCGCCGTGAGCTTCTTCTACAACTGGGGCCGGCACAGGATTAATGACGGCTACCATCCCGGAGGAGAGCCCCAGAAGTCGCACTTCAACTCCAAGGACCGGATGCTGGGCATATCGTGGTATCAAAGCGCCACGCTCTTCACCGGCAACCGCCTGACCGTAGGTTTCGATTACCAGCACTTCGGCGGAGAGTCCTGGAACAAGGTTGTCGCCATCGACGAGGCAAAACCCGGACAGCAGATTGGTGACCGCATCCCCGGCGTGGACAAGCAGATGGATGAATTTGCAGGCTATGTGGATTTCAGGCAGGACATCAACAGCTGGCTTTCACTGGACGCCGGTGTCCGCATAGACCACCATTCGCACGTAGGCACGGAATGGATTCCCCAAGGGGGACTGGCTTTCCATCTGCCGCGGCAGGCAGAACTGAAAGCAATGGTGAGCAAAGGATTCCGTAACCCCACCATCCGGGAGATGTACATGTTCCCTCCACAGAACCCCGATTTGAAAGCGGAGAGCCTGATGAACTATGAACTCTCCTTTACGGGGCAGCTTTTGGGAGGGGCCATGTCCTATGGGGTGAACCTCTACTACATCAACGGGGACAACATCATCATGACGGACCCTGCCCTGCGCAAGAACGTCAACTCCGGCGAGATAGAGAACTGGGGCGTGGAAACCAACCTCGGATACCGCATCAACCGCCACTGGCAGATGAATGCCAATTATAGCTGGCTGCACATGGAGAATCCGGTACTGGCGGCTCCCGAGCACAAACTCTATGCCGGTGCGGACTTTACGCAAGGACGTTGGAGTCTGTCTACCGGTATACAATACGTGAAGGGGCTTCATACCTCAGTCACCCCGGGCAAGGAGAAGCAGGAAAGCTTCGTACTCTGGAACCTGCGTGCCAACTACCGTCTGTGCAGTTTTGCCGACGTCTTTGTCAAGGGCGAAAACCTGCTGGCGCAACGCTATGAAATCAATGCAGGCTTCCCCATGCCGAAAGCCACGGTGATGGGAGGCGTAAATATCAACTTTTAATACTGTTGCGAAGGAGTATATTCTACTCGATAGATATGGTCGAAGAATGGTGCCCACTCATTGTCCGTGATGCCAATCTGCAGACCGTAGAAGTGTGTACCGGCTTCCCGACAACGGCGAATCTCCTCCATAAAGACAGGTGAAGAATGAGGAATCTTGAAGTCGCTGACCCAAAGCACATCGGCATTCATATACTCCTTGCCTTCTTTGAGCAGGCGGAACGTGGCTTCCAGCATGCGGGTGGCATCTGTATCCCCGCAAGCTGTCTTTGAGAAAAATTCGAGCAGCCTTGCCCGCTCTTTCCTTACGTCAATCGGATGAATGGAGACGGAAAAGGCTATCAGAAAGCAGTTCCGCCGTTGACGGTCGGCTATCTCCAGGAGCTTTATCAGCAGGGAGTGGGCAATCTTCTCCGGCTTGCCAGCCATGCTTCCCGAGGTGTCTAGACAGACAATCATCGGACCTTTGGGACGGGCAGGCTTGGTTTCGATGCGCCGGGCAGGCTGCATGATTTCCGATTTATAACGGAAGGTCTGGAGCTTGCGAGTAAGGTATTTGTAGACGAACAAATCTTCCAGTTCACTGTCAGCGGAATGGGCAAGCTCAATGGGAAGCAGAGCATTGAGGTCGTTGCCGGTACTGATGCCCAGGATGTCACATTTGGAGGAGTGCTCCATTTTGTAGACGTTTCCCTCGGCAACGCGGATTTGCTCACGTCCTTCGTCGTCTGCCATACGCCCCATCTTGCGGGCCACTTTCACTATCTCGGGGCAAGAGCGCTGGATGCGCACGATTTTCCGTATACGCTCAAAGTCGACAGTATTCCACAAGCCGCTCATCATGCCCCAGGTCTGGAAGAATTCGTCCTTATCCACCCGGTTCTGGCGGATGTACTCGGGGATGTCTTTCAGATTGGAACGGAGCCTGCGCTCGAGGGCATCTTTGCGGAAAGCAATCTCTTTCTCCTTTTCTTCGTGCATCTTCAGTTGGAAGGCGTTTTCCCAGTCGTCCACCATTTTCTCCCAGACTTCATCGTCCGCATATCCTCCTTCTGTACCGAAGTGGCTGCGGTAGAAACGGGAGTCGAAGCCGTACTCCCGGTATTTGTCGGAAATCTGCTGGAGCAAGGCTTGCCAGCCGTCTTTCCGCTTTGCCATGGACCATTCCAGCACGAGTTTCATCCCGGTCCGTTCCGACTGGCTTTTCCGGAGGTGGTACCTCTCCTTCTCCAAGTTCAATTGGATGAACTGAATCATGGTGTCGTAAAAGATACGTGCACAGACCTCATCGCCCAGCACCTGCACCTTGACCATGGAGTCGTTCATCACAGAGAGTAGATAGGCATACAAGGGCTCGGTATCCGTCTCTGCGCACTCTCCGGTGGCAACGAAACGGTCCAGTGCCTGCACATAGAAGGCGGTGTCATATCGGGTGACGGTGGTGTTCATCTTCTTCTTGGTTACTGGAGGATTATTCGTCTCCATATCTCAGTTTGCGCATGTCCACACGCGCCCAGGCTATCTCCTTGCGGACGATGGAGACGTATTGAGCTACGCTCTTTTTATCCTCTTCGGAGACGAAAAGGTTGTCGGACAAATCTCTTACCAGCCGGTCTATGCTGGTGGCGGCGGTATCCAGTTCCGTCTCGTAATCACGGTCGGTGACGGAGAGGTTTCCCAGCCAGAGTTGTTGCTCCTCGCCCCGTTGCAGACGCCGCATGGGGAAGCACACACCGTTGATGTAGAGATGCTTGTCGTCGCGGTAGAGGGTGACGCGTTCGGTGCCTTCCTCTTTCATGGCACTGGTGTCGGCAAAGGCACGGATGATTGTACGCTTGGGATTGAGGGGGTCGGCATACATTACACCCAAGGTGGGGGCATCTTTGGTGCTATACTCCTTCAGATTTTTGTAGTCCACGATAAAGATGTAGGTGTTGCCCGTACCATGTTTCTCCACCTGGTAGTAGAAATGTTCCGTTATCAGCAGGTCATCGTCCCTACGGTCGCCGGCAAGGCGGGCTTTGTCGAGGGCTTCGCGCACACGGCTGACTTTCAAATCGGATTTCAGCGAGGAGGCGATACCGGCAATCTGTTTTGTGTGGGACACGAATAAGGCACGGATAACGATGTCACGGATGGCAACGCTCTCATCAGGCTCACTCCATAGGCAGTGGTAGACGGGAAGCAGGTCGGTCATGGAGACTTCCGTGCGGCCGTGGACGAAGGCGGAGGTCTTGAGCAGCTTCACGATGTTCTTCCAGCGGCGGTCGCTGACGTAGACATTGCGGCGCAGGTCGGAGTCTTGCATCTCTACGCTTGTCAGTCCGTGGCGAATGGCTGTGATGCAGGAAAGAACATCGAGAGGCAAGGTTACGCGGCGTATCTCAGCTTGCCATTCGGCATACTCGCGGTCGGAGATTTGCCATTCGCAAGCAGTCGTTTCCGGATGGTCGGCAGAATCGTCCAGCAGCATTTTGTAGAAAGATTCTTCCTGCTTGACGCAGGTGCAGAGAATGCGGATAAGGAAACGGTCCCATAGGGCTTCTAGTCCCTCGCCTTGAGCGGGCAGTTCGTTGCTGGCAGCTACGAGCAGTTTGAGGGGGAGATGCAGTTCCTTGTCGCCATTGCGGAAAAGTTTCTCGTTGATGACGGTCAGCAGAGTGTTCTGTATGGCAGGGCCTGCTTTCCATATTTCGTCCAGAAACACGACATCGGCTGTGGGCAGATAGCCGTCGATGGCACGTTCATACTTGTCGGATTCTTTCAGTCGGCTAATGCTGACAGGACCGAAAATCTCGTCGGGCGTAGAGAAGCGGGACATCAGGTATTCAAAGGCACGGGCATCTGTAAAAGCCGACTTTAGCCGCCTGGCTACCATTGACTTGGCTACTCCCGGAGGTCCCAGGAGCAGAATGCTCTCGCCTGCCAGAGCTGCCAGCAGGGAGAGGTTTATTTCAGTTTCTTTTTCGTATACTCCCCGGTTCATTTCGGAAAGGAGGAGACGAATGCGTTGGGTTATTTCCACAATATGATTTATTTCTAGTCAGTACTCATGTATAAAGAAAAGTGTGTAAAGATACAAAATAGTAGGGAAATCAGAGAGAGTCTTATTAAGATTCACTATCTTTGGAAAACAAATACACACAGACACGCACACACGTTGTGATTTGCTTTCATTTCCTATATCTATTACCATTTCTACCTGGAGACAAATTGTCCCCAGGTAAGTGACCAGTCCTTCATCGGGTCAGTCCCTATTATTGGGGATTTAACAATCCCCCCTCTTTTGCCGAAAACTAAAACTTTCCTCCCCAAACACTACCCTTCGTATCACAATATTTTATACCTTTGTTCACTAAGAAATAATCGTCCCATACCCATTTCTGTTTCGTCCGACAGCTGTCGGACGATAATTAAACAACTGTTGGACGATAATGCAACAGTTGTCGGACGATTAGTTTTTAGGAAGAAGAAAATTAATCCGCTTAGCGACAAAAATAATTCCCCGAAGCGACGAGAACTGTTTATCGCTATAAACAAAAATAAATATCTTATGAGCGCGTATTACGACCTTTACGAAACGCCTTCGCCCGACGGGAAAGAAGACAAGAAATCACTCCATGCACGTATCTGCCCGAAAAGGACTTATACCCAAAAGGAGTTTGTGGAACATATCGCAACTTTCCAACATCTGCCCAAGAATGTGATAGGGGCAGCATTGGATGCCTGCATTGACGAGTTGTGCGATTTGCTGGCCAACGGAAACATCGTGGAGCTGGGAGAACTCGGATTCTTCAGCACTTCACTGAAATGCCTGCGCGAGACCGACGACGAGAAAAAGAAAATCCGCTCCGAATCCGTCCAATTCCAAAACGTACACCTGCGCATCAGCAGCACGTTCCGCAACAACATCAAGAAGAAAATGACGTTGGAACGTGTACACTCCACTACCAAGAAATCGAAAAAAGTAGTAGAGACCACCGAAGCAACAAGAAAAGCCGAACTGGAACTGTTCCTCAAGCAGAATGTATGCATCAACAAGAACGAATACATCCAATTGAGCGGACTAACCAGACATGCCGCCATAGACGAGCTGAACAAATTCATCCGGCAAGGGTTCCTGCGCCGCCGCGGAATGGGAAGGTCAACGGTCTATGTGCGACAAGAAAAAGACACAGCAAACGAAATTTAGGGGGGCAAGCACAGAGACACAGAGACATAGAAATTAATTTGAAAAGAATCTCTGTGCCTTTGTATTTTCGTGTTCATCCCCCCAAAATAATAAAACAACAAACAATGGAAAAATCAACAGAACCCCAACCCTGCACGCAGTGGTTCGTCTTCTTCAAAGACCAACTGCTGCTGAAAAAAGGATATACAGACAAAGGAGAAATAAAATACAGCGTACCCGTCAGTATAGAGCCTCCTCTGACACCGGAAGCCGGAAGTAATATACACGAAGTGTTCCCACCCAACGGCAAGCAAGTACGTGCATTTGCTTTGGAACAGCCCGTGGCCGAAACCGATGAATGGGTCATGATAGGCCTGCGCGCATCGTACGACTACATCTCGCCGGACGAGTACCGTTCTGCAGGAAAGGCCTTCCAGATACTCTATTGGGACGAGCACAGCCGCTTCTGCCCCGTGTGTGGCACCGCCATGGAGCACCAGACCCCCATCATGAAGAAGTGTCCCAACTGCGGCAATGAGATGTACCCTCCCGTTTCCACCGCCATCATTGTACTGATACGCAAAGGAGACGAAATCCTGCTGGTGCATGCCCGGAACTTCCGAGGAACCTTCTACGGACTGGTGGCAGGCTTCCTCGAAGCCGGCGAGACACTGGAAGAATGTGTAGAACGGGAAGTTTTTGAAGAAACGGGGCTGAAGGTAAAGAACATCACCTACTTCAGCAACCAGCCCTGGCCCTACCCCAGCGGATTGATGGTGGGTTTCATTGCCAACTACGAAAGCGGGGAGATAAAACTGCAGGAAGATGAGCTAACCGCTGCCGCCTTCTATTCCAAAGACAACCTGCCCGAAATTCCACGAAAGCTGAGTATCGCAAGAAGGCTGATAGACTGGTGGATGGAGAACAATTAAAAATTAAAGAATTAAAAAGAGGGGGGAAGAAATTTAAAAAAGCAAATTGCGGAAAACACACACTCACAAACGAACAACTACGAATGAAACGACTCTCATTCACATCAACCAATCGGTGTGTAACCGCAATCTGCATATACTAAACTTCCCTGCAAACGTTTTGTTCATCAACCATCGGGTTTAAGTCTTTATTTAAGTTTTCTTTCAACACAGAAGCAAAAGGAAGAGGCGCAGCCCTCACGGGTTACGCCTCTCCGAACACTATATACACATTTTTTCCTCTTTCCTATCAAATGCCGAGTGACTTGCGCACTGCCTCCACTTTCTTCTCAGCTTCGGCATCGGCGCTGGCATAGCATTTCGGACAACCCATCTCGCCCTTCACCTCGATATAGAACTTAATCTTCGGTTCCGTACCGGAAGGACGGACAGAAATCTTCGTGCCGTCTACAGTGAAATATTGAAGTACATTGGATGTCTCGGGCATATCCAGCTTGCTTACGTTGCCCTGGGCATCAGTCAGTTCCAGCGTCTTGTAATCCTTAATCAGGCTGACAGCCGAACCACCGATTTCCTTCGGAGGATTGGCACGGAAGTTATCCATCATCGCCTTGATTTCCTCGGCACCACTCTTACCGGGTTTCACCACGTTCACGGTGGTTTCCTTAGAGAATCCATATTCTACATAGATTTCCATCAATACGTCATAGAGTGTCTTGCCCTGGTCTTTGGCCCAAGCACAGATTTCGGCCAGCAAAGAGCAGGCAGAAACCGCGTCTTTATCACGGACAAAGTCTTCGGCCAGGAAGCCATAGCTTTCTTCACCACCACCGATATACTGCTGCTTACCTTCACTCAGACGGATTTCGCGGGCAATCCACTTGAAGCCGGTGTAGCAGTCGCGCATTTCAATCTTGTTCTTGTCTGCCACAGCCTTGATGAGTTCGGTGGTCACGATGGTCTTCACGATGAAGTCGTTCGGCTGCATCTTACCCATTGCAATACGGTTCTTGATGATGTAGTACAAGAAGATGAGACAAGTCTGGTTACCATTGATAAGCACCCACTCGCCCTTATCGTCCTTGCAGGCCATACCGACACGGTCGGCATCCGGGTCACTTGCCATTACGATGTCAGCGTCAATCTTCTTAGCCAGCGCAATGGCCATGGAAAGGGCTTCGGCATTTTCGGGATTCGGAGAAACCACTGTCGGGAAATTGCCGTCCTTCACCATCTGTTCGGGCACGCAGTTGATATTCTCAAATCCCCACTCCTTCAATGAATCCGGAATGAGCACGCGGCCTGCGCCATGAAGCGGAGTATACACAATGCTGAGGTCTTTCTGGCGACGGATGACTTCGGGGTCGATGGAGATGGAGTGAACCATGTCCAGATAAACCTTATCCACTTCCTTGCCGATAATCTGAATCAAGTCCTTGTTGCCGTTGAACTTGATGTCGGCCACCGTCACCTTATTTACCTCGTCTATGATGGCTGTATCGTGCGGAGCGAGCACCTGCGCACCGTCATCCCAATAAGCCTTGTAGCCGTTGTATTCTCTGGGGTTGTGGCTGGCTGTAATGTTGATACCGCTCTGGCAGCCGAAGTGGCGAATGGCAAATGAAACTTCGGGCGTAGGACGAAGGTCATCAAAAAGATATACCTTGATGCCGTTTGCAGAGAAGATGTCGGCAGAAATCTTTGCGAACTTGTCGCTATTGTTGCGGCAGTCGTGCCCCACAACAACGGAAATATCCTTCTTTCCGGCAAAACATTTGTTCAGATAGTTGGACAAGCCCTGTGTTGCGGCACCTACGGTGTAGATGTTCATGCGGTTTGTACCGGCACCCATGATGCCACGCAGACCACCCGTTCCAAACTCCAGGTCTTTGTAAAAACTGTCTATCAATTCGGTTTTATCTGGATTTTCCAACATGCGTTTCACTTCTGCCTGAGTTTCGGCATCATATGCCGGGGTAAGCCATTTTTCGGCTTTCTCAGTCACCTGCTTAATCAGTTCCTGATTTTCCATAAGACTGTTATTGTTTTAAGGGTTAATATAAACTTTTTTGTAAGACACAAATGTAGAAGAATAAGTTCAAATATCCTAATTTTATTCAGGCATTTTATATCTGTCTCCCGTCTGCTTAACATACTCTTCAAGGAACTCCCTCGGGTATCCCGGGCGGATTACGCCTGCCGGCTGGCCGATGGAATTACGTTCGAATTGACCGTTTTTCATACGTTTGACAACGCCGTCATTATACTTTACGACAAGAAACTCGCCAAGACGTTTCCAAGTATCGAAAGTGCTTTGGGCAGTCATGTTCGTATAGTTGGTAAGGAATGCCTTTGCTTTGGCAGGGTCTTTTTCCAGCAGTTTGGCAGCAGCAGCCTCAACGCCTTCCTGCGCTTCGTTGAAGGTTGTCTCCAACTCTGTCTGAGTGGCACGCACGTCGCCCATCATCAAGTCATAACGGGGATAAACCATATTGGCCACCCAATTGAAAATCCAGAAAGCGGAGTTCCAGGAGAAAGTGATGTAATCGGCGCCATCCACGCGGGTATAGCATACGGGAACCTTGTCCGTACAGCAATATACGGGCGTAAATACCGTCATGTTGGCATCATCTGTGCCGAACCACAATACTCCACCGATAGGGTCGGGCAACTCGGAACGCATCTGTGCCACGAATACGAAACCACTCTGCTGGGTGGAGATGGGACGCTCATTGAAATATTCCCGGTCGCCCACTTTGAAAGAGAGTGGAGAAAGGCGGTACGGGGTATGATACGGGCCTGCGCCGAAATCTTTGCTGATGTCGAGAGGAGTACCTTCATAATGGTCGCGCATGGCGTTCTTCACATCCTGCACGGAAACCTTGCGGTTGGGCTTCACAAACAGAGGCATCGGAGTGTTCGTCTCACCTAATATATAAGGTAAGAACTCGTTGCCGCGGTCGGTAAACATATTGAAATAGCTCCATACGCGTGCCTCGCAATAGCGACGGGCACCGAAATCGAGCGGAGCATAGGCATTGGCAAAGCTGAAATCCTTGTTCACACCGTCAAAATAGCCCTTCTCGCGTGCAAAGGAGATGACATCGGGGGAGTACATACAGTTCTCCTTGTCGTTCATGTTGAACTGATGAATGCGGCTCTGGTTGGCATGAGCGGAGATACAATCATCGGGCACGCGGACAGCCACCCATACGGCACCGCGCACACCGGGTCCCTTGCCAATCATCTCCATAATCCATATCTCGTTGGGGTCGGCAATGGTAAAGGACTCGCCACCGCTGTAATAGCCGTATTCCTGCACCAATTCCGTCATCACCTTGATAGCCTCGCGAGCAGTACGTGAACGTTGCAGTCCGAGATAAATCAAGCTACCGTAGTCGATAATACCGGTAGTGTCTACCAGTTCGGGGCGTCCGCCGAATGTCGTTTCACCGATAGTGAGCTGGAATTCGTTCATATTGCCGATGACATTGTACGTCTGACGGGCCTGCGCTATCTGCCCGAGGTATTTGCCGGTATCCCACTCGTGTATGTCAATCAGCGTGCCTTTCTTATGCATGCCGGCAGGATAATGATATAGCTCGCCGAACAAGCCATAGGAATCGGCAGAATAAGAAACGATGGTAGAACCGTCCGCGGAGGCGTTCTTGCCCACGATAAGATTGGTGCAGGCCAGTGCATTCGCCACGGCTGCCACAACAAACAAGACGGAAAGAGTCAGTCTTTTACTTTTCATACTTCTAATAAATTAAGGCCTCACCCCCGTCCCCTCTCCGAAAGAGAGGGGAGAAGAAAATGATAGCTTGTTACACATATTTTTATTACACTTATTTATTACACTATATATAGCAAAAGTAACTTCCGACCTCCCCTCCCTACGGGGGAGGGGTCGGGGGAGAGGCTTTACCATACAAATTCAAACTGTTCGGTGGTACAGTTGCCACAGCCATCCGTCACCGTCATCTCCACCACATGCTTGCCGCCTTTCTCCACATGTTTCGGGTCGAGCTCGCACACCAGGTTACCACTGATGGAGTTGGGCTTTCCAAACAAGGCATATTTTCCGTCAATCGTACCCCGATAGGTGTTGATGCCGGTTTCCTTGTCCTTGGCCTTGAAGATGATTTTTCCCGTACGTCCCCACTGAGCTTGGTTCACGGGAGTTATCACCGGCGGAACCGTATCCACTGCCACGGTATAAGTCCCCAAATCCCGTATACGCACTTTCATGACACCATCCTCATACTTACCGCCGATGCGGTATTTTCCACCGCGCGCCGTTACGCCCGCCACATAATATTTGGTCATATCCTCTACCGGACGCCGGCGCAAGCCGATACGCAAATCGCAGGCATCGTGCATCGGAATGCGGGTATCGTTCAACTGATAGGTGAAAGCTATATCACCGCTATCAGCCCGCACGGAATAGTTCAACAGGACGTTATCGTAGAGCATTCCTTTCGGAATGACCAATTCTAACCCCGGTTCCTGCAGATAGTTCACCTTGTCCCACTTGAGGGCGTATTTCTCACGATGTTCCACCGGAGCAATTGTCGTCTTCTGCCCCTGCACCGTGAAGCAGACCTTGGAGGTATTTCCCAGCGCATCGCTCAGCGTATAGACAAACCGGTAAGGGCGTTCTTCGTTGATGTCCACCAGTCCACGGTTACCGTTGGATGCATGCAGCATGCGTAAGTGGTTTCCCGGCTCGATGAAAGACTTCATATACTGGCCGTGTGTCCACGAATTGATATAGCGGTTTTCTTCGTACGCAAAGCGGTCTACCGTACTGCGGAAGACTTCCTCGCCGTCCACTTCGAGAATCACCGTCTTCACGCCATATTTATTCTGCACTCCGTCCATATAATCATAAGCACGGATGCCTGCACCAATCAATCCCCAGGCGGTAATGGGTTTCGTAGGATGTGCCGGAAAAGCCCGTCGCGTCTGCTTACCTTCCACCACTCCTTTGCCCGGCTGAGGAAACAACATGATACCTTCGGCACGCGGGGCAGTCTTGTCCTTCACTTTGTCCATGAAGAAAGGCAGTGGGTCTATATATTCGTCCGTAGCCGTCTCTATCATATCCAGATGCAGGTGCGGACCGAAAGAGTATCCGGTGTTTCCGCTTAAAGCTATTATCTGACCGGCTTTCACGGGATATTCGCCCAAGATATGCACCCCGAGATTATTACTGCCTCTATCTCTATCGTCTCCCTCATCTGACACGGGAGCAGGCTCGGGAATTATCTCTACTTCCCAGCTTTCCTTTTCGTACTGAAGAGCCTTCACTCGCTTTGCCACTTCACCCACAAAGGCGCTAAGATGACGGTAGATGGCGGTATAGCCGTTATCATACACCACATCGAGCACATAGCCCGAGCCGTGGGTGACACGGATACGCGAAATATATCCGTCCGCCAGCGCACGTACCGGTTTGCCTATGGCGCCACCGGTCTTGAAATCCAGTCCGCCATGAAAATGGTTGGCACGTATCTCGCCAAAGTTACCGGAGAAAATGATGGGAAAATCAAAAGGCGGAGTGAAGGAAGCCTCTTGTGCCCGAGCCCCGACAGATATAAAGAAAAAAGACAAAATGACAGATTTTATGTATATATTCATTGCAGTAACTTCTTATGATAAACGCAGGCAAAGATAAAAATAATCCCTATCTTTGCCATACAAAAGAGAAAATAAACAATGGAGAAAATACATTACTTCCGTCCCCTCTATCTTGCTCTGGCACTCACCATAAGCCTATTTTCCACCGCAAGCACCCCTAACCGATACAAAACCTCCGCTTCCCTGCCCGACAGCCTGCTGACCGAACAGCATATCCGCAGCATCTATTACACCCTGCCCGACAGCGCTCTGTCACTGCTGGACGAAGCCGAAGCCCGCCGTCTTCCCCACCTGCCGCAATTCCGCATCGACATGCTGCGCGGCACAGTCTACGAACGTCAAGGTATGTACCACCTCAAGGAGCGGTACATCCGCCGCGCCCTGCAAAGCGACTCCGTGCAGCACACTCCTCTCCGGAAACTGCAAGTCCTCACGCAGCTCGCCACCGCCCTCGACCGCCTGAACAAATACGAAGAAGGCATCCGCATCTGTACCGAAGCCATCGAGCTGGCACAGGAGCAAGGACAGAAGGCCAAAGAAAGCGAACTGCTGTTCACTTTGGGCCGCATGTATCAAGGCATGAAGCTCGACGACAAAGCGTTCCGGTACATGTACCGTTCCATCGAACTGCTGCAAGGCACGGACAATGTGCGCGAACTGGCCCAACTATCCACCTCCTACGGCGACTTGTCCGCCTATCTGGCCGAAAACGAGCGTTTGGACGAAGCCATTGCCCTCTGCGAGAAGCGTCTCGACGTTATCAGCCGCATGAGCCTGCTGCCCGGACCGCCGCCCGGATACATAGACCAGCAATACGGTTACCTCTACTCCAAACTTGCCTGGTACTACCTACAAAACGGACAAAGCGAAAAAGCCGCCGAAACCGCCCGGAAATACCAAAGCACCGGCTTTGCACAATCGCAGGCAGGACAAACAGAAATCGTCCCCTACCTGCTGGGTACGCGTCAGTACCATAAAGTGCTGCAACTTCTTGACGCCTCTTCCGCCCTGGCCGAACCGGCCGATACCTTCAACTACGGCCACCTGATTCTGCTGGACCGCTATGCCCGCACCTACCGCGGACTGAAACGTCCGGAACTGGCCGACAGCTACCAACAGCGCATCACCATGCTGACCGACAGCATCTATGCCCGCGAAAAGGCCGGCCAGGCACACGAATTCGCCATCATCTACCAAACCCAGGAAAAGGATGCGCAGATACGCGAAGCCCAACACAAGCTGGCACGGCAACGCGTACTGTTCATCACCACCAGCTTCATCGCCATCCTGCTCGCCATCCTGCTATGGGAAAAGCACCTCCACCTGCGCCGCACCCGCGAACGCAACCAGATAGCCGCCCGCCAGATAGAAGAGCTTCTGGCACAGAAAGAAGAACTGCGCAAGGCATACCGCCGGCAGCCGCTTCACCCGGAAGATGCCCCTAACGAAGAGCCGCCTGCCGCTCAAGCCAACACTTCCCCCTCCGCTGCCGACGATGAAGACAACCGCCGCCGGTTCATGCAGATGGAAGATGCCCTGCTCACCGACCTGCCCTTCCTAAACCCCGACTTCAACCGCGAAGACCTGATGAAGATAACGGCCTTGAGCAAGAACCGCCTCAACCCGTTCTTGCGCGAATATGCCGGTGCCGACGGCTTCAGCGACTACATCAACCGCCTGCGCGTGGAGCACTCCATATCGATGCTGAAAGACAACAGAATGTATTCCATAGATGCCATAGCCACCGCTTCGGGCTTCAAGAGCCGCAACACCTACTATGTGGCGTTCAACAAACTGCTTGGCATGACACCCGTGCAGTACCGGGAGACTTTGCCGGACAAGTCCGCAGAACCATGCACAGAGCCTATAGTTTAACAGATTGCAGGCCGTCAGTTACAAGAACTATTCGTATATTTGTGCGTTGCAAGTAATATATAAGAAAGTTACAGGTAATATATAAGAAAAGTGATATATAAGAAAGGAGAACCGGAAATATGGAACCCATACAGAGCAACAAAATCTACCCCATCGGCATACAGAACTTCGAGAAGATGCGCAAAGGCGGCTATTTCTACGTCGACAAGACCGCCCTTGTCTACCGGCTGGTAAAGACGGGCAGCTACTACTTCCTAAGCCGCCCCCGGCGCTTCGGCAAGAGCCTGCTCATCTCCACCCTCGAAGCCTACTTCCAGGGAAAGAAGGAACTCTTTGAAGGGCTGGCGATGGAGAAGCTGGAGAAAGACTGGATAAAACGCCCCGTGCTGCACATCGACCTGAATATAGGGAAGTATGACACCCCGGACAGCTTGGACAAACAGCTGGAAAAAGCTGTGACAGAATGGGAACAGCTTTATGGCACGGGAATGGCGGAAAGCACGCTTGCCCTTCGCTTCGCCGGAGTGGTCAGGCGTGCCTGCGAGCAGACGGGGCAACGTGTGGCCATCCTCATCGACGAATACGACAAGCCCATGCTGCAAGCCATCGGCAACAAAGCGCTGCAGAACGAGTTCCGCAACACCTTGAAACCCTTCTACGGCGTACTGAAAACCATGGACGGATGCATCCAGTTTGCCCTGCTGACGGGGGTCACCAAGTTCGGCAAGGTCAGCGTGTTCAGCGACCTCAACAACCTGAACGACATCTCCATGGACCGGCGATACCTTGCCCTTTGCGGTGTCACCGACGAAGAGCTGCGCCAAGAATTCGCCCCAAGCATCCGGCTGCTGGCGCAGGCGCAAAACATGACCTACGAGGAAACCTGCCAACGCTTGCAGAAAGATTACGACGGTTACCACTTCACACACAACTCCATCGGAATCTACAACCCTTTCAGCCTGCTCAACACCTTCGACAAGCAGGAGTTCGGCAGCTATTGGTTCGAGACGGGCACCCCCACCTATCTGGTGGAACTGCTGAAACGCAACCACTACAACCTGGAGGAGATGGCCCATGCAGAAACCTACGCCGACGTGCTGAACAGCATCTATGGCGACGAAGACCCACTGCCCGTCATCTTCCAAAGCGGATACCTCACGATTAAGGAGTACGACCCAAGGTTCGGACTCTACCGCCTCGGCTTCCCCAACCGGGAAGTGGAAGAAGGGTTCGTCAAGTTCCTGATGCCGTTCTACACCCGCTTCAACAAGATAGAGGCACCGTTCGAGATACAGAAGTTTGTACGTGAGATAGAATCCGGACAGCCCGATGCCTTCTTCCGCCGCCTGCAAAGTTTCTTTGCCGACACCCCCTACGAACTTGTCGGCGACCGCGAACTGCACTACCAGAACGTGCTTTTCATTGTCTTCAAGCTGGTGGGATTCTATACCCAAGTGGAATATCACACCTCCGAGGGACGTGTGGACCTCGTGCTGAAGACAGACCGCTACATCTACATCATGGAGTTCAAGTTCGAAGGCACTGCCGAAGAAGCGCTGCGGCAGATTGACGAAAAACACTACGCGCAACCCTTCGAAGCCGACGGTCGCCCACTGTTCAGGATAGGCGTGAACTTCAGCGCCCGGACGCGCAACATAGAAAGGTGGCTGATAAAAGCATGACTTCCTCCCCATAAGGACGGATTTTCATCCTCCGCACTTCCCTTCGCACCCCCTCCGGAAGCACTTCTGAGAGGGGGTGCGACAATTCAGGACAACAAGGCGACAATGCAGGACAAGCACCGAGGGGTAAAATTAGGCAGTTTATACCATTATTAACAACTTTGCAGACACATTTGCAAAGGAACATTAATAAAACCTATAACAACCCAAATGGAGAACTGCATCATGAAACGACTGACCTCACAGGGATGGGAAACGCTGCGCACACTGACCGCCATCACGGCAGCCATAGGTACCATGATATGCCTGCTGATACTGGCAGGATGCACCAACGAACTGACCGGGCAGGACGAAAACCGGGGAAACGGACAAGCGCTGACGCTGGGAACCGTAAGCATAGAAGGAGGAAACACCCGTGCCGCCAATGCCGTGCCCGGCGTGGCATCCGGCCATAGCTTCAGAGATGACGAAAAGCTGCACGTAGCCCTCACCGCCGGAAGCGCCCAATCTGCCGGCACCTACCTATACGACGGCAACAACAGCAGCTGGAGTTCCACCAAGACCGAGCGCGCCTACTGGCAAGGGAGCGGCAACCACACCCTCACCGCCTGGTGGGGACCCGCTTATTCTTCCTCCTCCCCTGCCGTTTACGACATGCCCTCCGACTACGAAACCAACACCGCCGCAGGGAGCACCCTGAATGCCTGGGACGGCAAGCAATATACCGCTGCCGCCGATAAATGGCACATCACCGACCTGCTGCACTACAGCGGTACACATTCCGCCACATCCTCTTCCATCAATCTGCTGCTGAAGCACAGCATGGCGCAGCTATGCGTCAACCTGCTGCCGGGCGACGGCATCACCGCCGAACAGCTGCAGACGGCCACCGTACACCTCAAGCAAGCGAAAGCCTACTTCACCATGAATACCGACGGAGAGCCCGTCATCCATAATCACGACGGCGAAGCCTCCACCCCTACCGATGTCCGCCTGCTGAAGAACGGCAATACCTCGTCGGCATACTACGCCCTGATGCTGCCGGGGCAGACCTTTGCCGCAGACCGACTGATGATAAGCATCCACATCGGAAACGACATCTATAAGTACCTCCCCACCAACGACATCACCACCCAAGCCAATACCTGCCACGAGCTGAAACTGAAAGTAAACAAAGCAGGGGTGAGCGCATTGAGCGTAACGTCCACCGGATGGCAAAGCCCGACACTGGTGGAGGCGACGGAAGCAGAAAGCTTCGTAACAGTGGAGAACGAAACAGCGGGAAGCCTGCTGGCAGATGGGTCTGCACTGAAGACTGCACTGGCAAGCGCCGGCCAAGACAGCCCCATCAAGGTAATGATTACGGGGGAGATTAGCGACCAGGACTTGGCGAATTTGAAAGAGCAGATGATCGGTGGTAGTAATGGTAATAAATACTTCAAGGTCAGCCACCTCTACATCACCGCAAGCGGGGCGACAACCATACCGGAGGGATTTTGCAAAACGGGGGATAACACAAATACCGCACTTCAAGAGGTGATACTCCCCGAAGGGATAACAAGTATAGGAGAGCGCGCATTCCAAAGCTGCACGACACTAAAGAGCATTCAACTGCCAAAGAAAGTGACAAAGATAGGAAAGTACGCATTCATTAATTGCCGCCAGCTAACAAACATCCAACTGCCGGACGGAGTGACAGAAATAGGAGAATACGCATTCGTCGACTGTAGCAGCCTGACAGAAATCAGCATCCCCACGGGAGTAACGAAGATAGGAGAGAGGACATTCCAAAGCTGCGCGAATCTGACGAGCATCCAACTGCCGGAGACAGTGACAGAGATAGGCCAAAGCGCATTCAACTACTGTGGAAGTCTGAAGGAAATCAACATACCGAAAGCAGCGACAAGCATAGGAAGCTACGCATTCCAGTATTGTAGCAGCTTGACAGAAATCAGCATACCCAAAGCAGTGACAAGCATAGGAGTCTGCGCATTCTACGACTGCTCCGCCCTCGAAGAAGTCGTCCTCAGCGGCACCAACGACCAATTTGGCTTCTTCCTGCCCACCGTTGGTGATGGTGCATTCGCAGGCACCTCCGCCACCCTCCTCTTCCTCACCGATGTCACCGAAGAGATGTTCAAGGCAGAAGGAAATGCCGCCACATGCCAATCCTGGGGTAGTGTCACCTGGAAAGCCATCCACTACAACCTGACTGCGGATAATCCTGCCAGCCTGACAGACACCGCCAACTATAGCGGCCACTGGCTCAAGGACTCCCCCCAATAACCCCAACCCCATAACCCATAACTCAAAATTCATAACTCATAATTCAAAACCCCATGGCAACAACCTTTGAAAAGTTCATCAGTCTCGTGGCCTACGACAACGCCCTGACCGAGCGCACGGACGACTTCTACCTCCGTGCCAAGACACAACCCCGCACACTGGGCATCACCGAGATAGCCCGCGAAACAGCCCGGCAACTGGGCAAGTACGGCGAAAACCCGTTGGGATAACACCCCACGGCCCTACCCCCATAAGGGTGCGCACCCCCACCCCGAACGGCCCTACTTATACGAAACCCTAAAAAAGACACCCAACGAATGAAAACAAGGAACCACCTCCGCCGGACGCTACTGCTCCCCACCCTGCTGCTTGCCCTGCTGCCGCCCTGCGCCTGCACAGACGACATCTGCCCCGACACCGCCCCCCTGCCCGGTGCCGACAGTGAAGCCACAGCCTCCCTCATAGGCCAACCCATACAGATAGGCTGCATCGCCACAAGCGTGGAACAGCAGTCGCCCATGGCCGGAGAAGGAGGAGGGCAGACACGCGCCGACGGAACCACCGGCACACCCGCCACGGAAACCGGCTTCCCCAAAGTAGGAACCACCATCACCGTATTCATGACCGTGCCCGTAAGGTCGTCGTCGGCAGCAGACGGCTCGTCCGCCGAAGTCCGCTACAGCCACGCCAACTACACCTGCACCTCCGTCAGCACCGACGGCGGCACGCAAGCCGTCACCTCCGCCACTTGGCAGCCCACCGACCCTGCCAACCTCCTCCGCTGGGAGAAAGACGCCGCCGCCTACTACTTCGCCGCCATCTCCCCCGCCATAGAGATGCAGCCACTGGAGGCATTGACATATACCGGCAGCGACGGCAACAGCGGAGGCAGCTACGCCCTGCAGACGGGCGAAGCCTTCACCTTCCAGCTGCCCCAAGCCTTCACCCCCGAGAACTACGCCTACTGGGAACAGCTGCGCACCTCCGGCCTCGCCGTCCGCATACCCCAGCCCACCGCCGACCCCATCCCCCTACAGATGCAACGCGCCCTGGTGAAAGTGGACATCTTCTCCACCGCATCCGCCGCCGTCCTGCTGAAAGCACCTGCCAAAGCCGTATTCTGCGCCTACACAGGCGGAGTGACGGCGCTGAGAGAGGCACCCATTGTGAGCAATTCTACTGACGGGATACACTCCTATCTGTTTGTTGACAAGCTCACCGACACCCGTTCCGTCACCACCTTGAGCCGGGACGGTGCGGCGGTGCATCGGGCGTTGATGATACCCACTTACCACCAATACAGCCCAGACTACCTCCCCCCTAATGGACCTACTTGCAGCGAAGCCGGAGGAAACGGTACCCTCTCTTTTCTTACGGACAAGGTATATAGCGCCGGAGGCTCAATCGGCAGCAGCAGCGAGACCGGCAGCGTCACCGGCGGCACCACCGGCAACCGATTCTATCTCCCCGGCAAGTACCTGCAAGTGTCGGACGGAAGTACCGACATAAAAGGCACAGCACCGGAAAACATCCTCCTGCTGGATGGGACGGAAGCGTCCTACAATGCCGTAAAGAGCAGGCTGGAAGCGATAAATGCCGCCGGAAGCTCTTCTCCCCCTACCCTCGTCTCCAAACTCTTCATCAGCGGTTCTGTACCGGAAGGCATGGACCAGAGCGAGCTGTTAGGATTGCTGGGCAGCAGCCATAATTACGTACAAAACCTCTATATGGAGCCGGTGAAGGAAGTGCCTACGAATTGGTATCTCTTCACCAACGGCAATAGTACTCTGCAAAGCATCAACCTGCCACAAGCCACCAAAATAGGATATAATGCTTTCAATAAATGCACCGGCCTGACAAGCATCAACCTGCCACAAGTCACCAAAATAGGATATAATACTCTTCAGGGTTGTACCGGCCTGACAAGCATCGACCTGTCACAAGTCACCAAAATAGGAAATGGTACTTTTGTGAATTGTACCAGCCTGACAAATATTGACCTGTCACAAGCCACCGACATCGGAGAAAATGCTTTCTGGAATTGCACCGCCCTGACAAGTATCGACCTGCCACAAGTCACCGACATCGGAGTCAGTGCTTTTTGGAGTTGCACCGGCCTGACAAGTATCGACCTGCCACAAGCCATCGGAATCGGAGAAAGAGCCTTCCAGGATTGCACCGCCCTGGCAAGCATTGACCTGCCAAAAGTCACCAATATAGGAATCGGAGCTTTCGTCGGATGCGGGAAACTGGCAAGCATCTACCTGCCACAAGTCACCGACATCAGAGAAGATGCTTTCTTTGGTTGCACCGGCCTGAAGAGCATCGTCCTTAGCGGCACCGGTACCGAAAACAGCTTCGCTCTCCCCACCTACGACACCCAAAACGGTCTCGGAAATTATAATTTCTCCCCCGAGAACCTCTTCCTCACCGGAGTTACCGCACTCGAGGACGATCAAATCACCCAGTGCCGCACCTGGGGAAAGATGACTTGGGCGAACATATACTATAACTACAAGGGAAGCCCTTCACTTGCCGAAGCCACCATTACGGAGCTGACAAACCCCGAGAATTACACAAAAGTAACCGATAAGTAACTTATTATTAACAACAAATAAATAGACCAAATATGAAAACAAGAAGTATCCAAACGCTGCTCCTCGCAGCCACCCTCGGCCTGCTGGTCACCGCCTGTAACAACGATTCAGACCAGACAGTGGACATCACCAAGCCCATCAACGTGAAGCTCTCGCTCACCACCACCGGCACCAATATCCCCATCAGCCGCGCCGCCATCGGCGCCACCGAGTTCGATGATGACGACGCACTGGGCCTCTACATCGCCCACAAAACGGGTGCCAACGATGAATCCCCCATCAGCGCCTCCCTCGACCCCAAGAACACCAAATGGGTAAACGGCAGCTTCACCGACGAACCCCTCTACTGGCAGAACGTCACCGACCAGCACACCCTCTACGCCTACTATCCCTATACCAACACCGCCACCGACACCTACACCGTGCCCAACGTCAGCATCAAGCCCGACCAGAACAACAGCAGCACCGCCGCCGCCGACTACGAAGCCTCCGACCTGCTGTGGGGCAAATGCACCACCGTGGCAACGAACAACGCAAGCATCAGCATGAAGCACTGCATGAGCCAAATCACCGTCACCCTCTCCGCAGGAAACGGCTACTCCTCCCTGCCCGCCATCGACAAGGTAGAACTGCTCTGCTCCGCAGGCTTCGCCCTCAGCGGCACGTGGAATCTGGCAGACGGCAAAGTAACAAAGGCTAATGATGCCGCTGCCACCGACGCTGCAGCTGCATCTACCACCTCCATCACCACCTACGCCCACAGCGTTGCAGGTGCCACCACCTACCGCGCCATCGTGCTGCCGGGTCAGGCATTCACCAATAGCTCCCAATTCGTAAAAGTCACCTCCGGCAGCAACACCTACACCTACTATCTGGCTATGAGTTCCAGCGAAAACCTCACTACCGAGGCCAACAAAACCTACAACTTCGACCTCAGCCTGAACAAGGCCGGGCTGACGCTGAAAGGGATTACCATCGCCGCATGGGACACAGATGAAATAGAAGGGGATGCAGGCATGGACATTGGAAACTGATGGACAATGAATAACTGAGAACGAAAACTGTTCTTAAACATGGAGGGTACGGAGACACTGTACCCTCCATTTTTGTATCTTGCGCCATGTTTAACCCCTCAATAAAAACTTTAAGGTTATGATTATCGGAGTACCTAAAGAAATCAAGAACAACGAGAACCGTGTAGGAATGACCCCTGCCGGAGTAGCCGAGTTGGTGAAACGCGGTCATACGGTGTATGTGCAAGCCTCGGCAGGCGCAAACAGCGGTTTCTCTGACGATGATTACATCGCCGTAGGTGCACAAATGTTGCCAACCATTGAAGACACGTATGCCATAGCCGACATGATTGTCAAGGTAAAGGAGCCCATCGCACCGGAGTACAAACTGATAAAAAAGGAACAAGTGGTATTCACCTATTTCCACTTCGCTGCCGATAAATTGCTGACCGAAGCCATGATAGCAAGCGGCGCCGTCTGCATCGCCTACGAAACGGTAGAGAAAGAAGACCGCTCACTTCCGCTGCTTACCCCCATGAGCGAAGTGGCGGGACGCATGGCCACCCAGGTAGGAGCACGCTTCCTCGAAAAACCCCAAGGCGGCAAAGGGAAACTGATGGGTGGCGTGACGGGTGTACGCCCCGCACGCGTACTTATCCTGGGCGGCGGCATTGTGGGCACCAATGCCGCACAAATAGCTGCCGGAATGGGTGCCGAGGTACTGATTGCCGACATCAACCTTCCCCGCCTGCGCTACCTCAGTGAAGTGATGCCCAAGAATGTAAAAACACTCTATTCTTCCCTTCACAATATCAAAATGGAATTACCTACAATAGACCTCGTAATAGGGTCTGTCCTTATCCCCGGTGACAAAGCGCCTCATCTCATCACCAAAGAAATGCTGAAAATGATGAAGCCCGGCACCGTACTCGTAGACGTTGCCATCGACCAAGGCGGATGTTTCGAAACCTCCCACCCCACCACGCACAGCGACCCTACCTACATTGTGGACGGAATTGTACACTACGCCGTTGCCAATATCCCCGGCGCCGTACCCTTCACCTCCACCATGGCACTGACAAATGCCACCCTGCCCTACACCGTTGCCCTGGCATGCAAAGGCTGGAGACAAGCCTGCAAGGACGATCCGGCTCTGGCGTTGGGATTGAACGTAGTGGAAGGCAAGGTAACATACAGAGCTGTAGCCGATGTCTTCGGGCTGAAATATGAGGCGATTGAGTTATAAGTTATAGAGGGTGTCTCATCTGTGTGCCATCAACCGTTTTGACACCCTCAATCTCCAAACAAAGAATCCTTCTTCCTCGCATACTCCCACCACATAGCGAGCAGTGTGATGCAGAGGTTGAAAATAAACGGAAATTCCTTGGAATTAGTGTGGAACAAGGTCTGAAAGAAGTCTGTAATGAACGGGGACAATAGAATCGCCAGATAATTCATTACCATTACAAAGGCCAGTGCCAAAGTTGTTTTTTCCGGTATAGCCGTATCTACTGTCTCGTCATAAATCAGCGGTTGAATGACACCATATCCCAAACCAACCAACATACATCCCGGTATTATCAGCCATTCTTTAGGCGAAATCCATATCAAAAGCAAACCCGCTGCAATGGACAAAAGGCTGTAAAACTTTGTGTGTTTCCCCATCCACTTCACGATATGCCCCAGGAAGAAACCCGGAGCCATAATGGCAAGGAAGAATAAGGAGATCATCAATCCGGAATTTCCGCTGGAGAAGTGATGGGCCTCCATCAAAAAAGGCAAGTCAAAAGTAACCGCCAGCACTACATACGTAGTGACGCCATAAAACAGCATCAACTGTAGCAGATGGCGGACATGGATGCCGTATTTACCGGGAATCGCACGCTTGGATTCCTCCGGAACAACGGTAGCCGTATCTTCTGTTTTCTGCGGCTGACCGGTATCTCCCTTCAAATACCCGACAAGCAGCAGAGAAACCAACGGAAGCAGATATACCACGAAAGGCAAGTGCCAGTTTACCTCTGCCAGATACCCAGTCACCGCCGTTGCCACAACCAGCGTCACATTGGTGATGGCAGAACTGTAACCAAACTGCTTTACCCTATACTCCCCCGTGAAATAGCGTGAAACCAGACCGGTGGACAACGGAATAATCACCCCCGAACCGATGCCAAGCAAAGCGCTGACCACCATCAACTGCCACATTTTATCCGAAAAAAGATAAAGTACCCCACTGGTGGCAAACATCCAAAGCCCCGCTTTCAGCAGACGCACAAAGTCACGTTTCTCGGCCAGCTTGCCCGCCAACAGCACAAAAGGAATTATCAGCAGCGAAGGCAGGGAGGTAAGCATCTGTATATCCAGTTCTGTGGCATGTGGAAAAATGGTAGTAAGTTGTCCCAAAATAGGTGATACGGCCAATCCCGGCAAGGAAGTCAATGCAGAGACTGACCAAATGCCGACAAGCGTGATAAGGGGGATTGTACCCCTTCCGGTATTGATTTTCATATAGTAGTATATTAATTAAATGAATAATGTGGGAACAACAAACCTACCTTCAGAATGTTCGTTTTTTAAGATTTTACTACGCTGCCCTTTAATAAACGCCAAATAATGCAAAACCCCGGAACTTTCATCCGCAAACCCCGTTGTTGTGGGAAATTCGACGGGGAAAAGCCCCGCCGCCTAAACCTTTAAAAAAATTATTAATATGGAAGATTTGAATTTCAGAAAAGGAGATGCAAAAACTGAAGTATTCGGTTCAAACCGTATGTTACAACCCTCACCCGTAGAAAAGATTCCCGACGGACCTACTACCCCGGAAATCGCCTATCAGATGGTGAAAGACGAGACCTTCGCCCAAACGCAGCCTCGCTTGAATCTGGCTACATTCGTCACTACCTATATGGACGAATATGCAACCAAGCTGATGAACGAAGCCATCAACATCAACTACATTGACGAGACCGAATATCCGCGCATCGCCGTAATGAACGGTAAATGTATCAACATCGTGGCCAACCTCTGGAACTCTCCTGAAAAAGAAACCTGGAAAACCGGCGCACTTGCCATCGGTTCCTCGGAGGCATGTATGCTGGGTGGTGTGGCAGCCTGGTTGCGCTGGCGCAAGAAACGTCAGGCACAAGGCAAACCGTTCGACAAACCCAACTTCGTTATTTCAACCGGTTTCCAGGTGGTATGGGAAAAATTCGCCCAATTGTGGCAGATTGAAATGCGTGAAGTGCCTTTGACACTGGACAAGACCACGCTCGACCCCGAAGAAGCCTTGAAGATGTGTGATGAGAACACCATCTGTATCGTGCCTATCCAAGGCGTTACATGGACAGGACTGAACGATGACGTCGAAGCCCTCGACAAAGCCCTCGATGCCTACAATGCGAAGACCGGCTACGACATTCCTATCCACGTAGATGCCGCCAGCGGCGGTTTCATCCTCCCGTTCCTCTATCCCGAAAAGAAATGGGACTTCCGTCTGAAGTGGGTACTCTCCATCAGCGTCAGCGGACACAAATTCGGTCTGGTTTATCCGGGTCTGGGCTGGGTTTGCTGGAAAGGCAAGGAATATCTGCCCGAAGAAATGTCATTCAGCGTAAACTACCTCGGTGCCAACATTACTCAGGTAGGCCTGAACTTCTCCCGTCCTGCCGCACAGATTCTGGGTCAATATTACCAGTTCATCCGTTTGGGATTCCAGGGTTACAAGGAAGTACAGTACAACTCTCTGACCATCGCCAAGTATATCCATGACGAAATCGGCAAGATGGCTCCGTTCGTAAACTATTCCGACGAGGTTGTGAACCCGCTGTTTATCTGGTATTTGAAACCGGAATATGCAAGAGCTGCCAAATGGACTCTGTATGACCTGCAGGACAAGCTGTCACAACACGGTTGGATGGTACCCGCCTATACACTGCCTTCAAAGCTGGAAGACTACGTCGTAATGCGCGTCGTTGTTCGCCAAGGATTCAGCCGCGACATGGCAGACATGCTGCTGGGTGACATCAAGAATGCCATCACGGAGCTGGAGAAACTGGATTACCCGACTCCTACCCGTATGGCACAGGAAAAGAACCTGCCGGTGGAAACCAAAATATTCAACCACGGATGCCGTACTCATAAAAAATAAATTAATTTACGATTAAACGATTTACGATGTACGATTAGAGTTTCTCTTGATACGGACTACGTTTAAAGGAGTAATTTCAATCGTAAATCGTACATCGTCTAATCGTACATCACAACGTGTTTATGGAAAAGAAAATATCAATTTCACAAATAAAGGAGGTTGCCCAAGAAGCCTACAATGAGGTGAAGGGCAGCACAGGAGGCAAGAATGCGGATTATATTCCCTACCTTGCCAACATAGACTCCAAACTATTCGGACTCAGCATCTGCCTGATGAACGGGCAGACCATCAATATAGGTGACACAGACTATCGTTTCGGTATAGAGTCCGTCTCGAAGGTACACACAGCCATCCTTATCCTGCGCCAATACGGTGCGCAGAAAGTGCTGGACATGATAGGTGCCGATGCCACGGGACTACCGTTCAACTCCATCATCGCCATCTTGCTGGAAAACGACCACCCTTCCACTCCATTGGTAAATGCCGGTGCCATTTCCGCCTGTTCCATGGTGCAGCCAGTGGGAAACTCCGACAAAAAATGGGATGCCATTGTACAGAATGTCACTGAGCTGTGCGGCTCTGCCCCACAACTCATCGACGAACTGTACAAATCGGAAACGGCTACCAACTTCAACAACCGCTCCATTGCCTGGCTGCTGAAAAACTACAACCGCATCTACGATAATCCGGACATGGCTCTCGACCTCTATACTCGCCAGTGTTCTCTCGGCATCACGGCCCAGCAACTGGGCATTGCCGCAGGAACCATCGCCAATAACGGCGTGAACCCCGTCACCAAACAAACGGTGTTCGAAGCCAGCCTGGCACCGAAAATCACGTCGATGATTTCTACCGTAGGCTTCTACGAGCATTCGGGCGACTGGATGTACACCGCCGGCATACCGGCCAAAAGCGGTGTAGGCGGTGGTGTAATGGCCGTATTGCCCGGTGTCATGGGAGTATCGGCCTTCGCTCCTCCCCTAGACGAAGCGGGAAACTCCGTAAAGGCCCAATCGGCAATCAAGTTCATCATGAACAAGCTCGGCCTGGGTGTATTCAACGGTGATAACGTAACGATTACAGAATAAGTTTCTCTTTTTAGTTATGAGTTATAGGTTATGAGTTATTTGTTGGTAGGCACCGTAATCAGCAAATGACTTATAACTCATAACTTATGACTTTATAATGGACTTCATCATGAAAATGGCTCTATCAGAATTTGTATTGCGGGAAAAAGGTATCTATGGCATACTGCATGTCATTATATTGATACTGTCGCTATTTTTAGTTATCAGCATCTCTGTCGACACGTTCAAGGGGATCCCCTTTTACGAACAGTCGGTCTACATGAAAGTACAGTTGTGGATATGCGCCCTGTTCCTGGCAGATTTTGTATTGGAATGGTTCCTGGCAGAGAAGAAGGGTCACTACGTGGCCACGCATTTCATTTTCCTGCTGGTAGCTATACCCTATCAAAACATCATTGCCTATATGGGATGGACTTTCTCACCCGAGATAACCTATATGCTGCGTTTCATCCCATTGGTGCGGGGTGGTTACGCCATGGCTATCGTGGTGGGTTGGCTGACGTACAACCGCGCATCGGGACTGTTCGTTTCCTACCTTACCATGTTGCTGGCCACTGTCTATTTTTCCAGTCTAGCCTTTTATGTCATGGAGCATGGTCCCAATCCTTTAGTTAAAGGATATGGAGACGCCTTATGGTGGGCATTTATGGATGTGACGACGGTGGGTTCCAATATCATAGCAGTCACTCCCACCGGACGGGTACTGTCCGTACTGCTGGCTGCGCTGGGCATGATGATGTTCCCTATCTTTACAGTGTATGTAACGAGCCTGGTCGAACGGCGCAATAAGGAAAAAGAAGAGTTCTACAAGAAAGTTGCACAGAAGCCCGCGCCCAAAGCCGACGCTTCCTGAATAGTTAAAACCGGAACTTTCACTTATCCGTTGGGAACAACTCTCCCCAAGTGTTGTTATAGACGCTGATTTTGAATATATTTTTCATCTAAAACCTTAACTTATGGCAAATATTAAACAAACAGTGAAGCTGGGTGTATTTACCCTGGCAATCATGAATGTGACGGCAGTAGTATCCCTACGTGGACTTCCTGCCGAGGCCGTGTACGGAATGAGTTCGGCCTTCTACTACTTATTTGCAGCCATTGTTTTTCTGATTCCGACGTCACTTGTCGCCGCGGAACTGGCTGCCATGTTTCAAGACAAGCAAGGCGGTGTGTTCCGCTGGGTGGGCGAAGCCTACGGAAAAAAACTGGGCTTCCTTGCCATCTGGGTACAATGGATTGAAAGTACAATCTGGTATCCTACCGTATTGACATTCGGTGCCGTATCCATTGCTTTCATCGGCATGAACGACGTACACGACATGTCACTGGCCAATAACAAGTATTACTCGCTCGTTGTTGTCCTCATCATCTACTGGCTGGCTACGTTCATCTCCATGAAGGGCATGAGCTGGGTAGGTAAAGTGGCAAAGGTCGGCGGCCTGGTCGGGACTATTATCCCTGCCGCACTGCTGATTATCCTGGGTATTATCTACCTTGCCACCGGCGGACACTCCAACCTGGATTTCCACAGCAGCTTCTTCCCCGACTTGACGAACTTCGACAACGTGGTGCTTGCTGCCAGTATCTTCCTCTTCTATGCCGGTATGGAAATGGGCGGTATCCACGTAAAAGACGTGAACAATCCCTCCAAGAATTATCCGAAGGCAGTGTTCATCGGTGCGGCCATTACGGTTATCATCTTCGTGCTCGGTACTTTCTCACTGGGCATCATCATCCCGGCCAAAGACATCAGTCTGACACAGAGTCTGCTTGTAGGCTTCGATAACTATTTCCATTACATCCGCGCCTCCTGGCTGTCACCCATCATCGCCATTGCTCTGGCATTCGGGGTGCTGGCAGGTGTATTGACATGGGTTGCCGGTCCGTCCAAAGGTATCTTTGCCGTAGGAAAAGCAGGCTACATGCCTCCGTTCTTCCAGAAGACAAACAAACTGGGTGTACAGAAGAACATCCTTTATGTACAAGGCGGTGCAGTAACCGTACTGAGCCTTCTGTTCGTAGTCATGCCTTCCGTACAGAGTTTCTACCAGATTCTGTCACAGTTGACCGTAGTCCTCTATCTTATCATGTATATGCTGATGTTCTCCGGAGCCATCGTGCTGCGTTATAAGATGAAGAAGCTGAACCGTCCGTTCCGTATCGGCAAGAATGGCAACGGATTGATGTGGCTCATCGGTGGTCTTGGTTTCTGCGGGTCATTGCTGGCATTCGTATTGAGCTTTATCCCACCCAGCCAGATTTCAACAGGCAGCAACACTGTATGGTTCTCCGTGCTCATCATCGGTGCGCTGATTGTAGTCATTGCCCCATTCATTATTTATGCTTCCAAGAAACCGTCCTGGGTTGACCCGAACAGTAGCTTTGAACCGTTCCATTGGGAAGAGCAACCTGCTGTGCAGACAGCCGGTAAAAGTGCAACAAATATGGCTACCGGTAGCGCCACTGCCAGCAGCAATGGCACAAGTAATTCCGCCACAAGTGGAAATACGGCAAAAGACACAACCAATATCCCCAAAGGATAAAAGGTTATAAGTTGAAACTAAAAAAGGAATATCCCCGAAATCACCGGGAATATTCCTTTTTTATTGTTATATGATACCAGAAGAGGGAATATTCAGAAATCCAATTCCTGCATTCTCTCCCACGCCCTTCTGCTCTCCTCCACCAACTCTTGCATGACCGACGCCACAGACTGCACTCCCTTTCCATGCAGCAAGGCAGATACCTGCCCTATTTCCAGTTCCCCTTCTTCCAAGTCACCTTCAAAAATACCACGTTTGGCACGGCCACGCCCTAAAAGGATACGAAGTTCTTCCTCTGAAGCTCCCACAGCCTCAGCAGCCTCTACGGCGCTGCGAAAGTTATTGCGCACCAGACGCACCGGAGCCAATTTCTTCAAAAGCAGACGGGTATCCCCTTCTTCCAAATGCAAGCAGTAATCCTTAAATACCTCGTTTGCAGAACTCTCTGCCGTCAAGGCAAAGCGTGTACCAATCTGCACACCTTCCGCACCCAGCACCCGGGCAGCCAGCATGGCCTCACCCGTTGCAATGCCACCGGCGGCAATCAGCGGAAGTGTAGTAACTGCACGTACAGCTGGTATCAGGCACAGGGTGGTAGTCTCCTCCCTCCCATTGTGCCCACCGGCTTCGAAGCCTTCGGCAACTATTGCATCAACACCCGCCTCTTCTGCCTTCACGGCAAAACGCGAGGACGAAACAACATGCACCACCGTGATGCCACGTTCGTGCAACCAACCAGTCCATTTCTTCGGGCTGCCGGCAGATGTAAATACAATCTTCACTCCCTCGTCGGCCACAATCTGCATTATCTCTTCTATCTGGGGATACATCAAGGGAATATTCACACCAAAAGCATGATGCGTAGCCTCACGGCATTTCCTGATATGCTCCCGCAACGTTTCGGGATGCATCGAACCTGCGCCGAGCAAGCCCAGCCCTCCCGCATTGCTTACAGCAGCAGCAAGTCTCCAGCCGCTACACCACACCATACCACCTTGAATTATCGGATATCTTATTCCAAATAGAGAAGTCACTCTGTTCATTATTACTTTTTTTAAAGGTTTACTAATGAAAACAAGAAGAGGAGAAAGAAAGTTCAAAATTTGACAAAAAGTGATAAATTACTGTTGTTCCAAAACAGTTATCGAATCTCCATACGCCTTCAATACTTCCAGCGTACGGGCACGGCGCTTGCGGCCTTTGAAATTCCAAAACTCACGGGTAAAAGGTGTCATCAGGTCTAAACCGGAAATTCCACCGCCACTGGCACCCTGCCAACCGCCCACAGCCATATTATTGGCCCGCTCCGTCACCCGGTAACGCAAACCGGTTGCTTCAATCTGCTCCACCGTCTCACGCGGACCGGCATCAAACGGATGTTTAGCCCAGTTCGTAGGAATCATCAGAATCTTAAGTGCATAGAATTCATCTCCTCGCCAAGTATCCTTGTCTACCTTGATTTTTTTCTGATAAATGGGGTCCCAATTATATTTGGTATTGGCTGTATAAGGACGTAAGGTAAGCACCACTTTTTTCTCGGGCGCTTTCGGCATGACGGGCAATGAATTATCAAAATCCATCCACGACTTGTCCATCACCGCTTTCGGAGTACCCAGAGAATTGTTCATTTCCAATTCCTGCAATACCTCCGGATTCAGTTTTACCTCCCCCTCGCCCTTCAGCAACCGGTTCAGCCTCAACGAGTCCTGAGGGGTCCAGTTTTGGGCATAGCAAGGGAAGGCTACTGCACAGAGCAGCCCCCAAACAAGTATAGATATCTTCACCTGACAGTTTTGATTACTTAATCCCTAAAAACATTTCACCACCACATATATCCGCTGCCACAAAGCGGTTCGTCATAGCAGGGATCAATCGTCCACATAGTCCGTGGATACTTACGGGTTTCCCACCAGCGGCGGTAGCGCGAAGCGGCATCCAGCACCTCTTCGTCCGAAAGGAAATAGATACCTTCATAATTCTCCGCATCCGTATGTACCATCTTGCATCCCATCGAAGCATTGTTCCCGAGGCGGATAGTCTCTACCGTCCACAGGATGCATTCGCCCAAACGCAGCTTGCCACCTGCCGAATAGGATACCGGAGCCAGGGGGAAAGAGGGAATGACCGTCAAGTCCTCGGCATACTTCAGCAATTCCTCTATATCTTCGGAAGTGAACTTGGGCATGTTACTCAATCCATCCGGACTTTGGGTAGAATATTTGCCAGCCTTCAACTGCTTGACAAACAAGTCTACATCCGGATGGTTGTAGTCCAACGTTTCTTTGCTGCAAGAGCCCAAAGAGAGAACAGAAAGAGTAAAGAATACGAGCAGCATAGTCTGCCCGAATATATGTAATTTATTGTATAGAGTCTTCATATTTGTATGGTATTTAAGATTAATAAGTCATGCGCACGCCGCACAACAGATTCAGATTGGTGGGCCGTTCCGTACGCAAGGTTCTTGTCTGCGAGTCCGTATCGAAATGATGGGATACAGACGGCTCTGCAAACAAGGCAAAACGGTTGTTCATTTTATAGCGTACCCCTACTCCGGCAGCAACCGACAACTGTACCGGCTCTGCACCGAAACCATTGTCCGGAGCACCTGCAATGCATTTCTCGGCTACTCCACCTACCATAGCATAGAAATCCACTTTCGGCGTACTGGCCAGCATCATGTTCAGCCTTACCGGAATTCCCAGCGTATGCAACGTATGGTCACCATCCAAGCAATTATACTGAAGACCGGCTTCCAAGGAGAAATGCTTGTTCAAACAACGTTCCACGCTTACCCCGGCCGTGAACGGCATATGGAAATTCCCTTTCGGCAGGGAAGTGCCGATGCCTGCTTTCAATGCCCAATTACGGGGCTTAGATGGCGATACAGCCACAGACTTTGCCGGTTCTTCCTCAGAAGATGGCAGCATTCTATCTATATCAGCATCCTTATGGCCAGGATTTGAATGGTAGTTCCCGTTTCCGGCCGGAGTTCCGTTACTGTAATAACCGTTTCCCGGCTGCTGCTGGTTTCCGTACACCCGTTGGGTAATCCGGATGGAAACATGGACAGACATGGATTCATCCTCATCGGCCTGCGCCGTCAATCCTGCCGGAATGCCGTTGGCGGGATGCTGTGTACCGGGCTTTTGTGCCATGGGGTTGGCCTGATGGATAGAGGGAAAACTTTCCTGCACCACATCCCCGTTCAAGTTACCTTCCGGCGTCATGGCCGCCACTTGTGTAAAGGCCTCCTTGATTTCCTCTTTCGGAGAGAAATACCAGAAAGCGGCAGAAGCAGCTCCCAGTACAAATACAACAGAGGCGGCTGCGGCTACGCGGTGAAACCTCGGAGAAAGAAAAAGCTGCCTCCTGCCTTTTGCGGCAACCGGTGACGGCAAGTCACGTTGCAACCCTTCCCAGAAGTCCTCCCGCACTGTCATCTCTGCGCCGGCAAGACGACTGCGGAATAAACCGGTTATTTCATCATTTTCTCTCATATTCAGTATATTCTTTAATTCTTTTTATTAACAAACACTTGGCACGATGCAACTGCGAGGTAGACGAATGCTCTTTGATGTGGAGGATTTCGGCTATTTCCTTGTGCGATTTCTCCTCAAAGACGTATAAGTTGAATACAGTACGGCATCCATCGGGAAGTTCCGCCACGAACGCCATCAGCATTTCTTCGGAAATACGGCCTCCGGTTTCGGCAATGCCCGCTTCATCCGGAATGTCGGGCAATTGTTCCTCATTCACCACCAGTTGGCTGAAACGTTGCTGTTTCCGCAGGTAGTCTATCGCCTGCGTCACCATTACCCTTGTCACCCAGGTACCCAATGCACATTCGCCACGGAAGGTGAAGTGGGTGAAAATTTTGATGAAGCCATCGTGCAATACGTCATGGGCCGCATCGACATCGCCCGTATAGCGGTAACATACCGCCAGCATCTGCTTGGAGTAGAGGGTGTATAATTCCTTTCGGGCGGAATCCTTTCCTGCCCGGCAGCCCTCAATCAGTTCTATCTCATTTTCCAATGTCAGTGCTCGTTTTACGGACGCCTCTTCGCGTCGTTTGTTAGTTAGACGCAGCATTGCGGAAAATGCTGCTGAATTAATTCTAAAAAGAAGTTAAAGAACGGAGATTATTTATATTTGGCTCTCAAAGCCTGTATTTGCTTGTCCAGCATCTCATCCAATTCATCAAATTCATGCCAATACAGAAAACCGGGAACCATGTTGACGTAATTGATAAATTTCTTATACTGCACAAGAAACAAGGCCTGGTCCCGAAGACTGTCGCCACCGTCAAAAACATTCGCCAACTCCCTGGACATGGCAGCACTCATAAGAGCATCTGTTTTCGTTGCATAGTAATCACTGACATCCTTTTGTTTCCTGCCCAACTCAAAATAAGTCTGCAATACATCCTGCAACATACGTTTGTCCGGTATATACTGCATCAATGAAGAACCTTTCAGCACGTCCAGCGCATCTGTCCTATAAGAGAATTCATCCATATTATTGAAAAGCTTGCCATACTTCCACAGAGTATCTGTCGGTATCTTGGATACATCCATATCATGTTCCCTCAACAACAGACTCATGTGTATGTCAATATCCAACAAGTGCTTTATATTACGGAGCTCCTGCCTATTATATTCCAACTCTTCCGTTACCAACTGCATCGTAGCACGCACTTCCTTTTGACGGGCATTCTCGGTAATCCGGTCACTTCCCCAGAAAGTGACAATGATACCCGCAGCCACAATACTGAACTGACGGAAATAATCACCTATGTGCCAACTTTTTACCGTATGGTTCAGCCTATTAAAGTTTATCTTTCCCATATCTTTTTATTCTAAATGATACTTCTTTTCAAGCGCTTGTATTGCCTCGTCTATACGTTTTCCCACACGTTCTACATAGTCCGGCGTGAAATAGTTCTGCGCTACCCTGACAAAGTTCCGTACCGACCTGTCCGACAAGTAAATATCCCACGCCTCATATCCTCCACGATTTATCTGGTCCGTCTGTTCGTCAGTCAATGCCAAATGGAAAGGAACCATAATTTCGTCCTTCATATCGTAATAGCCATTCATAGTTGCCTTAAATCCATCCAATACCTCATAGATTCCGGTCAACTGCAACAGTAGCTCTTTATCTGAAATCTTCTGCATCAACATGGAGTTTTTAAGTATATCCAATGCATTCTGACTATAATAAAAACTGCGGATATGCCCCATAAGAAAGCGGAACTGTATCAATGAATCTTCCGGTATCGTCCGATGCTTTAAGTCATGCTCCACCAATAAGCTGGAAAGACGTTCATCCTCTCTAAACTCTGAAACGATACTCTTATAATTTTCCCGGTTACTTTTCAGTTCATCCCTAATCAGCGACATGGTGGCTTGAATATCCTTTTTCTCGGAGTTTTGAGTAACCAACTCACTACCGACAAAAGTAATCAGTACGCCAATCACCACAATGGAAGTCTGCCGGATGTAGTCTCCCACTTGCCAATCTTTGACAGTTGTTTTTACTTTATTCCATGTTATGTTTTTCATATCTTCCTACACTATTATCCATTACTATGAAACACATCATCCGTTATAGCCAAACGCATCATCTATCCGTCCCAAACAGACCATCTGTTTCACCCCAATACACCTTCTGTTTTTCCAAGAGCCACTACTTTGCTAGTTACCAATAGAAAGCCTCTCATAAATCTGCCGTAATGCAGCATTCTTTATGAGAGGCTTTCCTTATTATTCTGCAATAATGCTTTCCGCCTTTATCAACATGCTTTAAAGCTCATGTCCAATCCTTTCACAGAGTGAGTCAAAGCTCCTACGGAAATAAAGTCTACACCGCATTCGGCATAGTCGCGGAGCGTATCAAACGTGATGCCACCGGAAGATTCCGTTTCATAGCGGCCACCTACCATCTCCACAGCTTTCTTTGTCATTGCCGGGGTGAAGTTGTCAAACATGATACGGTCTACGCCACCCAGGTCGAGTACTTGCTGCAATTCGTCGAAGTTGCGCACTTCTATTTCTATCTTGAGGTCCTTACCTTTTTCCTTGCAATATTCCTTCGCACGGTTGATGGCCTTGTCAATGCCTCCCGCAAAGTCCACATGGTTGTCTTTCAGCAAAATCATGTCGAACAAGCCGATACGGTGGTTTACACCGCCACCGATTTTCACCGCCATTTTCTCGAGGATACGCATGCCCGGAGTAGTCTTGCGGGTATCGAGTACACGGGTATTCGTACCTTTCAATTGCTCGGCATACTTATGTGTCATGGTGGCAATGCCACTCATGCGCTGCATGATGTTCAGCATCAGACGCTCCGTTTGCAACAAAGACTGTATCTTGCCTTCCACAATCATGGCCACATCACCCGGCTTTACGGCTGTACCGTCATTAATAAACACTTCCACCTTCATGGTAGGGTCGAAACGACGGAACACCTCCTTGGCTATCTCGATACCGGCCAGTATGCCCGGTTCTTTTATCAGCAGTTTGGACTTGCCCATTGCCGTAGCAGGAATGCATGAAAGGGTTGTATGGTCTCCATCGCCTATATCTTCGGCGAAAGCCAGGTCTATCAGCCTGTCAATCAATTCTTCTTCCTTATTCATCTGTTTTATCTATCCTTATTTGATGTATAACATATTTGTTCTGTACTTTTCTGAAGAAACAATTCACCCGAAAGTTTCCATTTGCGGTCGTCAAGGTACCAATGACGAAACCAGACTCATCACGTTTCCCCTGATGGTTCACATTAAAACTGCCAACCTTGTGGTTGGAGAAGAAAGCAGCCATTGTGCCCTCTGCCGTCCGCTTGTCGGCGTGGGTCGACTTATTCTGAATGATTAAATCGACCTTGTCACCCAGATACTTGTTGAGTTCCTGAGAGCTTCCTTCCTTGAAGGCCCCAATCACTCCCTCGGGAACGTTCTGGGCCAGCAGCACAGACGTCCAAATGAAGAGACCGGTCAACAAAAAGACTACCCGTTTTTTCATTTTCACAAGTATTTATGATAGGCAAAGGTAAGCATTTGTCTCAAAATACAATAAAAAAATGCTAAATTTGTGCGCTAATCAAAACAGAACCAGTATGAAAACTACTCTGCTCGTCGTAGGACGGACTGTAGAACAACACTTTATAACAGCCATCAACGACTATGTGCAACGCACCAAGCGCTATCTCTCATTCGAGATGGAAGTCATCCCCGAACTGAAAAACACCAAAAGCCTCTCTATGGAAGTTCAGAAGGAAAAAGAAGGGGAACTGATACTGAAAGCTCTCCAGCCGGGAGATGTGGTCGTACTGCTGGACGAAGGTGGAAAAGAGATGCGCTCCATAGAGTTTGCAGACTATATGAAGCGCAAGATGAATACCGTAAACAAACGGCTGGTATTTATTATCGGAGGCCCTTACGGATTCTCTCAAAAAGTATACGAAGCGGCACACGAGAAGATGTCCCTCTCACGCATGACCTTTTCCCATCAGATGGTACGCCTCATTTTTGTGGAACAACTCTACAGGGCAATGAACATACTAAATGGGGGGCCGTATCATCATGAATAATGAATTTCAGCTCCGCGACACCTGGAATCCCTTATCCGAGAGTGACATTTCTACGAACCTGGCTCTCGGATTCGGTACATTCAGCGTCAAGGTCTCACGGATGCGCAGGGCTGCCTGCGGATCCTTAGCCACCATATACAGATAGCCTCCCCCACCGGCTCCCGGCAGTTTATATCCTAAGGTATAGTCTTTTATCTGACAGATGATGTCCTCTACGGCAGGAGGATTTGTTCCACTGTCCAGTGCCTTCTTCTGCATCCATGTCTTGCCTACCAGTGTTCCGAAACTCTTGAAGTCATTCCGTTGAATGGCTTCGGCCATATCCAAGGCATGTGCTTTCATCTCTTCTAATAACCCCAGGTGCAGGGAAGAGTTGAGGAACATGGAGCGTACTATTTCTGCAAGGATGCCCTTGGCTGTACGCGTAATGCCCGTATAATACAGCAGATGGCAATCGCGGTATTCCGGATGGGTAAACAAATGCTCGGGCAACCAGCGTACCAATGGCTGCTGGGCAAATCCAGCCTCCGTCTGCAACAGTTTGATGCCTTGCAATACCCCACCGTATTGGTCTTGCCAACCGCCACCGGTCGTCAGCAACTGTTCCAGGGCAAGCGTACGGCGGCATATTTCGTTCTTATCCCACATCAGTCCGCAAAAGTCACTCAATGAACCCAAGACAGTAGAAGCCAAAATGGAGCTTGTGCCCAGACCGGAACCTGCAGGTATGGCAGAAAGCAATGTAATCTCTATACCTGTGCCGAAGGCTTCCAGTTGTTTTTCCAGCGAAGGATAAGCCGTTTCTGAAAAAGCCGGAACAAACCCGGCCAGCGCCAATGCTGCTTTGGGAATGGAAAAGGGGGAACCTATCATGCAATAGGATTGCAATTCCTCAAAAGTATTCACCACCTCCATGGCTCCCATATCAATGGAGCGCAACACGATGCGATGCTCCGCGCAAGGTTTGATGTACACTTGTAAAGGCGGCTGCCCGTTCAGTTCAATGGCAATATTCACCACACTCCCACCGGCAAACAAGGAGTAAGGCGGAGTGTCCGTCCATCCTCCCGCCATATCTATGCGTACGGGGCTACGCCCCCATACAATCTGGTCACTATACACATTCAGGCGAGGACTGCTCTTGCGTTCATACAAATCGGTCAGCAATCCTTCGCGCAACAAGCTGAATGCGGCCTGCTCGTCTGCCTTGAAGTCCCTTCCGTCCAGCTTCTCAATCTGTGCACGCAGCATCCGGTTATGGATACGCTGCATCAGCGAGGCATCTGTCGGCAACACTTCCGGCTTGTCAATGCCGAATTTATGGAATTTACCGGCCACATCCATCAAGTCGAGTTGATAGAATACACTCTTTGCATGGTTGCGTGCCAGCACTTCCCAGTTTCCTTTGCAGAAGCTCTCCCGCTGTGCATACAGCAGACGCAAGTCGGCTTGTGCTGAAATTTCGTCGGCGGACAACCGACGACTTTCCAGCCAGACAGCCTTTCCTTCCGTCAAGCCCGGTTCGGAAACCATCCATCGAAGCACTGTCCCCATCTGCTCTTTATCTTCCACAACCGGGAAGATGGCAGCAGCCTGCAGGTCCTCTTTTCTGCCGGTGATGTCTTCCACCGACAATTCCCGTTCGACCAGCCATTCCGAAAACGACATCCCAAGGAACAGTGTCTTTTCATCCCGAATATCCCCCTTAAAAGTATCGTCAAAACCATAGGGGCGTACTGCCCAGCGCTGGTCGGCAAGCGGAACTATATCAATGCAGATACCGTCTGGAATGGTCAGCCTCCAGTCATTCTTGGGAACACCCGTGATAATCTGCCGTGCCCCCAGCCGCCAAGAAGCTCCAACAAAGCTGTTTTCAATCCAAAGACTGTCGTTCTTCGGAGTAAGGGGGAGATGCACTTCTGCATTCTGCACAAAGATGGCCGGATTGGGCTTCAACTTCCGGTGCATAATCTGGCGCTGGTCGTAGACCTTATTCTGTAAGGTGACGGTTGAAGACAACAGTTCGCGGCTTGTTCCATAATGGTAGAATTCGCCTCCGGGCAAAGGCAATATGGCGACGGAGAGGCTATTCAGCTCTTCATCCTCAATACGGGGATGATTTCCTAAGGACAAGCCAAAGTCAGCATACAAGTCATAGTATTTCAAGTCGGAATATGGCGTATCCACGTCCAAAGCCCCATCTGCCTTCTGCGAACGTTTCATCAGCAAGTCAACGGCCCGGTCGCTCAATAGCCAGATGCCGATATCCATTAAAAAGAGATGTGTCTTGGAGAGGTTTTCCAATTCTTCCAGAGAGGGTTTCTGAAGCATGAAATCCAAGGATTCCGGTTGATTCCGGTCCGAGATAAACACACCATGATGTGTGGCGAGCAACGGGTCTACCCACAGTCCATAGCACACCACATCTGCATCGGGAATCTCTTGAAGCGGCTTTTCCGCACGGATATATACGTCACCACTGGCAATCAGCGTACGCAGTCTTTCGGGAGCCCGCTCCATTATCTTTTCGTAAAGTGGGAGTTGAAGGGATAATAAATTCTGTCCCAGTTTTTGTCCACGCGCCCAGCGAAACACCGGAATCGGGGTCAATATCTTGCCCGACGGTGCATATCCCGGTAAACGACGGCTTTGTCCTCCGGCATGCAGCAGAATACGCTTCTCTATTGGAATGCTTTTCTCTGTTGGAATGCACTTTTCTGTTGGAATACGCTCCTCCGCCCAATACTTCCTATCCCGTTCCTTCTGCCATTCTCTCAAGAGCCAGGTAGTTCCCCCACCCGAGCCAAGTTTCATTCCCACCGGGTCGGAAGTACAAAACCATTCCGTACGGTCTACATTTTCCAGTTCATAGAATGCCGACACCAGATTAGGCGGCAAAGACAATAATTTCTGCATATCAATCGCTGTATTGCTTACTATTTGACAGCAAAGTAAAATAATATTAGGCAATTGACATAGAAAGTTTCAATTTATTTCTTTGGTATCAAGCTTGTGTTCCTTTACGGAAATACGACTGAGTATATAGGCGATTCATAAAGAATGGCTTTTCCAATCAAGTTCATTTTTAAAACAGAGAAAAGAATTGATTAAGAGTTAAGAAATTGTCGAAAGAGACATTATTAAAGATTCTTAGTAAATTTCTCAGTAATAAAAGATAGAAATACACACGAACAGATACAAACAATTTATAGCATGCAATACACGATACTAACAACATGTCGTGCAAGAAGTTAATAACGTGTCCTACAAAAAACAAATATCGTGTCCGCAGGATATTAACTTCCTGCAAACACGATATTAATTCGCTTTTACACAAAACTATACGAGGCTAACGACCTGCTGCAACAACCCCGACAATTCGAAAGTAGCATTCTTAATATCCGAAATCCGGTTCTTGCCTTCTGTCGTAAGAGAAAAACGCATCTGACGCTTATCTTCCTTACCTATCAGACGGGTAATGAGCTTCTTTCCCTCGACAGAGCGAATGACCTTTGAAGTGTTGGAGGCAGACAAACCCAGTGCCTCGGCTATCTCACTGGAGGTAAGCTTAGGAGTATTGAGCAGCGTGCACAACAGCATTCCTTCATTCAGCGACAAATCGTACATCTGCGTAAACTGTACCTCGAACTCGGCAATAGCCCGATAAACATCACGGATTTTACATAAAGTCTCCATATCTCGTCCTCCTATATAAATAAATTCACATTTGCCTTGTCCGCACGTTCCATATAGGTAGCCACGCCGCCGATGGTTACTTCATCCAGAAGTTCTTCGTGCCGAATGCCCATCATATCCATAGACATCTGGCAAGCGATGAATTCCACTCCCTGCGCCAATGCCTGCGAGCGCAACGACTCCAGAGAATCCACTCCCTTGCGCTTCATCAAGAAGCGCATCATGCGGCTGCCCATGCCAAACATATTCATCTGCGACAACTTCAGTTTCAAAGAGCTGGACGGCAGCATCATGCCGAACATCTTGCCGAAGAAGTCTTTCTGCACACTGGGTTTCTGCACTTTCTTCAAGACGTTCAGTCCCCAGAAGGTGAAGAAAATGGTTACTTTCTGTCCCGTTGCCGCTGCTCCGTTTGCCAATACGAAGGTTGCCAGCGCTTTGTCCAGGTCGTCACTGAACAAAATCAGCGTCTTTCCCCTACCCCCAGTTACGGGAACATTGGAAACGGATGTACAAGCCGGAGCACCTTTTTCAATGACTACCGTATAGCGTCCTTTCTCGTCATGCTTCTCTATCAATTTATTTCCCGTTGTATCGCACCAGGCAGAAGCGTCGCGGGCAAAACCGGCATCGGTAGCCACAATCTCCACACGCTCACCCTCAGCAATGCTATCCATCGCCTTCTTCACCTGCATGATGGGGCCCGGACATTGCAAGCCGCAAGCGTTTATCTTCAGCGGTTCCTTTCTGGAGACAGATGCCGCTGCGGGAACGTCGTCGTCAGCAGGGCTGGCCGAAGAAGCGGAAGAAGAGTCGCCGCCTGCCGGAACAGATGGAGACGGTAGAGGTGCTGTTGCCGTGGAGTAGGTCTTATAACCACCTATCAGATTGCGCACATTGCGATAACCGCGTCCCATCAAGATGCGCAGGGACAGATAACCGCGCAGACCCACAGCACAGAAAAGCACTACCGGCTTGTCCGTAGGTATCTCTGCCAGATGCTCGCGCATTTCGTCCAACGGGATATTGACAGCTCCCGGAATGGTGCCGAAAGAGAACTCCTCGGGCGTACGGGTATCTATCAGCATCACTTTATCCTTCTCTTCTACCAGCTCGCGCCAAGAGATGACGGGCATAGCACCGCTGATAATGTTCGATGCTGCATAGCCACCAATAGCGATGGGGTCTTTGGCCGAGGAGAAAGGAGGTGCATACGTGTGCTCCGTCTCCATCAAGTCGTAGACTGTGCCACCCCGCTTGATGAGTCCGGCAATCTGGTCGATTCGCTTGTCCACTCCCTCGTAACCGATACATTGCGCACCATAGAGTTTACCGGTTTTGGGATGGAAAGTCAGTTTCAAGGTCAAAGGTAGGGCATCCGGATAGTAACCGGCATGAGATGCCGAGTGAGTCACCGAGCTTTGATATTCCATGCCCCACTGCTTCAAGCGTTTGGCTGCAAGGCCCGTAGAGGCTACCGTCATGTCGAATACTTTGGCAATGGAGGTGCCGATAGCTCCTTCGTAGGAAACAGTATTGCCAAACACCATATTATCAGCAACGATACGTCCCTGGCGGTTGGCAGGATTTGCCAGATAATTGAGCCAGGGCTTTCCGGTCAGCGGATGAGGATATTCGATGGCATCGCCCACAGCATAGATGTCTTTTTCGGAAGTCTCCAAGTGTTCGTCTACCCAGATACCGCCCATCTCGCCCAGTTTCAAGCCGGCTTGTTGCGCCAATGCAGTGGCAGGACGCACACCGATGGAGAGTAACACCATATCGGCAGGAATGGCCTTTCCGCTTTTCAGGAATACGGTGATTCCGTTGTCCGTACGCTTGAAGTGGGTTACGCCTTCTTCCAGATAGAGGGAGACACCTTTCTGCAACAGATGCTGATGAATAGGTGCCGCCATAGAGAAGTCGATAGGCGCCATCACCTGATTACCCATTTCGACTACAGACACATGAACACCGGCATGATGCAGGTTCTCCGCCATTTCCAATCCGATGAAACCGGCACCTACCACCACGGCGCGTTTCACCTGCTTGTCCGAGATATAAGCCTTGATATGGTCGGTATCTTCTACATTGCGCAACGTGAAGATGCCTTCGGAATTAATGCCTTCCAAGGGGGGCTTCACGGGGTTAGCACCGGGAGAAAGCAAAAGTTTGTCATAGCTTTCATCGTACTCCTTGCCTTCCGCATTGCGTATGGTAACGGTCTTGTTTTTGGGATGGATGGCGATTACTTCATTCTGCACACGCACATCAATGCGGAAGCGCTTGCCGAAAGATTCGGGTGTCTGTACCAACAGCTTCTCGCGCTCTGCTATCACTCCACCTATATAATAAGGTAAACCACAATTAGCATACGAGATGTAAGGGCCTTTCTCCAATAAAAGGATTTCAGCCATTTCGTCCACTCTTCTCAGTCGGGCGGCTGCCGTGGCTCCACCTGCTACACCGCCAATGATTACATATTTCATAATTCTTCGTTTTTTAAGTTTGATGATGCAAAGAAAAGAGTTATTTTCAATAAAACATAATTTCCAAAGGAAAATATTATTAAAAGACTCATTTTTAATAAGAATAGGCATAAAAAAACGGATTATTACAAGTTTTTACACCTATAATAATCCGTTCAGTATGCAAGTTTTTATAAGCTTACCAACCAAGCCGAGCAAGACCGACAGCACTATACCATGAAGTAGAACGATAAGCGGCATTAGCAGCTTGAGCAGCAGCAGAAGTGGCAGTGGAAGGTATATAATGGCTAACCCCATTTGCCCGCTTCATGGAGAACATACCAACAGACATCGAATAAATCATTGGCGTTTTTTTCCAACAGACAGAAGCTGCATCATATGCTTGCTTCCATTCATCCAAGACAACTTCATCCACAACAAGTTTTTCCATCATTTCTACGAAATCATAATAGCCTACATAATAAGACGATCCTACTTTACGCTGATCATAATCAAAGACCGATGACCGAAGAACTTCTCTATCTGCTGTCACTCCCGACAAAGCATTTGCTGTAGCAGCAGCTAAGTTCTCAAGCTCAGAAGATTTCAGCACATCTATAGCAGTGCCCATTGTCCAATTGCTATTACTTCCTATTTTTCCAGTATAAATTTCATCATAAGCAGCAAAAGTCCCAATAGCCATTTCTACCGCTGCACCTTTCTGAAATATAAATGGAAACATTCTATCATAGGCAGCACCAGGACCTGGATTCTCAGCAGGGAAACCAATATAGTAATCGCAACAATCACGCAACTCATACGCGACTTCCACCGACTGCATAAAGCAAGCATCAAACATAATAAAATCAAAATGAGGAGCGTTCTGTAATACTAACTTCAAGTCCTCAATATTCATATAATGCCCTCCTCCAGTCTTATCATTTCCTATCCAGCGAGTAGAAGGCAATGGAGTAGGTATCCATCCTTCCCCATGCGACCAATAAATCAAACCATAACTTTCCGCTTTATATAAAGAATTCCCAAACACATCATTGAATACCTCTTGCGTCTCAGCGACTCCGCACGAATTTCTATCTTCGTATTCTTTGACTATTGTTTCAACAACAGTACCACCTTTATTTTCAATTTCAATCAAACGAGGAAATCCCGTATCTATATACACCAATAAATGCATATCAGATGTATTATCAATTGAAGCCATCCCAGCTTTCAATTCCTCCAAATCCCCATCCGTAAAGCTAGCCAATGGATTTATACTATTATCCGCTGCCATATATACCAGCACAGTACGTTTCCCATCAACCGGAGGATCAGGTATCGGGTCATCACCACGACACGCCGACATGAACAAGGGGAAAACGAAGAAAAAAAGAAGATATAGTTTTGTTTTCATACTTGAAATCTTATTCCTGCGGTTTTGCAAATGTGAAAGCTTCAGGCTTCACCACCTGCAAAACCATATTCTTACTCTTCTTATACTTACCTTTTACCTTTACAGCCTCTTTTTCTAACTTTTTCCTGTTTTCAGAGAAATAAATCATACAAGTATAGTCCGGCTTCTTCAGATTGTACTCCAGATAGTTCTTGAGCTGGTAAGTGTATAAATCACGCTTGGGCAAGAATCCATTCTTATCCAGCTCTACGCTGTCCAATACCTGGATGTCTGTATAATATACGATGGAGTCATTGAAAGAAGCCGCCACCCCAAAAGCATATACAACCTTTTCCTTATCTTTCATTGTAAAAGCCGAACACAACGCAAAAACCAAAGCTACGGCACAAAGTATACGAACGTATTTCATTGAGTTATGAGTTATAAGTTATGAATTATCAATGGGGCAAAGATATAAAAAAAACCGCACGCCTACTAAAGACGTACGGTTTTTAATTCCTTCTATTTGTCGGAAACTGATATTTCTTATTTATCCCAAATAAGATTTGAGCAATTTACTACGATTACTTTGTCTTAATCTTCTGATTGCTTTTTCCTTAATCTGACGCACACGCTCACGGGTCAAGCCGAATTTGTCGCCGATTTCCTCTAATGTCATTTCCTGCTGTCCGATACCGAAAAACATCTGTATGATTTCTTTTTCCCTATCGGTTAACGTAGAAAGAGCTCTATCAATTTCCCTCGCAAGAGACTCGTTCACCAAAGAGCGGTCAGCCATAGGGGAGTCATCGTTGACCAACACATCGAGCAAGCTGTTGTCCTCTCCCTCTACGAAAGGTGCGTCTACCGAGATATGACGGCCTGACACCTTCAGCGTATCAGAGATTTTGTCAACAGGGATTTCCAGTTCATCGGCAAGCTCTTCGGGAGACGGACGACGTTCGTTTTCCTGCTCGAACTTGGAAAAGGCCTTGCTGATTTTATTCAGCGAACCCACCTGGTTCAACGGAAGACGTACAATACGCGACTGCTCTGCCAAAGCCTGCAGAATGGACTGACGTATCCACCATACTGCATAACTGATGAACTTGAAACCACGTGTTTCATCGAACTTTTCGGCAGCCTTGATCAGTCCTAAATTACCCTCGTTAATCAAGTCGGGCAAACTCAAACCTTGGTTTTGGTACTGCTTGGCCACAGATACAACGAAACGCAGATTGGCACGTGTCAATTTCTCCAGTGCAACACGGTCACCCTTGCGGATGCGCTGAGCGAGCTCCACTTCCTCTTCAACAGTAATGAGGTCTTCGCGACCGATTTCCTGCAAATACTTGTCAAGAGAAGCGCTCTCTCTGTTAGTGATACTTTTTGTAATTTTAAGTTGTCTCATTCTTACTAATACAGATTTGGGTTGCAAAGGTACGACAAATTATTTTGTTACAATAATCTCATCCTAACTTTTTCACCTTATTTATATCTTATCCTATATAACAAAAAGGATGCCGGTATGTATTGTACCGACACCCCCTTTTCGCTATTGTTAGCTAATATTACAATCTTCTTACCTAACTATCCTTATTTTTTATTCTTGAGTCAAATCAACGGCATACATTGCACGTTTTCCTGACGGGAACATACCGGTGATGAACAAACCTTGCTCAGGAGACTTTCTTGCCTCTTTCATCGCCTTTTCCAAATCGTCCACCGTCTTCATCGGCACTCCGTTGGCTTTCAGAATGATGAAGCCCTTGCGAATACCTGCATCGGCCATCTTACCATTGGTAACCCCGGTAACTTCCAGACCGTACCCCAGGTTCAACTGCTTCTTCAGCTCGGAAGATACGGGCTTGAAGGCTGCACCCAAGATTTCCATTCCGGCATCCTTCACTACCTTCGTAGTGCCTTGCTCATTCTTCAGCGTGATTTCGAATTCCTTTTCCTTCTTGTCACGAACCACCGTTACCTTCACTTTGTCGCCCGGACGGTGTTTTGCCAGCATTTCCTGCAAATCCGAGAACTTGTGAATCTTCTTGCCGTTCAATGCTATGATTACATCGTTTTCCTTCAAGACGCCGGCAGCGGAACCACCTTCAACAACTTCGGCCACATAGATACCCTCTTTCACGCCAAGTTCGTCGGCCTTCTTCTTCAGTTCTTCGGTCCAGCGTTCGTCCATCTGCAGGTCTGTGCTCAAATCACTACCCTTGATACCAAGAAGCGCGCGTTGCACGGTACCAAACTGTTTCAAGTCGGCTACCACCTTTGTCATAATGCTGGTAGGGATGGCAAAACCATAGCCGGAATAAGCACCCGTGGGTGAGTAAAGCATGGCATTGATACCAACCAGCTCGCCTTTGGCATTCACCAACGCACCACCACTATTACCTTGGTTGATGGCAGCATCCGTCTGAATGAAAGACTGGATGTTTGCAGCTTGTCCGTTGGAGGCAGAAGAGCCAATGGAACGGGCTTTTGCACTGACGATACCAGCTGTTACGGTAGAGTTCAGGTTGAACGGATTACCTACCGCCAATACCCATTCTCCCACCTTCAACTGGTCGGAGTCACCAACCGGAATTGTCGGGAAGTCATCCCCTTCAATCTTAATCAATGCCAAGTCCGTGCTGGGGTCAGTACCGATGATGCGTCCTTTCAGCTCACGGTCGTCATTCAGTTTCACAGTGATTTCATCAGCACCTTCCACCACGTGATTGTTCGTCACAATATATCCGTCTTTGGAGATGATGACACCCGAACCGAAACCTACACGCGGCTGGGTCTGTATCTGGCGCTGGCGTCCACGACCGTCTCCAAAGAAGAAGTCAAAAATATCCGGCTGTTCTTGCACCGTCTGGGTCTTACTCAACTGAGTGGCACGTATATGCACTACAGCATGGAGCGAACTCTCCGCTGCTTGTGTCAAATCCACAGGCTGGGCATCCGTTGCATGGAAAGCCGCCGGTAGCAGATTATTGGGGTTCTGTTGGAACAACTCGCTGAATGCGGCAGGCTTTTCCTTATTCAGCATCTTATAAGTGGTCAATCCAGCCACTCCAGAGCTCAGGAGCACGATAGCCGCAACTCCAAGGATGTTTTTTGTTGTCTGTTTCATACTATTCTTCCTATTCTTTAAATTGTTAATATTCAAGTTTCGTTTAACATTACGACGTTAAAATAACGACAAAAAACGTTCAGTTATTCCGCTTGTCACTCTTTTTTGTTCTCTTTTAACAGAGGATATTTAGGGCTTAACAGCGGTTAACGGCAAAGACTGACAAATTAGCATTTATGTACGATTGCTGACTGTTAAAGAACTGACAGATAGGGCATAAAAAGACACATCACCCGTTGCGGCCGAAACGGATGATGCATTTGGGGTAAACAGATGATGCGTTTATACCAAACAGATGATGTGTTCGGGCTGAACGCATCATCTGTTTTTAGAGGGCAGATAGTACCTTAATAATTCAAGTAATCAATGTCCATGTGGTAGTCCCACTGCGGGAAGTAGAGGTTACCTCCCTCCCACTCCACCTCGCCACGCTGGAAGTCGACGGTCTCGCTGCGGGGATACTGCTTTTCGGGCTGTAGCGGCATGCCGTAATCAGTGTTCACAATCATGCGCCAAGAGTCTATACCACCCAGGAAGAAATATTCTTCGTCGGCATTGCGAGCAAAGGCAGGAATGCCGAATGACTGGTCGACAGGCACCCAACCCACACCCTCGAAGTAGACTTCTGCCCAATCGTGCAGATTCCATGCACGGGGATGCATCATAAAGCCGCTCTGGAAATGTGCGGGAATTCCACTGATGCGGCAAAGCGTAATGAACAGCAGGCTGACTTGGCCACAGTCTCCGTGACGGTTGTCCAACACATATTCCGGGATATTCTCAATGGTGGAATATTCGCGTGCAGAAGCCCACGGGAAGTTGTCATTCACCCAACGGAAGATACGTTTGGTTTTCAAGTAGGGGTTGGTTTCACCGGCTGTCAATTTGGCAGCAAGTTCGCGCAAGCGTGGGGAAAAGACGATATGCTTCTCACGCTCGGCAGTATATTCCTTATAAAGGGCGGTTGTCGTATCATAGGGCTGCACGTCTTCCGGCTTCAGATTATGCCATTCACCGTTGGCGGTAAACTCAAAGGTTTCGGAGAATACGGTCGGTTCGCCTTCGACAGCACGTTTCTCCATGTACAATGTACTGTGACGGCACTCGGGCGACGAAAAGGTGTATTGCGGTTCGCTGGCCGAAATGAACTTGACATCCTGCTGCCGGGCCTGGTCCTGACGGGGATAGGGTAACCAGCAACGGATGATTTTCCCGGCAGGCACGGCATTGGTATCTACGGTCAACGTGTAGGTGACGCGCATGCGCTTCGGCGCAACAATGGCCTTGCCCTCTTTCTTCACAGCAGAAATGATTTCGGGCAGGTTCTCCATATTCACTTTCTCGCTGCCACTCGGCAAAGTGCCTTCCTTGGCTATCTTGATGTCATAGCAAGTGGAGTCCACACGAAACAGATTAGGTCCGGCATTGCGGAAATAGCGTTTCTCTCCATCCAGCATCATGCACTCCAAAGCTTTGGAGGCTTCCCACTGGCGCATCTGCTCATCGGTCACGTCGGGAATATACTTGCGGATATAGTCCTTCACCTGGGATTCCGTCATACAGAAATCCGTAAGCAGACGTTGGTACAGGTCGTCCTCCCAATTATAGGGCTTGCTCTCGGGCTTCGTGCTGCATGCAGAAGCCATCACAAACAGAGCAACGGTATACAATAGCTTTCTCATAACTTCACCACTCCAATACCCGGCAAATCGGGCAACGTTATCTTGCCTTTCACAACCTCCATACCCTTGAAACGGTCGTTCGCAATCAGCAGACTACCGTCCAAGTCGGCAAAGTCCACTGCCGGAGAGAATTGGGAGGCAGCGGTAATGGCACAAGAGGTCTCGGTCATACATCCTACCATCACTTTCATGTCCAATGCACGTGCCAAAGTCACCATCTTCCAGGCTTCGCGCATGCCGGTACACTTCATCAGCTTGATGTTGATGCCCGTAAAGGCACCCTTCAAGCCTGCCACATCCTTCAGACGCTGAATGGACTCATCGGCAAATATGGGCAACGGGCTTTGCTGGGTGACCCATGCAATATCGTCCAGTTGTTCCTTGGGCATCGGTTGCTCTATCATGACAATTCCTTTTTCGTGCAGCCAATGTATCATATCGAGCGCATGATGTTTGTCCTTCCAACCCTGGTTGGCATCAATGGCAATCGGAAGGTCCGTCACCGAACGGATGGTCTCTATCATTTCCTTGTCGTTCTCCCGCCCCAGCTTCACTTTAAGGATATTGAACTGGTCGGCACACTCTTTCGTCTTTTCACGCACCACGTCGGCCGTATCAATACCGATGGTGAAAGTTGTAGAGGGAGTCTTTTCCTTGTCCAACCCCCATATCTTATACCAAGGGGCTTGCAACAGTTTGCCCACAAGGTCGTGCAAGGCGATGTCCACAGCAGTTTTAGCAGCGGAATCCCCTGCCGAGAGGCTGTCTATATAAGCCAGTATATCTTCCAGCTGAAAGGGGTCTGAGAATTGGCCGATGACATCCTGCACCTTCTTCAGAAAAGCCAGTACACTGTCCATCGTGCCTAATTCGTGTTGCAGGTACGGGGGCATGGAGGCTTCACCATAACCGATAATGCCATCATATTCTATCTCGACTTGAACGTCGGGAGTGGTAGTACGCGAGTAGGTGGCCACTGTAAAGACATGGCGCAATTTCAGTTCATAGGGGAAGAAACGCAGTTTCATTTTGGGGGTTACACCTGCCCTACTGTTCACGTTGAACAAGGAAGGAGCGTCATTTCCTCCGGCAAATACATGATTGATTGCCATGCCTGAGCCGAGTGCGGCAAAAGCGGCGGTTTTCAGGAAATCTCTTCTGTTTGACATAATTGTGTGTGTATTAAATGTGCCAATATGCTAATGTGCCAATATGCCAATGGGCTGCGCTATATATATACTACGTCATGTTTGCACCGTCACGCCGAGGTCATTGGCATATTGGCACATTAGCACATTATTACATTGAATAAAATGGATTCGTTTTCGTTGTATTGAGCGACGCCTCCTTATTTATATAAGGTAACACGCGCGTAGCGAACAACAGTCTACCGAGGTTGTATTCATCGAACAGCTCGTCGTCGGGGCTGAAGCTATTGACGCGCACATCGCCTTGCGAATGGATGAAACGCTTGTTGCCGATATACATGCCGACATGTACCACACGTTCCTTGCGTTCCGGCGTCGCCTTGCGCCCGAAGAAAATCAAATCGCCCGGCTGGAGGTTACTGAAATCAGGAGCGATATCGATATGCTCGCCCACGTATGCCTGCTGGGAAGCATCCCGCGGAATGATGATGTCGTGCATGAAAAGAACGGTGCGCATGAAGCCGCTACAATCCACCCCTTTGGAGGAAGTGCCAGCCCAAAGATAAGGGATGCCCATCATGCTATGCGCCGTAGCTATAATGCTGGCTGCGTCCTGCTTCAAGGCTGCCCGCCATTTCTTCTCAGGCATAGAGATGGATTTGGAGATATATCCCTGGCGGCCGTCGGGATAAGCCACCTTATAAAAGGCACCTTTTGTCCCCTCCCACTTCAGGCGGTTTCCGGCAGCAACATCAGAGACGGTCTGCGATGCCTGGCTGGGCTGTGAGTAGACAAAGCCATAATGCGAAGTCACCACTATTTTCTCTGCATTGTTCCAAGCGGTCAGCTCTTCCCGCGTGACGGGATGTATGCCTACTCGGTGTACCCATGCAATGTAGTTGTCCGGTGTCTGGATACGGTACCAGCCGTCGCGCTGCAACACCCGCACCGGCATACCCATCAAGCCTTGCGTCATCATTTCTGAAGAGAAATCCGGGGCTACCCGAAGATTGCACACAGACACATTGACAATGCCATACGTCTTGCCTTCAAGTCCGGCCTCATCCGGAAGCACTTGCAGACAATCCATCACCGCATATCCTTTCTTTGCCAAACCATCCAGCAAAGCCGTCTTTGCCTCTGCCGAAGTGGTGACACCACGCAACATCACATTCTTTCCGGAGAAAGAGTAATCCACATCGAACAAAGCCACGCGCTTGTCCGGTGCAAACTTTTGTTTCAAACTGTCAGCGAGTTGCGCCACTTCTGCAGGTATTGTACGGTCACCCACTTCCGAAGCGACAGCAAAAAGCGGGATTAACAGAAATAAAGAAAAAAGAGAGGATAACTTTTTCATTGGCCAAAAGGATTTGGGGGTTATTACTAATAGCAAAGCTACGAATTTATTCCGAAATAGATACATGTTTTTAAGATAATTAAGAGTAAAGAATGAAGAATGAAGGATTCATCCGTACTGCATCCGCACACTGCACAACAAATTCTTCATCCTTCATTCTTCATTCTTCATTAATATTCCGTATCTTTGTACCCTATAAAGCAGTTGGTCGGTCTGTCGCTTGCGCCTCGTGCGTATGAGGAAAGTCCGGGCAACACAGAGCGTCCCACTTCCTAACAGAAAGCTGTCCGTGAGGGTAGAGTAACGTAGAAGAAAATAACCGCCGTCGCCCTTGGGCTACGGTAAGGGTGAGAAGGTGGGGTAAGAGCCTACCAGTCTTGTGGCGACACAAGGGCTGTGCGTCTTGGGAGTTGTAAGGTCATGTAAACCGACGTTATGAGAGTTGCTCGCTCCATGTCGGAGGGTAGACCGCTAAAGCTTGTATGGTGACATGCGGCTCAGATAAATGACAGACACTTCTTTAATGGAGAATGGATAATGAAGAATGGATAATTCCTAATTAGGCTTTTTCAGAAACAGAAGAACAGAACCCGGCTTACAGACTGACTGCTTTTTTATTGACAATGGATAATCGAGATAATAGCATGAACAAGCGTATTGCTGCCCTTTGGAAATTCCTCACCTACGACATCTGGCGTATTACGGAAGATGAAGTCACGCGAACGACCTTTTCCGTATACAATATCATCAAGACGATTTATCTTTGCATCAACCGCTTCACCAAAGACCGGATAGTAAACAAAGCCTCGGCGCTGACTTACAGTACGCTGCTTGCCATCGTGCCTATTCTTGCCATTTTGTTTGCCATAGCCCGCGGTTTCGGATTCGATAATCTGATGGAAAGCCAGATTGTCAACGGTTTCGGCGGTCCTACGGAAACCACGGAAGTCATCCTGCAATTCGTGAATTCGTATTTGTCTCAGACCAAGAGTGGAATATTCATCGGAGTGGGTCTGATTATGTTGCTGTGGACAGTCCTGAATCTAATCAACAATATGGAAATCACCTTCAACCGCATCTGGCAGGTGAAAAAGGCGCGCAGCATGTACCGCAAAATAACGGATTACTTCTCTATGCTTCTGCTGATGCCCATTCTGCTGGTGGTGTCCGGTGGTCTTTCCATCTTCATGAGTACGATGGTGAAGAACCTCGAAGACTTTACCCTGCTGGCTCCCGTCGGCAAGTTTATGGTGCGCCTCATCCCCTTCGTGCTGACCTGGTTCATGTTTACAGCACTGTACGTCTTTATGCCGAATACAAAGGTCAAGCTGAAACACGCACTCATATCCGGTATTCTGGCAGGTACGGCACACCAGGCATTCCAATTCCTTTACATCAGCAGCCAGTTGTGGGTTTCCCGTTACAATGCCATCTATGGTAGTTTTGCCGCCCTTCCGATGTTTCTGCTATGGTTGCAGGTATCCTGGACCATCTGCCTATTCGGTGCCGAACTGACCTACGCCGGACAGAATATCCGGAACTTCAGCTTCGACAAGGATGCGCGCAATATCAGCCGGCGCTACCGCGATTTTATCTCCATCCTGATAATGTCTCTCATAGCCAAGCGCTTTGAACAAGACGCCCAGCCCTATACAGCCGAAGAGATATCCGAAGAGTGCCAGATTCCCATCCGGCTGACACACGAAACCCTTTATGAATTGCAGGAAATCAACCTCCTACATGAAGTGGTGACCGATGAAAAGAGTGAAGACATCGCTTACCAGCCTTCCATGGATATCAACAAAATGAATGTGGCCCTCCTACTGGACAAACTGGACACGCACGGCTCAGAAGATTTCAAAATTGATAAGGAAAATGAATTCAACAACCAATGGGGAGCATTGCTGAAGGCACGGGAGGAATACTACAAGAATGCAAGCAAGGTGCTGCTGAAGGATTTGTAAGCACGCGGAAGTCTTTCCGGAAACTCCGTATCTGCTTTCTTTTTGATTATTTTTTAGACGCGGATGACGCGGATTGGAATATTAAAAAAATCCGCGTCATCTGCGTCATCTGTGTCTAAAAAGTAAATCACCGATATTTCTCAGGCTCCACGGCACGAGTCATATCATAGGCACGGTCACTCTGACGGGATGCCACTAATTGCAGGAAATCGTCCATAGTGCCGTTACCTTATTTATATTGTATCATGCGGCTGATGTACTTACCAATGATATCGAACTCCAGATTCACCACACTGCCCACTTTGAAAGCATGGAAATTGGTATGCTCAAAGGTGTAAGGAATAATGGCCACCTGGAAAGTATCGTCGGTGGGATTGCACACGGTCAGGCTGACACCATTGACCGTTACCGAGCCTTTGTCTACCGTGATGTAGCCGCGCTTTGCCATCTCCTTGTCAAAAGCATACCGGAAAGTAAAGTAATAGCTTCCTTCCGCATCCTTTATATCGATGCAAGTGGCAGTCTGGTCCACATGTCCTTGAACGATATGGCCATCCAGCCGGCCGTTCATCATCATACTACGCTCCACATTCACTTCATCTCCCACCTGCAACAAGCCAAGATTGGAACGGTCCAGCGTTTCCTTCATGGCCGTCACGGTATAGGTATCATCTGTCAGACTGACTACCGTCAGGCAAACACCGTTGTGAGACACACTCTGGTCTATTTTTAATTCACTGACGAATGAACACTTGAAAGTAAAATGTACATTCTCCTGGTCTTTGACCATCGCCACCAATGTGGCACATTCTTCTACTATTCCGGAAAACATGGTTCTATATACTTTTAGGTTATACGCGATTTATTATTAATATGCGCAAAGATACAAAAAGCCCTTCGTATAGGTACAAAAAAAAGGAAGCTTTTCACAAAGCCTCCTTTTTCAGTTTTCAATAGGTATTAGTTTTTTTTTAAGGTAAAAAGATTGTTTTCAGGATAACGATGCAAATATAGGCGCTTTTCGTGATACTAACCAAATTAAAAAACATGTCTTATAACATCTTTTTGAGAAATCATTTAAGTTTATTATCATTTCAAAGCATTTTTCTACACCTGCAATCGTTTTCAATGGACAAATATAAGGCTATTTTCCATGAAACACTGAAATTATCCTAAAATTTTGTTTATTTCTTATCATTTAAGTAGTGTTCGTCTGTCCGCCCACTATGTTTTAACACTTTTGCGTCGATAAAGAACACTATTTCTTCGGCAATATTCGTGATGTGGTCGCCGGAACGCTCCAATTTGCGGAACACGCTCACCAGATTCAGACAAGAGAGTGCACTCTCCGGATGCCGGCTGATGTAGTCGGCAAGAATGGCAGTGGCCTCCGCATTGATTTCGTCCAGCATATTGTCCTTGGCAAACACGGCGGTAGCCAGTTCCTGGCTCTCCTCCTGAAGTGCCTGCTTGGCAAGCTCGAGCATGGAGAGCACCTGGGCTATCATCTCTTCGAGACGAAGTTGCTTGACCAGCTCAGTATCCAATGCCGGTTCATGGCAGTTGAGGGCAAAGCGGGCGATGCCTTCTGCAAAGTCGCCCAGACGCTCCAGATTCGTATTGATTTTGAGCATGGCAAGCACAAAGCGCAGGTCGATGGCAACGGGGTTGTAAAGGGCAATGATATCCTCCACGTCGCTGTCTATTTTCAGTTCGAAAGCATTGACGCGACGTTCGCGCACCAATACCTGCTGGGCCAGTTCCCGGTCCAGCGTAAGCACGGCATCACCTGCACGGTCGAGCTGATTATATACCAGGGTCCACATTTCGTCTATTTCCTTTTTCAGCAAGACGAGTTCAGATTCGATAAACTTCACCATAATGTTTCTATTTTAAAATTACTTTTGTACAACTTATTTTTGCTTGTATGGAACAATCCGCTACCCGAAACGTCCCGTGATGTAGTTCTGCGTCTCCACCTTATCGGGATTCGTAAATATCTTCCGGGTATCTCCAAACTCCACCATCCGCCCCATATAGAAGAAAGCCGTATTATCACTGACACGCGCTGCCTGCTGCATGTTGTGGGTGACGATGACGATAGTGTACTGCTTCTTCAACTCGTGGATAAGCTCTTCCACCTTGGCGGTGGAGATGGGGTCGAGGGCGGATGCCGGCTCGTCCATCAGCAGGACCGAAGGAGACACCGCCATGGCACGGGCTATGCAGAGGCGTTGCTGCTGACCGCCGGAGAGGGCGTAGGCGGAGACTTTCAGCTTGTCCTTCACCTCGTCCCAAAGGGCGGCGCCTTTCAAGGTTTCTTCCACCCGCTGACGGATGAAGGCGTTATCGGTGATGCCATTCACACGAAGTCCGTAGGCAACGTTCTCGAAGATGCTTTTGGGGAAAGGATTGGGCCGCTGGAACACCATGCCTACGTTCTTGCGGAGTTCGTCCACTTGCACTCCTTTTCCATAGATGTCTTGTCCGTCAATGCGTATCTCGCCGGTCAGACGGGTGTCGGGAATCAAATCGTTCATGCGGTTCAGCAGGCGCAGGAAGGTAGACTTTCCACAGCCCGAGGGGCCGATGAAGGCTATCACAGACTTCTCCTCAATGTCCATGCTGATGCCTTTCAGGGCATGGAAATCGCCATACCAGAAGTTCACGTCACGGGTTTCTATCTTGTTCTTCATACCTATTGTATATGTTTTCAATTCGTCTTAATCTTCTTCTCAAAGTATTTCCGCAGGGCGTTTGCCAACAGATTCACCAGGAGGATAATCAGTATCAGCACCAATGCTGTGCCATAAGCGATGGGAAGCTGCGCTTCCATATCCGTACCGCTGGTAGAGATGACATAGAGGTGATAAGGAAGCGCCATGCACTGGTCGAAGATACCGGTCGGCAGTTGCGGCAGGAAGTAGGCGGCACAGGTGAAAAGGATGGGTGCCGTCTCGCCCGAAACGCGCCCCAGCGCCAGAATCAGTCCGGTGATGATATTGGGCATTCCCATCGGCAGGATGACATGCCAGATGGTCTGGAGCTTGGTGGCTCCCAACGCGCGGCTTCCTTCGCGCATGCTGTCGGGGATGGCTTTCAGTGCTTCTTCCGTGGTGCGGATAACCAAAGGCAGACTCAGCAAGCCCAGTGTCAACGAACCTGCCAGGATGCTGTCTCCAAAATCCATATAGTTGACGAACAGTGCCATGCCGAACAGACCGAACACGATGGAAGGGATGCCGCTCAGATTATTCGTCATCATCCGTATGAAGCGTACTACCCAGCCTTTCGGCACATACTCATTCATATAAATGCCGCTCATCACTCCCACCGGAAAAGCAAACAAGGCACTACCCGCCATCAAACAGAACGTACCTACAATGGCAGGAAGGATTCCGCCGGCAGTCATACCGTTGGTAGGAGCTGTAGTGAGGAACTCCCAATCGATGACTCCTATACCTTTATATATAATGAAACCGAGGATTGCAAAAAGAATCCCCACCACACTCAGGCTCAACAGACGGAACAAGCCGAATGCCATGTTTTGCGAAAGATGCTTCCTATTAACCATATCTATCTTCTTTTATTTTCGTCTTGGCGAAACCGCTTCCACCGTGAAGTTTATCAATAAACTGATGAAGAACAGCACAACACCCAGCAGGAACAATGCTTCGTAGTGAGGTCCGCCGGCAGGCGCCTCGCCCAGTTCGGCGGCAATCGTTGCCGGAATGGTGCGCAGCGGTTCCAAGATGGTATGGGGAATGACGGCGGCGTTGCCTGTCACCATCAGCACAGCCATCGTCTCGCCCACCGCACGGCCGATGCCTAACACCACCCCGGAGGTGATGCCCGAAATGGAGTAAGGAATCACCACCTTATATATAGTTTGCCATTGCGATGCTCCCAGTGCCAAGCTGGCTTCGCGCATGGCGCGGGGACAATTCCTCATCGCGTCTTCTGTCACCGTTATGATGGTGGGCAACGCCATAATGGCAAGCACAATACTGCCCGCCAGCCCGCTCTCGCCTACCGGCAAGTTGAACACCTGCTGCAAAAACGGCACAATGACAATTAAGCCGAAAAAGCCGTAGACCACCGACGGTATGCCACTCAGCAACTCAATGATGGGCTTCAGCAGATTCCTTACCCGGGAATTGGCTACCTCCGACATATAGATTGCCACCGACAGACCAAACGGCAATGCAAAGAGGATGGCAAACAGACTGACCCACAGCGTCCCCGTAATGAGCGGCAAAAAGCCGAACTGCGCAGCAGGTGTTGCCGTGGGAAACCATTCGGCACCGGCAAAGACGTCCTTCACCGAAATGGTGTTGTCTTTCAGCAGATGCACCGAGTCCGGACGGACAATGAACTGCTGCGGTACAAAGGCTATAATGCCAGGCGTACGCTCCACCAGCTCCGTAATGCAGGCACCTGCATTTTCGTAGGAAGCGCCCAACTGCTCTTCCGTATAATACAGTGTGATGTCCTCCAAACGGAAAAGGCGGATAGGAAGGTCCTCCCCCCCCACTTCGTTCCAGTTTGTCAGCTCTTCATCAAAGACATCCTTTATCTGTGCCGGAGTCAGTTCGCTCACCCGGTTCTCCTTATTCAAGGCCAATACATACCCTTCTTCTATCACCTTGCTGCTGAACAAGCCCAGCGCTTCGGAAAAGAGGAACACGACGATAAGTACGATGGTAAGACTCGTCACAAAGCCGCTACAAGCCAGTATACCTTCTACAATCTTCTCAAAAATCTTTTTCATGTTGCCTATTGATTTCTGTATGCAAAGGAACGGGCCGGATGTTAAGGCAGTGTGACTAACGTTTGAAAGAAATGTTTCAAAGGTGTTACAAAACTGTTACAACGACTTAAAGTACACCCCATGTAACACATTTGTAATATCCATTGCCTTAATTTGCATCATGCGTTGAGCCAGATTACATGATGCATACCATCGGTTTACATCATGTGTTTGCCCCAATTGCATTATCTGTTTACCCTATTTGCATCATGTGTTTTATGAAGACAAGAGAATTACTTCTACTCCTCGCACTGACAGCCACCACTGGCATGCAGGCGCAACGCATCAAAGGCAGCGATACCGTGCTCCCCATAGCGCAGCAGACCGCCGAACGCTTTATGACCCTGAACCCCTCTGCCCGTGTCACCGTGACCGGCGGCGGAACCGGTGTCGGTATTTCAGCCCTGCTGGACCAGACCACGGACATCGCCATGGCTTCCCGCGCCATCAAGTTCAGCGAAAAGATGAAGGCCAAAGCCGCCGGAGAAGACTTGGCAGAAGTTCCCATCGCCTACGATGCCCTTGCCGTAGTGGTCCACCCCTCTAACCCGGTGACACAACTGACCCGCCAACAACTGGAAGATATCTTCCGGGGCAAAGTCACCAACTGGCAGCAAGTGGGCGGAGACGACCGCAAAATCGTAGTCTACTCCCGCGAGACTTCCTCCGGTACCTACGAGTTCTTCAAGGAAAGCGTACTGAAAAACAAGAACTACATGAGCAGCAGTCTCTCCATGCCTGCCACGGGAGCCATTATCCAATCCGTCAGCCAAACTCGCGGAGCCATCGGATATGTGGGTCTAGCCTATGTATCACCGCGTATCAAGACACTCGCCGTTTCATACGACGGGCAGCATTATGCCGCTCCCACGCTGGAGAATGCCATCAATAAGACTTATCCGATAGTACGCCCGCTATACTATTATTATAACCGAAAAAACGCCTCGGTCGTAGCCCCTCTGCTCGATTTCATCTTGTCTGCCGCAGGACAGAAAATCATCAAAGAGAGCGGATATATCCCGGTACATAAAGAATAAATCTTCATTCTTCATTCTTCATTCTTCATTTTTTTACCCTATCTTTGTCCCCACGATACGAAAATAGTAACATTATGGCAGAAATAAAGAGCGAAGAAACAAGCGAAAAAAAGAGCTTGAACTTCATTGAGCAAATAGTAGAAAACGATTTGAAAGAGGGTAAAAACGGGGGAAAAGTACAGACACGCTTCCCGCCCGAACCAAACGGTTACCTCCACATCGGACACGCCAAGGCCATCTGCCTTGATTTCGGTATTGCCGCCGCACACGGCGGTGTCTGCAACCTACGTTTCGATGACACCAATCCCACCAAAGAAGATGTGGAATATGTAGAAGCCATCAAGGAAGACATCCAGTGGCTGGGCTACAAATGGGGTAACGAATATTACGCTTCCGACTATTTCCAGCAATTGTGGGACTTCGCTATCCGCCTCATCAAAGAGGGCAAGGCATACATCGACGAACAGACTTCCGAGCAGATTGCCGCCCAGAAAGGAACTCCCACCCAGCCCGGTGTGGAAAGTCCCTACCGCAACCGTCCTATCGAAGAAACACTGGATTTGTTCCAGAAGATGAACAGCGGCGAGATTGAGGAAGGTGCCATGGTGCTCCGTGCCAAGATAGACATGGCAAGCCCCAACATGCACTTCCGCGACCCTATCATCTACCGCGTAGTGAAGCATCCGCACCATCGCACGGGCACCACTTGGAAGGCTTATCCGATGTACGACTTCGCCCACGGGCAAAGCGACTTCTTCGAAGGCGTGACACACTCGCTCTGCACACTGGAGTTTGTGCCCCACCGTCCACTCTACGATCTCTTCGTGGACTGGGTGAAGGAAGGCAAAGACCTCGACGATAACCGCCCCCATCAGTATGAGTTCAACAAACTGAACCTCAGCTATACGCTGATGAGCAAGCGCAACCTGCTGACTCTAGTCAAGGAAGGCTTGGTAAACGGTTGGGACGACCCCCGTATGCCGACTATCTGCGGTTTCCGCCGTAGGGGATACTCTCCGGAGTCCATTCATAAGTTCATCGACAAAATAGGATATACAACCTACGATGCGCTCAATGAATTCGCCCTGCTGGAAAGCGCCGTGCGCGAGGACTTGAACGACCGCGCCACCCGCGTATCTGCCGTACTGAATCCGGTGAAGCTTATCATCACCAACTATCCCGAAGGGCAAGTGGAAGAGATGGAAGCCGTCAACAACCCCGAACATCCCGAAGAAGGCAACCACGTCATCGAATTCAGCCGCGAACTTTGGATGGAGCGCGACGACTTCATGGAAAATGCTCCGAAGAAATATTTCCGCATGACACCGGGACAAGAGGTACGTCTGAAGAACGCGTACATCGTGAAGTGTACCGGCTGCAAGAAGAACGACGCCGGTGAAATCACCGAAGTATATTGCGAATATGACCCTGATACCAAGAGCGGTCTGCCCGGAGCCAACCGTAAGGTGAAAGGCACCATCCATTGGGTAAGTTGTGCCCACTGCCTCGAAGCAGAAGTACGTCTCTACGACCGTCTGTGGAAAGTGGAGAACCCGCGCGATGAGCTTGCCGCCATCCGCGAAGCGAAGAACTGCGACGCACTGACAGCCATGAAAGAAATGATCAACCCCGACTCCCTGAATGTGCTGCCCTGCTGCTACATCGAGAAGTACGCTGCCGGCATGCAGCCCCTCTCCTACCTGCAGTTCCAACGTATCGGTTATTTTAATGTTGACAAAGATTCTACGCCAGAAAAAATGGTATTCAACCGTACTGTAGGTCTGAAAGACGTTTGGGGTAAAATCAATAAATAAGAATATGAGTAAAAAAAACCTGCTGTCCGGAAGAGACAAAGAACTGCAAGAAATGGCAGAACAATATGAAGCTGCCAAAGCAGAGAACAGAACCATCTATCTGGACGCAGACGACTTAGCCGACCTCGCAGACTGGTATGCCGTGCATCATAAATATGCCATGGCTACCGAGGTCGTAGAGTATGGCTTGGGAATACATCCGGATAATACGGCTCTGCTGGTGGAACAGGCATACTTGTTCCTCGACACCCAGCATAAAGAGCAAGCCAAAGATATATTGGAACGGATTGCCGAAGAATCTTCCGAAGTGAAAGTGCTGAAAGCCAACCTACTGTTGGGCGAAGGCAAAGAAGCAGAAGCAGAAGCGATACTCGACAGCATAGACGATAAGGACGACCTGGCCAACATCGTCGATGTATCCTATATGTACATTGACATGGGATTCCCGGAAAAAGCATTGACATGGCTGACGCGCGGACTCGAAAAATATGCCGAAGAAGAAGCCTACCTTGCCGTCACCGGCGACTGTTACTACGCCCAGGGACTGTTTGAAAAAGCCACCTTCTTCTTCAATAAGCTGATTGACAAGAATCCGTATTCGGCTCCTTACTGGTTTGGACTGGCCCGTTGCTACTTTGACCAGCAGATGTTCGACAAAGCAATCGAAGCATGCGACTATGCCACGGTGGCCGATGACGAGTTTGCCGATGCCTACCTGATGAAAGGACATTCCTTCTTCCAATTGGGAAATGAGGAAAGTGCCATGGAGAACTACCTGCAGGCCGAAAAATTCCATCTTGTCTCCCACGGTTTCATCAACACCTTCATCGGTCTGAACAAAGCCTCCAAAGGAGAATGGAAAGAAGGATACGACTATCTGGAAAAAGCCATAACGGCCGAAGACAGCCATGACTTCGCCTTGCCTTCTCTTTATGCCAATGCAGCCCTATGCCTGCACAAGATGGGAAAGAAACGCAAAGCACACCAGTATTGTAAAAAAGCATACGACCTGGCACCCGAAGAGATAGACCCGTACTTGATTGAGGGGCGCATCTACATGGAAGAAGGTGAGTATGAGAAAGGTGTGAAAAAATGGGCCAAAGCCTTAGAGTATGCCCCCTATGCGGATACCTGGCACGAAATAGGCATGTGTAGCATGGAGATAGGACAACTGAGCTATGCCAAGCTGGCCTTTGAACATGTCAAAGAGATGGAGCCGGACTTTGAAGGTATCAACGAAAGGCTGACCTCTCTGTATATGCTGCTCAAAGACAAAGAGAACTTCATGAAGTACAACCAGCTGTGCGAACATCCGTTCAGGCTGGAAGAGTTGGATAGATTACAGCAGATACTACAAGAAGATAATCAGGAAGAGCTGGCCCTAGTGATGAAGAATATTTTCAATGCATTACAATAACAGTAATTATATACCACTAATCTAGCAAATGGAATCAGTAGCCTTTATCCAATGGTGTCTCGACCACCTCAATTACTGGACCATCACTTTATTGATGGCCATTGAAAGTTCGTTTATCCCCTTCCCTTCGGAAGTTGTAGTCCCTCCTGCCGCTTGGAAAGCCGCCAACAATGACAACATGAATATATATCTGGTGGTATTGTTTGCAACCATAGGGGCAAATATCGGAGCCTTGATAAACTACTATCTGGCAAAATGGCTGGGACGCCCCATCATTTACAAGTTTGCCAACAGCCGTTTCGGGCACATGTGCCTCATCGACGAAGCCAAAGTGCAGCATGCGGAAGAATATTTTGACAAGCATGGAGCCGTATCAACCTTTGTCGGCCGCCTGATACCTGCCGTACGCCAGTTGATATCCATCCCTGCCGGTCTGGCACGCATGAAACTGGGAACTTTCTTGCTGTACACTACCCTGGGTGCGGGCCTTTGGAATTCCATCCTGGCTTTCATCGGATATTACTTGTCCACAGTACCCGGCATCGAGAACGAGGAACAGCTGCTTGCCAAAGTAACGGAATACAGCCATGAGATAGGTTATGTATTTATCGGCATCGGTGTACTCATCGTGGCATTCTTCATCTATAAAGGCATGAAGAAGAAATAAAAAAGAAAACGGCATGATAATAAAAAAGCGGTGGACAGCATGATAAATTCTGTCCACCGCTTTTTATTGTTTATCCCAAATCCAAACTTTCTACTTTACAGCTGCAATAGCTTTATCATAATCTGGTTCTTGCGTAATTTCAGGTACCAATTCCGTATAGGCAATCTTACCATCCTTACCGATAACCACTACCGAACGCGCCAATAGACCTGCAAGCGGTCCGTCGGCCATGCGTACCCCGTAGTTTTCATCAAAATCGGAGAAACGGAAATCAGACAAAGGAATCACATTCTCAATACCCTCCGTTGTACAGAAACGTGCATGTGCAAAAGGTAAATCCTTGGAGATTGCCAACACTACCGTATCGGGCAGGCCGGCAGCCAGTTTGTTGAACTTACGTACAGAAGTAGCGCACACACCAGTGTCAAGGCTGGGGAAAATATTCAAAATAACATTCTTCCCGTTCAGTTCCTTCAAAGAGAATGAAGACAAATCTGTTTTTACCAATTCGAAATCGGGGGCAACAGAGCCCACCTTTATAAATTCACCGATAACCTTTACCGGTTGTCCTTTAAATTTTGTTGTAGCCATAGTTTTATCAAATTATATGTATACATAACAAATTACATACAGAAAAAGTTCACCCGAAACTTTTTTCCGGATAAACTGTTATTCTACAGACGAATTAATGATAATCACTTAAAAAATTAAATTCACATGAAAACTATTTTTGACGAACTTCAGCAGGAAGTAAAGAATTGGTGGATTTCACTCATTCTTGGTATTCTTTATGTAATAGTGGCTATAAGCCTGATGTTCTCCCCTCTCAGCGGGTATGCGGTATTGAGCATTCTGTTCAGCGTCTCCATGTTGTTCAGCGGTCTGCTGGAAATATCCTTTGCAGTAAGTAACCGTAGAAGGGTATCCAGTTGGGGATGGTATCTGGCTGGAGGCATCATCGACATGATTCTGGGATTCTACCTGATAGCCTACCCGATGCTCAGCATGGAAGTCATTCCATTCATCATTGCCTTCTGGCTGATGTTCCGCGGCTTCTCATCCGTAGGCTATGCCATGGACCTCAAAAGATACGGGACAAGAGACTGGGGATGGTATGTTGCTTTCGGTATTCTTGCCGTCATCTGCTCGCTCATCATCTTGTGGCAACCGGCAGTAGGCGCCCTTTACGCCGTGTACATGATTTCGTTTGCATTCCTGATTATAGGTTTCTTCCGTATCATGCTGTCATTCGAGCTGAAAAACCTGCACAAGCGCGGGAAAGAGTGGAAGGAAAAGAAAGAGAAAGAAGTATCGGCCGAATAAGTAGCCCACACGAAGTGTGTCAAAAGGAATCCCACCTTTGACACCTTCGTTTAGCCGAATTGCTCAATAACGTCTCAGAAAACGGAACATCGTAGTCCGTGACACTCCCATCTGCCGGGCAAGTTCGGCACACGACTCTCCTCTTTGGTGCTCCCTTACAAGTTTCCTCTTGTTCGCATAGAGTATCTTCATTTTGGGTGTGTCCCCTTTCTTCCTGCCCAGATGTTTTCCTTCTTTCCTCCGTCGTTCCAAGGCTTCTTTGGTACGCATGGAAATCAGATTACGCTCTATCTCGGCCATCAGTCCAAAAGCAAATCCCAGCACTTTGCTGTTGATGTCATTCTGAAACACATACCCCTCTTTGGTACTGTACAGTACCACTCCCCTTTTGATGCAGGAGTTAAGAATGGTCATTATCTCCAGCAGTGTCCGGCTAAGCCGCGAAATCTCCGTTATAATCAAGGAGTCTCCCGGTTTCATCCGGTCCAACAAGCCCGCCAGTTTACGCTCTTTGCTACTCACTTTTCCGCTGACCGTCTCCATGTACCATCTGTCGATGCTCAACCCGTTCTTCTCCGCAAAGCGTATAATTTCCTCGCGCTGATTCTCTAAAAACTGTTTTTCTGTACTTACTCTTAAATAAGCTACTACTGCCATAATTGATAAACGTTTATTGGTTATTATTCACCGCCAAAGAACGGTTATTCAAATAAGAGTGGCAACACACAACTATGGCTCTCTAGCACAGAAGATCACATTATGGATATCCCCCGAAGTCAGAGAAGATTCTCGGTACCCATCTCAAATATGCCTATAAACAAAGAAAACAGCCCCACTGAAGCTGTTTTCTGAAATTAGTTCATAAAAAATTGATACTATGTAGTTTCATAGTATACTCTCCTTCATTTCATTCACTATGTATCTCACATCCTCATCCGTCACATAAGGACCACTCGGCAAGCAAAGACCACGTTTGAACAAGCCCTCACTGACACCATTCACATAGGCAGGATTAGCCGAATAAACCGGCTGGAGGTGCATGGGCTTCCATAAGGGACGGCTCTCGATACCGGCTCTGTCCAAGCAAACACGCATGGCCTCTACATTACGGTTAGGCTCACAAGAAGTATGGGCACTCACTGACTCATGCGTAACACCGGCGGCACCACCTACGGCGCCTTTTACTGTCTCACGGTAGGCATCCTCCTCACCTCTCACATGCAGATTCCCGTCAAGCAGTACCGTGTTCAGCCAATAATTGCTGTCATAACGTCCGGAAGGATTCTCATGAAGCGTGATTCCCTCCACATCGGCCAACAACTTACGATACAGACCGCACAGATGCTTATGGTGCGCTATATGCTCATCCACCACCGTCATCTGACCGCGGCCGATTCCCGCACAAATGTTACTCATCCTATAATTATAGCCTATACGCTCATGCTGGTAGTAGGGATAGGACTCACGGGCCTGGGTAGCATAGAACATTATCTCACGCTTATACTCTTCATCAGGGCAAATCAAAGCACCGCCACCGCTGGTGGTTATCATCTTGTTGCCATTGAAAGAAAGCACACCATATTTGCCAAAAGTTCCGAGGACTTGCCCGTCAAACTTGCTTCCAAAGCCTTCGGCGGCATCCTCTATGACCGGAATACCATATTTATCTGCCACTGACATGATTTGGTCTATCCTGTAGGGCATTCCATACAAAGCTACCGGAACAATTGCTTTGGGTTTCCGACCGGTCTTGTTGATACGATCCCTGATAGCCTGCTCCAGAAGTACCGGGTCCATGTTCCATGTATCAGCCTCAGAATCCACAAATACCGGAGTGGCACCGAGGTAGGTCACCGGATGGGAAGAGGCACAAAAGGTAAAGCTCTGTACTATCACTTCATCACCCTGACTAACTCCGCAAGCAAGCAGGGCCAGATGTACGGCCGCAGTGCCCGCACTCAAAGCCACCACCTTTTTATTCTGCCCCACAAAACATTCCAAATCCTGCTCGAAGGCATTCACGTTCGGGCCGAGCGGAACAACCCAGTTGGTATCAAAGGCTTCTTGTATGAAGCCCATCTCCTTGCCGCTCATGTGGGCGAGGCAAAGATATATTCTCTTATCCATAAAATTACGTAATTTACAAAACTATATTCTTGATAATCTTACACCTATTCCCTACAGCCAACACACCATCCGGAATATCCTTTGTAACAACGGAACCAGCACCTATAATACTCCACTTCCCTATCTTAACACCCGGAATAACAACACTGCCGGCACCAATCCATGTCCCCTCGCCAACTTGCACATTGCCACAAAGCGTACAATGGGGAGAAATATGCACATAATCAGCAATCAGACATTCATGATCCACCGAAGCACCGGTATTGATAATACAATGGCTGCCAATACAAACATCCGACTGCACAATTGCCCCCTGCATAACTACCGAGCCTTCTCTTATCTCAGTTTCTTCAGATATAATTGCAGAAGGATGAAAAGCTTTGCCATATTCAACCTTTAACTCCTTGGCAATCTTCCTGCGAATACCATTATTCCCAATACTGATTATCAATGGTCCGCAGACCTTCGACGGACGTAATACGGGATAGTCAAAAAGACTATGAATTTCCTCATTATCATCAAACAACGCTTCAATCGGTTCATGATTTGCACGCAATATATCAATGATCACTTTGGCATGACCACTGGCACCATATAAATACATGTTTTGATATTAGTTATTTCCAGTAAAGACTTCCATCGTAGCCGAAGTATCAGAGCTGATACCTTCCCTTATAAATACCTTTCTTATTGTCATAAAAACAATTTTCAAATCAAGTAGAAAAGAACAATGATCTACATACCACACATCCAGTTTAAATTTCTTTGACCAACTGATAGCATTGCGCCCGTTAACTTGCGCCCAACCCGTAATCCCCGGACGGACTTCATGACGACGAGCTTGTTCTTTACTATAAAGCGGTAAGTATTGAGGCAATAAAGGACGGGGACCTATCAAAGCCATATCCCCTTTCAATACATTAATCAGTTGTGGAAGCTCATCGATCGAAGTAGAACGTACAAAACTTCCAACTTTTGTCAAACGTACAGCATCAGGCAATAAATTTCCCTCTGCATCCCGTTCATCGGTCATGGTCTTAAACTTGATAACTTTAAAAATCTTTCCATCCTTCCCTGGACGCTCCTGAGTGAAAAAGACTCCGGAGCCCTTATTGGCAAAATGCAACCAAAAAGCGACAAGAAACAGTATCGGCCAAATCAAAGCCAATATGCAAAACACGAGAAGGAAGTCAATCACTCTCTTAAGAAAATGAGAATACATGCTCTAATAATTATGTACCAATATGAAGTCGTATCTAATATCCTTAAAAAAAACTATTCTTCGATAACAAGACGATAAAAATCTTCATTTTAAAGAAATTACTTCCTCCAAGAATGAAACGAACTTATCCGCTAATGATTTTCTTGAGAAATTAGCTTCTGCAAATGCCCTAGCCCTCTGCCCACATCCTGTTCTGTATGTATCATCGTCCAATAAAGAAATCAAGCCTTCGGCAAAAGCATTTGCATCCTTAGGAGGAACAACAATCCCTAACTTATTTTCTTGAATCATATCAGCAAGCCAACCTGGATAATTGTTTAAGACAGCCAATCCTGAAGATATATAATCAAAAAACTTATTAGGTGAAGTTCCATAGTAAAAAGCCGGAACATCAGCTAATACCATCAAACCCAAATCTGCTGATGCAACAACTTTATTTAGTTCTTTCTTAGGCATCGGATTATAAAAACGACAATTATCCAATTGTTCTTTTCGAGCTCGTTCCATCAAATGCGGTTTCATTTTACCGTCTCCTATAAATGCCAACACAATATCCGTCCGTTGCTTTGCCTTCAGCACTGCAGCAGCATCCAACACTGCATCCAAACCATTGGCAATTCCATGTGCACCAGTAAAAACCGCTACTTTATCTGTTTTGGAAATGCCCTCCAACGAAAGATTATCACGTGAAGATGGCTTGAATATCTTCAAATCACACCCGTTCGGAATCATCGAAATACGCTTGCCCGGCTGGCTCCTTCTTTTAATTCCTTCACAAATTCCAGGAGAAAGACCAACACAAGCATCCGCGCAATGATAACTCAACCACTCCAAAATATTCATCCCCCACAATAAAAAAGGATTCTTCATACCTAAGGCCTTAGGTAATTCAGGCCACAAGTCACGAACTTCAAAAATAAATTTTTTCTTCCGGAACAACTTCATTACTATGCCTGGAATACCGGCTGTCAAAGGAGTAGAAGTTGCAAACAACAAATCATAATCTTCTTTCAATGCTATTTGAATACCTTTCCATCCAAACTTCACGAAAGTCCATGCTCTTTTGGCGATACCATCCTTATTTGAGTAAGGTAAAGCTATCTGAATCACATCTATACCATCGACCATTCCTCTATGAACATTTTTCATCGTTGTATTCGGCAAATCTAGCTTGACCGTTTCACCACAAACCACGCAAACAGAATGACCTCTGGCAATCAGATGTTTTGCCAATTCATAAGAACGTGTCCCCCCCGCTTGGGTGGGAATGGTAAAATGTTGATGGAAATAAAGCACTTTCATTTTATATAAATTGAAGGATTGTTTTTATCGAGCTATTTTTAGTCTGAAATTCGATTTGCCTACATTTAGTCGTTTGACCATAATAATTAGAACATAATTGTTCTGTATCAATAGTTTCACCGTTTGATTCCAAACTAAGATTATCCTTATTTGTATGCCATAATTGACGCATATTCATATTTTTTGGGTTACCATCTATACAATCTTCTATCTCCCACTTACATGTGTTTTTCCATTTTACAATCTTTCTATAATGTTTTATTTCCTTATTCAGATAAGTAAAACAAGAAACTTTTCCTTCAAATATGTAAGTATCCTCTGTTTCTTTCAACGAACTCCACTCTGCTTGCGACCAATTATACCAAATAAATCGATCTCCTTTCAACATTTGGTCATGTCCTTCAAGCATTATTGTATTATGAGATTCCGTACCCATAAAATATCGAAGTAACTTCTCTGTTGTATTGTATTTATAACTACCCCCATCAAACAAACAATTCTCTCCTTGATACCAAATATCCAAATGCAGATTATCCGCATGCGCAGGTCGGTCCTTATGTCTTCCACATCTGATAAAAGAAAAAGTATCCTTTTCACGAATACAATAATATCCTCCCTTATCAAAAGAAATGCAACCAAACTGTTTTTTTATTGGTGGATACATCTGTCGGTTTGCTTTCCACTCGCACAAATACCATTCTCTATCCTCATATTGCCGATCATACAAATGTTCGGAAGTAAGCAAATAATATAATGCATCGAGTTGAGGACGATAATCACGATAATCGCAATCATTAAGTTTAAAAAACAAAGCTCCATCATTCGAACCATAATTGGATAACCAACCGGTCGAATCATCCTGGCACTGATACAAAAAATTCACAGACTGATAAGCACGTTTATATACTTCATCACAAAACCGCTCCCCATTTCTGTCTGCCAGAGTAATGGCCCATGTCAAAAGCTGAACCACTACCCGATGATAATTCATACTGAATTGCAGATAAGTACCATCTTCTGCCACTTGGTATTTTATCTCTTCCTCAAACCATTTCTTTCCTTTCTTTTTCCACTCTCCAGATTCTGGAAACTGAGGAAATAACAGACCTACCAGATACAACGCCAACGTTTCTGTTATTGCATGATTATTACGCACTGCAATCCGGGAAAAATTTATATTTGCACGTACATGCTTTATTTGCCAATAAACAGACTGGATGATTAACCTAAAAACATCTTCCGTCAATTCAACCGAATCTTTATAATAATAAAGTGCGAATAACCAATTCAATACACGCAAAGATATTTCCTGACTACATTTATAATTAGGTCCACAATTAAGTGGGTTTTTATGAATCCAGTCCTCTATTTGAGAAAATACAAAAGACGCATGATTTTCACCAGACTTTTGATCATAGCGGATAATGTCATAGAGAAAAGAAAAACGGGACTTTTCCCATACATACTTTATATCCCCTGCTTCAGGCACAATATCCTCTACTGTCGTCCAGTGTACATTCGCATTATATTTATAGTTCGTATCAGGGTTTGTCAGCCAGTCATAATCCGTTCCAAGGTTGTACCAAACGGCAGAAAAGAAGCAATATTCACCGCGCTTCATTCTATTGACTCTCTCTGAAAGTACCCTACTATCAGTATGGGTCAATTTCACGCTCTTTCTACTTGAAAAGAAAAAGGGTTTTGCGTGCTTTCTCCAATCCGCCAATGACAAATATTCTTTATCCTCCCAAGAAATAGGGTATGCTCTTTTCAACATTCCCCCTTTACAGCGTATTTCATACTGGATACGAAACAAAAAGTACTTTATTCCCATGTTATGAAATAACTGAAAATAAAGAAGAAGTTTATTCATAAGGAACACAGAATTATTCAATCTCAATCCACTTGTTCTGCTTCAAGCTATCGATACAAGCAAACGATGCCTTGGCTGTATTTACAATAGAGTCAAATGGAATTAAAGCTTCTCCTCCGTTTTGTATTCTATCATTCAATAAAACAAATTGGGTAGTATGTCCTTTATCCATGCCTTTTTTCATTTTAGAGAATCCTTTGCAACCATACCCTTTCAGTTCTCTCCAATTGTCAAGAACCAGCGTCTTTTCTTGTGTATAGATCTCTATTCTCTCTTTCGAATAAGACTTGCTACCATTAGCAAAATAGTTTATCACGGCATTCGCCCCATTCTCATATCTTAGCAAAATACTCGCATTATCCGTATTCTCTTCAGGATTTTCCCCCATTGCATTCATACATACGGCAACAACCTTACTGTCTGCGAAAAATGAGCATAAATCAATAAAATGGCAAGCCTCACCAATAATACGTCCTCCTCCCACTTTCAAATCATGCACCCATACTTCAGACGGTATAAATCCGGCATTCATAGTTGCCACAATATTTTTCACTCCGCTTCCGGAAAGCTGTTTCATTTTCACCGCGAAAGGAGAAAAACGTCGGTTATACCCCACAGTTAATGTTACTCCATTCTTTTGTGCTTCCCGATAAGTTTCAGTAATCTCATTCAATTCCGTTTGATTCAAGCACAACGGCTTCTCCACAAACACATGTTTCTCTGCTTGCAATGCATCCAACACCATTGAAGCATGAAGATTATGACGGGTTGTAATCATTACCAAATCCACAGCCTCATCTTTCAAGATTTCCTTGTAATCAGAAGTTGCTTTCATGGCACCAGCCTTTTGAGCCAGAACTTTAGCAGACAAACCTTGCGCACTCGCAATGTACCGAATATGCGCTCCTGCTTTCGTCAAAGCAGGCAACATCGTTGCCGATGTAAAGTTTCCGGCGCCAATAATGCCTATTTGTCCTTTTGTTGCTGAAAAGTCAGCAGAAGCAACCTCAACTATCGTATTTCGTTTTGCATCAACGGGATATTTCAAGATAGAAGCGATAGAACCATGTTTACGCATGTCCCCATATATCTTTTCATAATCCTTCAAATCCACTTCTTCAGTAATCAATGATTTCACATCAATATTCCCCATGGATATTGCCTGCAAAACAGTCTCGAAATTTCTTTTTTCTGTCCAGCGTACAAAAGGTAACGGATAATCTATTCCTTTATTTTCGTAATCTTCATCATAACGTCCCGGACCATAGGAACAAGAAACTTGGAATGATAACTCCTTTTTATAAAAATCATCCCTACGAATATCCAATCCTATTACACCTACAAGCACAATACGACCTCTTTTCCTTGACATCTCAGCCGCCTGGTGAATCACTTCATCTGTTTTAGCAGAAGCAGTAATCAATACAGCATCAGCCCCATGTGAATATGTTTCTTCAAGCACATATTTTACAGAATCTGTTCCTTTAGCAGGATTTACCCCTATCACTCCTTTAGTACGGGCCAATTCCACCTTTTCTTCATCAAAATCAATTCCTATGACTCTACACCCATTCGCTTTCAATAATTGCGCTGTTATCAATCCAATCAAACCTAACCCGATTACAACAACAGTTTCTCCCAATTGCGGATTCAGCAAACGAATACCCTGCAAACCTATAGACCCAATTACAGTAAAAGCAGCTTCTTCATCCGAAACATTTTCCGGTATTTTAGCTACCAAGTTTTTAGGTACACAAACATACTCGGCATGTTGTCCATTAGATGCCACACGATCGCCCACCTTAAATTCTGTAACTCCATTTCCTACAGCAACCACTACACCGGAATTACAGTACCCTAAAGGCAACGGTTGTCCCAGTTTATTAAAAACCGCCTCCAATGTAGGTTGCAAACCATCTGTCTTTATCTTATCAAGTACTTGCTTTACTTTATCAGGCTGTTGACGAGCCTTGTCTATCAAATTTGCCTTTCCAAACTCGACAAGCATACGTTCTGTCCCTAAAGACACTAAAGAACAAGATGTTTTAACCAAGACATAACCTGATTTTACCTGAGGAACCGGAACTTCTTCAAGTACAGTCCTCCCTAATTTCATATCTTGAATTATTTGCTTCATAGTTATCCCTTATATTTTGTTACAACATTCATTATATCTTTTTCTCTTCTTGTCATTGAAAACAATGATTCAATCCTATCATGAGCTGCGATACTAATACTCTCCAAATCATCATTCCAATGCTCCTCTATAGCATTAGCAATAGTCTGCGGCAATGTATCCTTTATTATTACCCCCACATCTCCAACAACATTTAGAACTTCTCCAACATCTGTTGTTATAACCACAGCCCCACAACTCATAGCCTCCGCAATAGCTAGTCCAAAACCTTCGTAGCGAGATGGCTGTAAATAAAAACGGCAATTTTTCAGATAAGTTAATTTTTCATCCTCGGAAATTGAACCTAAAATATCAATATAAGCATTTAGTCCTTTTCCTGATATATATTGTTTCACTTCATTAAAAGCGTCCCCCTCATGTCCTGCAATATTAAGATGTATATCCAACTTGTCTTTCAATAATTCAATTGAATCTATAATTTCATACAAGCATTTTCGTTTTACATTTTCTTTACCCGTCCAACAAATAGTAAACAATTCATTCCTTCTGTTGCAATATGTCCCTCTTGAATATTTTATAATGTCTATACAATGTGGAGAATATATCATATTTTTAAGATTCCAATCTTTATAAATTTGTTCATATTCATTTTTTGAAACTAGAATATTGACATTCGCATATTTAATAGAATACTTAATCAATAGCTTTTCTAATAAGGGTCTTCTATAGTAATCCGAAGCAGCCATTGGGCACTTATAATTAAAAGTTCCTGTGATTACAAGTTTTTTCCTCAACAGTCTTGAGATAAATACTGGGAAAAAAGCATATGTCCACCACCAAACAAAAATAACATCTGCACTCCAATCTATTTCACGATATTTAGTAGCTATTGTCAAATTAGAATCTATCTTTTTCAAGATGTTAATATCCTGATTATAAAATTCTACAAGAAACAATTTGCTCTTATCTGATATTTTACAAAAGAAACATATTTTCATAATTACGTTCTAATAAATGTTCCAATCACCATTTACTTCACTCCCTCAATATTCCTTTTACAATGTCTAACATATCAACACTATTATACAACTGCACTGAAGCCTTTGAATATGATTCATAATTTCTGTCAATTTCAAGGATTGCCTCACATACATTTTTCTCTAACAAAATATCAGTACAAATACCCGCTTCAAATTTTGAAAAAATAAAATTCAAAGCAGGCAAATTATTTGAAATCATAGGAATACCAAACATTGAATATTCATATAATTTATTAGGCGCGCAATATAAAACATTAATTGCCCTATTTATAGGTTCGCCATCCACAACATATACCAATATACCAATATGCGCCAATTTCGTAATTTCCAAATGTAAAGGAGGAGGTAAGAAAGGAAGAAAAACAATTCTCTCGCTTTGACATTTATCTCTAAGTTCATTATAAAAAGGATTTTCACCTCCCATCAAAAACAAAATATAATCATCAGGTAGAGAATTAACTGCTCTAACAAAATAATCAACTCTTCTCTCAGGAATAAATACCCCTTGATACAATATTATCTTTTTATTTCTATATTTAGATATTATTTCTTGAATTGAAAATGGTAAAGATTGGGCTATTTGAACATTGCCATTATATGGTTTATTAGGCAGAATATAAGGGACTTTATCCAAATCATAAATAGATTTCGTTATATGCGCTCTATTATATTCACAGCAAATAACTTTCTTTGATTTTTTCAAATTTTTCTCAAACGGATAACAAGGATTCAATAATCTATATGCTATTTTTTGAGTGGGGTTCTTAAATTCAAATAAATGAGATATCACATCATACTTATCCAAATAAGCTGAAAATAAGCTAACTGTTTCAGAATGCAAAAGCCACAAATATGTAGTCTCTTTTACATATTCATTTTTCAGCATTTCTAATACATATCTACGATATTTCCACTGTTGAATTATCCGTTGCATTCCATTTCCACCATATAACGGTGTTTTGTAAAATCGTACATGATTTCTTTCCATCAATACTTTTTCTGTATTCATGTCCGAACAACCACCAATATACACGATTTCATAATTTAACTCCGACAATATATTACATATAGATATCACTGGTGGAAATAACTTGATATCATATATCATTGTCAATATCACTTTACTTTTCATTTTTCAACTCTTGCGATAAAACATTTATGTATTCTAAACCATACTTCAAATCAGGCTCCATATAATTTCCTTCTCCCCATTCATTCCAAGACTTCAAAAAAACATATTTCTGTTCTTGAGGCTTATTTTTCATATTATATAAAATCGAATTAACATGCTTTCGAAATAAATCTGGAGTTGAACCATGCAAAATATATCCACCAGTACCACTTCTTGGAGTATGATCCCAATTAGGTATTATTGTTGGAAAGACCTTTACATCTTCATATTCACGATTCATCAAAGACATTTTTCTTACCATATCCGAATATTTATGGATATATGGAATTTTTAATATATCAGAGCAGAAACGTCTTTTAAGTTTATTCAAAAAAAGATTATCAGTCTTCCATTCCCATAGTCCCACATAATTAACAGCATTGAAACCTAATGAAAGCATTTTATCTATATCTGAGCGTATTGTTGCTTGGGCAATAAAATAAATATCACCTATATCATTTTTTTTTGCAAAATCTTTCCACACAGATATAAAATTGGCTACATCAAGAAACTCAAAAGGCCTATATATCATAAATACCGGCTTACCATCTATCTTAAAGTAACGTTTATCTTTAAAAGCAGGCAACAAAGATTTAAAATGAAGTATATAATCCTCTACCCCTAGATACCGCTGTTCTATTAGCAAATTCTTCTGACAAGTTCCATCTTTATTCCAAAATTTTGCATGCCATGATTCATTAGCCCAACACAAGCAAAAAGGAAAATCTGGCTCATTAAGCCTTAGAACCTCCTTAAATGGATAATCAAGCTCTTGCTTTCCTTCTCCAAACCAATAATGATAATAGCAAAAAGCTTCAATTCCAGCTTTTCGAGCAAGAACTGCTTGTTCTTTTCTAACTTCAGGCAATCTCAAATCATAATATCCCAAATCAGCTGGCACTCTAGGTTGATAATGTCCTGGATATAACGAACGAGCTTTTCCTACATTAGTCCACTCGGTAAATCCTTTCCCCCACCATCTATCATTGTCTTTTGTCGGATGAAATTGTGGTAAATAAAATGCAATAACATGAGTTCTATTTGTCATCACTTACTATTTTTATACTTAATATAATTTTGAACAAAAGATACAATCCATGGATTCTTAATAAAGAAAAACTGAGACAACAAAAAATACATACAGCAAAGAACAAAAGATAATAATAATATTTGCCAATTATCAGTCAATATTCCCTTCAGAAGAACAACAATAATCCAATATGGAATTGAATAAAACACATTCAATTTTATACTATTAATAGGTATAAATAACAATCTATGCCGGAACATATAGCAAAAAAGAAAAATAGTAACCGAAAGTTCAGAGCACAATAATGTAATTGCCGTACCTACAGAAGCTAAATTACTTACTAAAGTCAAATTAAATGATAATCCTACAACTGCCCCAACTACAGCTATTTTTAAAATAACAGCATCTCTTTTAAGAGGTATAAGAATTTGAGACACGAACACTTGAGCTATTCCAACTATCAGTATCAAAGGAACAATCAATTGCATAGGTAATACAGCCCCTTCATATCCATTTCCTGCAATAATAGCTATAATAGCATCAGACAATGGTATGATTGCAAATACAAGAGGTATGCTAACCGAAAAAAACAACCAATATGTAGCATTTATTTTCTTTCTAAATTCGATTACACTACCATTAGACAACAAAGCTGACATACGAGGCATCATCACATTTGTCAAAGAAGTAAATAATCCCAACATTATTATATATATCTTTAGTGCTGTCACATAATAACCAACCTCCCTTTCAGAAGAAACGAATCCCAAATATATAACATTAAATGTAGTATAAGCAGAGGTTAATATCAAATAAAAACCTAGATAGATATAGGGTTTTATATATAATTTAAATGTTCTAACATGTGCCCAACTATATAATACAAATCTTTGCGAATAAATCCAGTTCACAACAGCATTAAAAACAACGAGCAAAACTGTTATGATATAATAAACATATATATCATTACGATTTTTCACAAAAATAAACAACGAAAAAAGATAAATAATCCTCAATACTAAAGTGCGTGCAGTTATATATTTAAAGTTTTCAATTCCTTTGTAAAACCATTCTATTAAAAACAAGTTGAACAACAATTTAAATATACCTAATAACAACAAATCACGTTTTTCATAAAATTGTGGTACCAAATATATCAAACTAATATATATTAAAGTTACAATAATAGTGAAACACAAATTTATAGAAAACAAAACGGAGAATATACTATTCCTTTTACTAATATCATTAGAGGCTTTAGCCACTTCACGAATACCTAATATATTCAATCCCAACATTGAAATCATTATGAAATAATTTACAACTCCATCTACAAAATTTACTATTCCAATATTTTCTACCCCCAATATACGAGATAAATACGGAAAAGTAACTAACTGTATTACATAATTACTTGTTGTCAAGATAGCACTATAAATAATATTTTTTTTAATACTATTATTCTCCACTTGTTCTTATTACAGATTGATTATACATCGCATTATAGAAAATCAACTCTCTATGAGTATGTTTAATAGGCTTAAAGACTGATTCATAAGGATACCATAACTCATATTGTCTTGTATGAACTGCTAAATGAGAAGTATCAGCCAAATAATAATAACTTTTTTGAAATATCAAAAAAGCGAAACACCCTATAAATAATATTTTATTATAAGCAAATTTTTCCATTGTAATCAAAGAATAGCCAACATTTACTACATATGGAATTGCAAATGGAATCAAATAATTTGCGATTCTCATTAATCCTTGATTCATTGCTCCTAAAAACAAAAACAGAAGTAACATCTTCATTATACAATTATCCTGCTTACTCATAAATCCATTTTTATTTGCAATCAAATAAAAACCCAAAAATGCCACAAAAGAAATTGCATAATACATAATACCCAATACATTATTCATTTCCAATGTAGAATAAGATTTCAATTTCAATCCTATAATAGGCATAAAATCCATAAAAATCATATAGTGATTAGGTAGGATATAAAAAAAAACGAGCAGAACAATTCCTCCCCCTATTCCTAATAACCAGTTGGCATATTTTGCCTTTAATAAGTAATTCAGCAAAGGAAAAACTAACAACACCAATGCTGAAAAATGAAAACCTATAGAAAAAAGACATCCTAAATAGTATCTAAAATATCTTTTTTCTATAAGATTAGAAATATTAAAACAAAAAATACAAACAGCTAATGCCTCACGTAATATCTCCATATTATAATAAATATAATATATTAGAAAATATATCAGAAAACAAGATATTACATTTACACTTCGCTTCTTAAATACATACAAAAAAGTAAGATTTACTATTATAGCATGTAATAATTGAAGGTATACAAAATCAGCACCTAACGTTTTAGATATCGCACAAAATAAATACCATAATGGACCATATCCTTCATCAAAACTAAAAAATTCCCAATTTTTCCATGTAGGCATTGAAGTATATGTATCTATATAATGTAAAGAATCACCTCCAACTCTATATCTTAATCCGGCAATTAAGATCAAAAATACGATTATTACACATATACATACAGAAGAAAGCTTTCTATAATGTTTCAAATCAACGAGTATCCAACTATAGAGAATCAGGATAAAGGCTACAACATATATCATTTCAGTATAAACATATTTACAATACGGGCACAAGCCTTCCCATCCCCATAAGGATTTACCGCCTTACTCATTTCCTCATAATGCGCCTCATCATCCAGCAAAGCAGAGACCTCATTTACAATCTTATCATAATTTGTTCCCACCAACTTCACCGTACCAGCTTCCAAAGCCTCCGGGCGTTCCGTCGTATCACGCATCACGAGTACTGGTTTACCAAGTCCGGGAGCTTCTTCCTGAATACCACCACTGTCTGTCAGAACAATAGTAGATTTCTCCATCAAATAAACAAAAGAGAGATACTCCAAAGGCTCTATAAAAAACATATTTCCTAAATTGGATAAATCCTCACCAAATACTTCATGAATGGGTTTGCGAACATTGGGATTCAAATGCATCGGATAAACAAAGTCAACATCGGGATATCGTTTTGTAAGAGCCTGAATAGCCTTACACATAGACATGAATCCGTCACCGAAATTTTCACGACGATGACCTGTTATCAAAACCAAATTCTTTCCCTCCTGCAAACGGTTGATATCATAACCGGAAGCTCTTAAAACACCTTTCAATTCTTCATCAAGCCTTTTATCGCTCTTTATTTTATTTATAACCATATAGAGTGCATCTATTACCGTATTTCCAGTCACAATAATAGAAGATTCCTCTACCCCTTCATCCAACAGATTCTGTCGGCTTAACGGTGTGGGAGAAAAATGATAAGTAGTAATGCGTCCTGTTATCAGCCGATTCATCTCCTCTGGCCAAGGACTATAAATATTATGAGTACGAAGTCCCGCCTCTACATGCCCCACCGGAATCTGCTGATAAAAAGCAGCCAATGCCGAAGCCGTAGAAGTGGTTGTATCACCATGAACCAAAACAACATCCGGCTGTGCCTCTTTCAAGACATCCCGCATCCCCGTCAAAACACGGGCTGTCACATCATATAAATCCTGCCCTTGTTTCATAATATTCAAATCATAGTCAGGAGTAATATCAAATATATGTAACACTTGATCAAGCATTTCGCGATGTTGACCGGTAACGCATACTATTGTCTTGAACTTCTCTGGAGATTTTTGAAATTCTTTCACCAAAGGAGCCATCTTTATGGCTTCGGGGCGAGTCCCGAAAACCAGCATAATTTTCTTCATACTATAGGGGATTAATTATTTCTTATAGATTCCGCAAAAGTCAAGAATTACTTTCCGGTCATTATGTGGCAAAGATTTAAATACAGAATGAGCAACCAGAAAAACGACGATATCAGCCTTCTCATAGGCTTCTTTATAGTCTGTAAGTTTAAACACATTGTGTTCCTGCACATTAGGTTCCACTACTAAGATATCCGCATTATTACAGCTTTGCATCACTTTGGTAGTAATATATTTGGCAGGAGCCTCACGCAAATCATCAATATCGGGTTTAAAGGCCAGTCCCATCATGGCAATGGTAGGTTTACGATGATATTCCAATTCAAACTTCAACATAGCATTCTGTACTTTCTCTGCACACCAGAATGCTTTATAGTTATTGATTTCACGGGCAGTAGATATGATTTTAGATTCCATGGGAAATTCTGCCGTAATGAAATAAGGATCAACCGCTATACAATGTCCTCCAACACCACAACCTGGTTGAAGGATATTCACACGAGGATGTTTGTTCGCCAAGTTTATCAATTCCCAGACATTGATTCCTGCTTTGTCACAAATCAGAGAGAGTTCATTGGCAAAAGCTATCTGTACATCACGGGAGGAGTTTTCTGTCAGTTTACACATTTCTGCCGTTTTACAATTAGTGCGATGGAGCGTTCCTTGTACAAACTTACTATAAAACTCAATGGCCTTATCTGTAGAGGATTCATTCAGACCTCCAATAACTCGATCATTATGAACTAACTCATAAATGACGTTCCCAGGAAGAACACGCTCCGGACAATAAGCAATATAAATTTTATCACTCAATTCCGGACGTAATCCAAATATCAAATCACACATTTTATCAGTAGTACCTACTGGTGATGTAGATTCTATGACATACAAATCCCCCTCTTTCAACAAAGGTATTACGGCACGGGTAGCAGCTTCCACGTAAGAAATATCAGGCTCATGATTTCCCTTAAAAGGAGTAGGCACCACCATAAAATAGGCATCACTCACTTCCGGAGTTGTAGAAGCCTTCAACTGACCGGTAGTAACAACTTCTTGAAGAAGCTCCTGCATACCAGGTTCAATGATATGCAATTTACCCTGATTAGTCATTTCTACAACTTTGGGATTAATATCAACCCCGATAATCTGAATTCCGTGTTTAGCAGCAATAATCGCAGTAGGCAGGCCAATATAACCCAACCCCATAAAACATGCTTTCATATCAATAAAAGTTATCTATTTTTTATGATTTCCTTATCACACTCAAATCCTATTCTACTTCCTCAAACGGGTATGGATTCTCTTCGATATTTTTCAATTCTTCGATGATTTCAGTTTGTCCCGAAGTCAAATTATCTTTGTTCCAACCTTCAATAATTGCATAGGCTTCTTGAAGCAAAACTTCCTCATAAATTTCCCCATAACAATAAGTTAACAAACGAACTTTAAGCAAAGAAACCGGCAGATGTTCCAAAACATGACAAATCCGATTCAATATCGTTTGTTTCTTTTGCTCCTTATCCCCATCATCATAAATGGTAGCATTATACCCCATCAAAAGAGCCAGACACAAATTCGCCTCCTCTTCAACATCGGAACTTTGAGCAGAAAAAAGAGAATCGGACTTAACAAGCACTTCCTTATTCAACCGGCAAAAAGCGTCGGAATAGACCGGCTCGCCGTCCATACCAAGATACATCAGCTCATGAGCTGCATGCTGAAGCTCAAGAGCACGGGAAGTTAAATCATTCATTATTATGATATATGATTAAAATAAATATAAGATTATACTTATTTAGAAGTCACCCGATTATTTTCAGATAGGATTTGGGGACTTTGACACTTGCCGTCAAAAGATCTTTAATACGGATAACGACGTATGTTTTATTGGCTTCGATGGCAACCTCACCTTCAATACCGCTGAGTTCGCCTTTGATAACTTTTACTTTATGCCCAACAGTAAGAATTTCGCTATCAAGGCTGACACCGTCAGGATTCAAATCCATTACGAACATAAAGTCCTCCATTTGCTTATCCGGCACCACCAGCATAGAATGCGTGGAAAGGTCCTTCATATAAAAAAGGGGGACATTATAGATGTTGGAAATATCGCAGGCTGTCTGCTTGGTGGAATGAACAAATACCAGATTGCGGATTACTGGAACTTCGCTACGCTTACGACGATACTTCAATTGAGAAATGACAAAACGCGTGGGAAGATAATAGTCAAGCTCCAAATGCTCTTCCGATTTAAGTCGGTCCAAAGATTTCCGGACTGTGAATTCCTGCTTGTCACGGGTGCGAGCCGCAAACCAATATTTCTGTTGTTCAGTCACTTAGAAATTTTCTTTCGAATGAATTAGCTCAGTTCCGGGTGCGCTTCGCGGTTTGAACGAGACATTTTCCCACCCAAACCGTATTGTACACTTTTGCAATGATAATAAGCTATTAAAGAAGATATTAGACTCATAGAAGTGTCCAATAAACGTTCGTTTAATAAACGCAAAGATAAGCCGTATTTTTTGAACTAACAAAATGTTTAATAAAAATATTTCCTAAGTGTTTTTTGTCTCATCTTAATATATTGAAATCTAGTAGTATACATCTAATATTTAACATCTTAAAGTTCTGTTCCTTTTTAACTTTTATACCTCTACTTATTTTCTTAAAAATAGACGTTTATTAAACGAACGTTTAAAAAACACCTCATCATTTCCAATATATCATTCTACATTCCAACATCTTACCCTCATAAATGCATTATTGAAGTTTCGTAAATATACCTACTGATAAATGGGAATTTATCGCACAGAACGCAAGTGAAATAAAAGCCCACTTCCATAACCTATGGAGAGAGTGAAAGCCCATGGATTTCTATCTAAAACACAAACATTACTTTACTTTTCGCCCTTTGTTTGTCCACTGTTGCATAGGGAATTAATAACGCCTAACGGCCATGAACAGCTCTGCTAATGGCCATGAAGCAATCGTTTAACGACCATAAGCAGGGTTGTTCATGGCCGTTAGGCGTCACTAACTCCAAGGCTTTTACAGATGAAGTACGTAGCCCACGCCTATTGCGCACAAGGTGCAAACGTATTGTACAGCAACTTAAAAGACATTAGACTCCACTATTCATAGTCGGGCAAACTCGAAAATGCAGGAAAACTACACTGACCGATTTATGTAACCCACGCGCGGTATTATGGTAAAGGATAATAAGTTACGGCAAAACTCAGGCGTTTTTGGCAGGTGGAAGCAAATTTTGCTTCCACCTTTTCAGATTGCTTCCACCGCAGGGTAAATGCCGATGAATAGGGAGATACAGGAGATGGGTGGAAGTGTGGAAGCAAAGCAGATGCAAATTTATGTTTCAGCAACACACCTCAAGTTTTAAAAAAGATGTAGTACAAAGGCATAATATATAATAAGTGTTACAAATACACACTTTATACCCCGTTACTCTTGCAAATGTCGAAAAAGTCCGTACCTTTGCAATGTGTTTTTCATAGTATTAGATTTAAGGTTAACAAAGGTTGGAGTACAGCGGTACTCCTTTTTTTATGCCCATACGTACCGTACCGGTTCTCCAATAAAATTTTCACGTAAAATGCAAGGCAACTTTTTATATCCATTTAGTTTTTGGCTATCTTTGCACTGCTTTCGGCGGGCATAGGCACGCATAAAGCAGCTTAACTAACAATAAATCAATAATTAAAAACAGAAAATTATGGCAATGCATACATGGTTTGAATGTAAGATCCGTTACGAGAAAACAATGGAAAATGGAATGAACAAGAAGGTGACCGAACCGTACCTGGTGGATGCCCTCAGTTTTACGGAAGCGGAAGCACGCATCATCGAAGAGATGACGCCGTTCATTTCGGGAGAGTTCACCGTATCGGACATCAAACGTGCCAACTATAGCGAATTGTTCCCCAGCGAAGAGGAAGCTGCCGACCGCTGGTTTAAATGTAAACTGGTTTTCATCACACTGGACGAGAAAAGCGGTGCGGAAAAGAAAACCTCTACCCAGGTATTGGTGCAGGCTGCCGACTTGCGTGATGCAGTGAAGAAACTGGATGAGGGCATGAAAGGCACAATGGCCGACTATCAGATAGCATCTGTAGCGGAAACCGCCATTATGGATGTATATCCGTACAGTGCAGAGCCCGACGACAAACCGGAAGTTTAATTTAAGTGATGAGTTATAAGTTATGAATTATTATTGTGACCCATAACTTATAACTCATAACTCATAACTCAAAAAAACGATGATTGCAGAGAATTTAAAACAAGTACTGAGCGAACTGCCTGAAAAGGTACGGCTGGTGGCTGTTTCCAAATTTCACCCCAACGAGGCGATAGAAGAAGCGTATCGTGCCGGCCAGCGTGTGTTCGGAGAAAGTAAGGTGCAGGAAATGACCGCCAAATACGAAAGTCTGCCCAAAGACATAGAATGGCATTTCATCGGGCATCTGCAAACAAACAAAATAAAATATATCGTTCCTTACGTAGCGCTGATTCATGGCATAGACTCCTACAAGCTGTTGGCCGAAGTGAACAAGCAGGCTGCCAAAGCCGAAAAAACCGTCAACTGCCTGCTGCAGCTGCACATTGCCCGGGAAGAGACCAAGTTTGGATTCAGCTTTGACGAATGCCGGGAAATGCTGGCAGCTGGTGAATGGAGAGAGCTCAAGCATATCCGGATATGCGGATTGATGGGCATGGCCACAAATACGGACAATGACGAACAAATCAAAACAGAGTTTTGTTCTTTAAGTAGCTTCTTCAATGAAGTGAAAGCCAAGTGGTTTGCCGATGCAGAGTCATTCCGGGAACTGTCCATGGGAATGTCTCACGATTACCACGAGGCCATTGCAGCCGGGAGCACCTTGATACGTGTAGGAAGCAAGATTTTTGGAGAAAGAAACTATTAACCATAAAAAATCATTATCATGGCAACATTAGAAACTACTTTTGCAGGGCTGAAACTCAGAAACCCCATTATCGTCAGCAGCTCCGGACTGACGGACAGCGCCGCCAAGAACCAAAAACTATCTGAGGCCGGCGCAGGTGCCATTGTGCTAAAATCACTCTTTGAAGAGCAAATCATGATGGAGGCTGACTGGATGGGAGACCCGAACATGTACCCCGAAGGCAGTGACTACCTTGTAGGATATATCCGCGAACATAAGCTGGGTGAATATCTGAACCTGATTAAGGAAAGCAAAAAGGTTTGCAATATCCCCATCATAGCCAGCATCAACTGCTATCAGAATGCCGACTGGGTGGAATTTGCCGCCAAAATAGAAGAAGCCGGTGCAGACGCACTGGAAATCAATATCCTTGCACTGCAGACGGATGTACAGTATACATATGGAACCTTCGAGCAACGCCACATCGACATTCTGAGCCACATCAAGAAGACGGTCAAGATACCCGTCATCATGAAGCTGGGCGACAACCTGACCAATCCGATAGCTCTGATAGACCAACTGTACGCCAACGGCGCCGCCGCAGTAGTGCTGTTCAACCGCTTCTACCAGCCGGACATCAACATTGAGAAAATGATACAAGTATCCGGCAACGTATTCAGCAACGAAGCCGATTTGTCTAAAGCCCTGCGCTGGATAGGCATCGCTTCGGCAGCCGTAAACAAGCTGGACTATGCCGCTTCCGGTGGTATCCACTCGCCCGAAGGCGTTGTCAAGGCAATATTAGCAGGTGCTTCGGCCGTAGAGATATGCAGTGTGCTTTATCAGAATTCAGCTACCATCATTGAAGAATACATCCGCTTCCTCAACTTGTGGATGGACCGCAAAGGTATGGAAACCATCAGCCAGTTCAAAGGTATTCTGAACGTAAACGACCCGAAGGGAGTCAATACTTTCGAACGTACACAGTTCTTGAAATACTTCTCTTCACATGAATGAGACAAAAGGCTGACAAGAAGACAATAAAATTGAAAGGGTGATAACACTACAATGACGTTATCACCCTTTCATTTATACTATACCGCTATCTTTTTATTTCTTCTTATCCAGCGCCTCAAAGCAGGAATTCTTGCTCACGAACTCCGGAACAATATCCTTCATGGCAGCAACAATTTTCATCTGGTCATAAGTGTAACTTACATCAATCAGCTTCTGGATACGCTCCTTCACCTCGTCATAGTCATACTCACGCACCGTGGCAATCATAATCTTCTCATGATAGGTGGGCTTTGTAAGCTCCTTCACATTCAAGAGTTCCTCGTAGAGCTTCTCGCCATGACGGAGACCGGTAAATTCAATCTTCACATCCGTACGTCCGGAAAGGCTGATCATACGCTTAGCAAGATCCACAATCTTCACCGGCTTACCCATGTCGAAGATGTAGATTTCACCGCCGTTGCCCATACTGCCGGCCTCAAGAACAAGGCGGCAAGCTTCGGGAATGGTCATGAAGTAACGGATTATCTCAGGATGGGTCACTGTCACCGGGCCGCCACGCTGAATCTGGTCGCGGAAACGGGGAATGACAGAACCGTTGGAACCCAGCACATTGCCGAAACGCGTAGTGATGAACTGAGTGGCATGGCCTCCCTCCTTCTGCAACTTCTTCGCAAGAGACTGCACATAAATCTCGCAAATACGCTTGGAACAGCCCATCACGTTTGTAGGGTTAACAGCCTTGTCCGTAGAAATCATCACAAACTTCTCGGCACCGTATTTCACGGCAAGATCGGCAACGGTGCGCGTGCCGAATACGTTCACCTGGATGGACTCGGAAACGTTGTCCTCCATCATCGGCACATGCTTGTAGGCGGCCGCATGGAAAATATACTGGGGCTTGAACTCCCTGAAGATATCCTCCATGCGCGTGGCATTGGAGATGTCGGCTATGATGGTCTCGGCATCGATGTCGCGCCAACGGTCCTGAAGTTCCAGACGGATGTCGTGCAGAGGGGTCTCGGCCTGGTCCACTAAAATAAGTTTATAGGGATTGAACGAAGCCACCTGGCGCATGATTTCACTGCCGATGGAGCCGGCGGCGCCCGTAATCATCACACGCTTGCCCTCCAGATGAGAGGCAACCTTATGGATATCTATCTCAATAGGATTGCGCTGAAGCAGGTCCTCAATCTGAATTTCCTTCAACTGTGTGCGGCTCAGCGCCTGACCGTTCCACTCGCTCAAAGGAGGCGCGGTCATCAGTTTGATGTTGTGCACCAGCAGGCGGTCAGCCATGTCGGACTTCTTCAGTTCCTCCATCTTGGCAGGAGAAATGATGATGGTCTGCACATCGCGGTCGTTCAGCACATCAATCAGCGTATCATCGTTGGGGAACACCCTGACACCCATCATCACCTTGTTGATAAGCTCAGGTTCGTCCGCAATGAATCCGCGCAGACGGTAGTGGTTGCGCAGATTGACACGCAATGCCTTGGCAATGTTGACCCCGGCTTCCTTGGCACCGTAAATAAACACATTGGCACTGTGGGTGCCGTCGAAGTTCAGCGCCTCGAAGAAAGTCTTGACAATCACACGGGAGCATGCCATCATGGCAAAGCTGATGATATAGGACATGAACAGCACGCTGACCGGAGCCAGGTTGAACTCCAAATAGCTTTCCGTCAGGACGCTTGTTATCATCAGCAGTGCATACGACACCGTCAATGACACAAAAATGCGCATGATATCCACAAAGGAAGAAAAGCGCAACACATTGGAATACGTACGGAAAACACGGAAGAAAATCAAGTTGACAACAACCGTCCATAAAATGGTCTTGTCAATGGTAGAGGATTCCAAAAAAATGCTTCTGAAATCATATCGGAGAGCATAGGCCAACAGACTGGATATGACGATGATAAATACGTCAATTAATAGAATAGTCCATATCGGAAGCACTTTCGCGGAAAGATACCGATGAAAAAAATTTCGCTTCATTTCGCTTGACAGTTTTGTTTTAGGCGAGGCAAAGATACACTATTTTAGGCAAAACAGACAATAAATCGATAAAAAAATGTTATAACAACTATTTATCGTCTATAAAGAAACCATCCCGCCTCCCCCGTTTTAACAGTCGGAAAGCGGGATAGAAATAGTTTTACCCCGGAAAATGCGGTATCCGCTACATCAGATTACTTGCCAACTCGCTCAACTGGCTACGTTCTCCTTTCACCAGATTGACATGGGCAAACAAGTTCTGGTCCCTCATACGGTCTATCATATAAACAAGCCCATTGGACTGACTGTCCAGATAGGGTTGGTCTATCTGCTGAATATCACCGGTAAACACCATTTTTGTGCCTTCACCGGCACGGGTGATGATGGTCTTAATCTCATGCGGAGTCAGGTTTTGGGCTTCATCAATAATACAGTAGGTCTCGCTCAAACTGCGCCCGCGGATAAAGGCTAATGCCTCGATGACCAATTGTTCACTTTTTTGCATATCCTCCAAGCGTTTCACTTCAGAGGAATTGGCAGCGAACTGATGCTTGATTACATTCAAATTATCGAACAAAGGCTGCATGTAAGGAGCCACTTTCTCATTGGCATCACCGGGAAGGAATCCAAGGTCTTTATTGGATAGGGCCACGATGGGACGTGCCAGGAGAATCTGCTTGTAGTCGGTAAGTTTTCCCAATGCGGCGGCCAATGCCAGCAGGGTCTTGCCGGTTCCCGCCTTGCCGGTCAGGGCAACCAACTTGATGTTCGGGTCGTTCAGCACCTCAAAAGCAAAGCTCTGCTCGGCATTGCGCGGCTCAATGCCATAATTCTTTGTCTTGTGGACCCGGCAAATCGAATGGGCAAAGGGATTATAACGCGCAAGCACACTGCTGCGGTCACTCTTCAGCACAAAACATTCGTTGGGACGAATGATGTCCTTAAAATCGAACTCGTTGATGTCCAGTCCTTCTTTGGAAGAATAAATGCGATCTATCAGCGCAGGGTCAATACCCTCGAACACTTCATTCGACTTTTCGAATATATCCACATTGATTACCTTATCATTGATGTAGTCTTCGCACAGCAGACCGATGGAACGCGCCTTCATGCGCAGATTCACGTCTTTCGTGACAAGGATGGTTTTCATTTTAGGCTTTTTGGTGGAAAGCCAGTCCACTACCGACAGAATCTGATGGTCGGGGATGCGTTCGGGAAAGGAATCACGTACTCGGGGAGAGTCCACCATGCCTGCCACCACAAACAGACGGCCCAAGCCCTCTCCCAATGGCGCCCCTTTGGTGAACAGATTGTCATCGGTAATCAAATCAAGCTCACGGACGAACTCACGCGCATTGAAATTAATCTGCTCATTACCTTTCTTGAATTTGTCCAGTTCTTCAAGGACTACGATGGGAAGATAAATGTCATTCTCTTGAAAATTCTTCAAACAGTTATAATCGTGAAGAATCACATTCGTATCAATCACAAAATTTTTCTTAGCTCCCATACACGTTAGATTTAAATTGTTAATACCTTTGCATAAGCTTAAGATAAGTTACACTGCAAGCAATTTCAAGCAAGCTTGATTGCGTCCGGTCTGCATTATCTTTGTCGCTTTTAAAGATAACAAATTAATAGGGAGAAAGGATTGCTTCTCCGTTAAATATTATAAAAGATGGATTATCAGAACACTTTAACTTACTTATATAACAGTGTGCCCATGTTTCAGCAGGTGGGCGGCTCAGCATACAAGGAGGGGTTGGAAAATACTCTGACCCTGGACGAACATTTCGGACATCCCCACCGCAGTTTCCGCAGCATTCATGTGGCCGGTACCAATGGAAAGGGTTCCTGCTCGCATACGCTTGCCGCCATACTGCAAGAGGCAGGATACAGGGTCGGGCTCTATACCTCGCCCCATCTGGTGGATTTCCGGGAGCGCATCCGGATTAACGGACAGCCTATACCCGAGGAATACGTCATCCGTTTTGTAGAGCAGGAACGTGGCTTCTTCGAACCCCTCCATCCCTCTTTCTTTGAGCTGACCACCGCCATGGCCTTCCGCTACTTTGCCGATGAAAAGGTGGATGTAGCCGTAATCGAGGTGGGACTAGGTGGACGCCTGGACTGTACCAATATCATCCGTCCGGATGTATGCATCATCACCAACATCAGTTTTGACCATACCCAATTCCTGGGGGACACCTTGGCAAAAATCGCAGGAGAGAAGGCAGGAATCATTAAAAGCGGTATCCCCGTTGTAATCGGCGAGACCACTCCCGAAACGAAACCGGTATTTCTGGAAAAAGCACAGACAACGGGTGCTCCCATCTACTTTGCCGAGGAGAATGACCGTGAAGACTATCCCGGAATAGAATACGAACTGAAAGGGCTCTACCAGCAGAAAAATGCCCGGACCGTACTCACCGCCCTCCCGCTACTGAAAGAAGCCGGCTACCGGCTGGACGGACAAGCAGTGCGCAGTGGCTTTGCCCGTGTGGTGGAACTGACGGGCTTGATGGGACGCTGGCAAAAACTGCAGGACTCACCCACCCTGATTTGTGACACCGGCCACAATGTGGGAGGCATCACCTACATTACAGAACAACTGAAACAGCAGGCTTACCGCCAACTACACATCATCATAGGCATGGTGAATGACAAGGATATACGGGGGGTACTGGCCCTGCTGCCCCGGGAAGCGACCTACTACTTCACCAAAGCCAGCGTGAAGCGAGCATTGCCCGAAAGCGAACTACAGGAGCTTGCCGAAGCAGCAGGTCTGGAAGGACATTGCTATCCTGATGTACCTGCCGCCGTGCGGGCCGCACAAGAAAAAAGCCTCCCGGAAGATTTCATCTTCGTGGGAGGCAGCAGTTTCATTGTGGCCGACTTGTTAGCGAACCGCGATGCACTCAATCTCTACTAAGGCATCTTTGGGCAACGCCTTCACTGCCACAGCCGAACGTGCCGGGAAAGCACCGTCAAAATAAGTGGCATATACCTTGTTCATATCAGCGAACAAGGACATGTCTGCCAGGAAAACAGTTGTCTTCACAATATTCGCCATACCCAGCCCTGCCTCTTCCAGGATATGCTTTATATTCTCCAAGGACTGGCGAGCTTGCGCTTCCGCACCTTCAGCCATCACTCCGGTAGCTGCGTCAATAGGCAACTGACCTGATACAAATACCATTCCGCCGGCTTCGATAGCCTGGCTATAAGGGCCTATGGCGCCCGGTGCCTTCTGGCTGCAAATCACTTTCTTCATGATTGTCAAAGTTTGTTTTTATTAATAATCGAGTCTATTTTCTTTTTTGAAATAAAAAAAATCCGAAGTATATGCAGTATTCCGGAAATCCACGCATTTTATAAATAAAACAACGTAATTTCACTCATAACCTGTTATACCTAGACTTAACTCATTTAACACGGGGGAGTTCCCCAAAACAGAGGCTCTGCTTGCGAAAGCAGAGCCTTTATTCTATCCCATCCCTTTACTTGCAATGCTTCTCAATCAAAGCATCCACATTGGGGTCACCCAATTCCTTTGCCTTGGCAAAGCTGGCACAAGCTTCCTTGTCCTTCTTCATCTGCAGCTGGGCGATACCCATCAGACGGTAGGCCTCGGCATACTTAGGGTCTTTCTCCAGAGCAGTCTTCAGCACATTCAACGCCTCTTCGTAACGTCCCACGCGAAGATTCACCACTGCCAGTTCGGCACGGTAAGTCAAATCCTCCGGATTCAGTTCGATGGCTTTCGCCATATCGTCCAGCGCACGCTGGTACTGCTTGGCCTTCAAAGCAGCCTGCTCACGGTAATAGTAGAACATGTCGTTCACTTTACCGTTCACGGCATTGTAATAGGCGTCATAATCCAGCATGGCATTACGCGCCTGGTCTGCATTCATACGGGCTTGGGCACGCTCCAACAAATAAGGGGCGGCTTCCTCCGTATAGGGCTGGGTAAAGCGGGCCACACAACTGTCCATCAGAGCCAGTACCTCTTCGGCAGGTGCCTGCATCAGTTCCTTGGTCTTGGCAGCACTGAAGAAGGTAGCCGGAGAGGCCAGAATGGTCTTATTCACTTTATCATAGCTGGTAAATGCCGACGGATAGTCCTGCTTGGCAAACTGGATGTCACCCTCCAACTGGACATAAACCGGAAGCTCGTCAATGGCTATCGCTTTCCGTACCTCGTCCAGAGCCTTGTCGAGCGACCAGTCCTTATAAACTTTCTCGGGCTTGCCCAATGCATAATTATAGATTATCTTGGCCCGGTTGTAATACACATCATCTTTCTTTGCGGCAACCTCCAAAGCCTTATCCATATCTGCGGCGACCTTATCCATGGAAGCATCTTCACGGGACATGAACAGATGCTGGGAAGCACGGCGCAGATAACCGTCGGCACTGGCAGGATATTGTGCAATGAAATCGTTCAGAGTCTCCATATACTTCTCCGGAGACAGTTGGGAAGAAGCCATGTAGAGGAACACCAAAGCCTGCTCTTCGGTATCGGGCAATGCCTTCTTAATACCGATGCCCTTCAATGACATATCTCCATAAGACAATGCGGAGATATTCTGCGACATGGCGAAATTGGCATCAATGGCATAGCAGATGGTAGCCGTGTCTTGTCCGGAGGACTTCTGCGCAAGGCCGAAGACCTGCCCGTCCACAGTCATCAGCGGACAACTCACCATCTTGTCCTTCAAACGCATATCAAGTGTATAATAGGAATAGTTACCGGAAATCTTATCAGCTTCCTTTACTTTCCCGGCAGTGAAGGAACGGTCCTTCTGGGTGGAATAAGGCAGCAGATATACATCCGCACCGACGGCCGGAGCCACAGCAGCCAAAGTGAGTGCCGTGACTTTCTTTCCGGGGATGCCGACACGGAACTTGACAACATCGTACATGTCATCAGCTCCCATAATGGCCTCCACCGGCATCTGTGCCCCGTCCGAGCTCATCACAACGGCGCGCCGGGCACCTTTGAACAAGGTGTAGTCAGAAAGCGCAACGCCATCTTCAGTGACAAAAAAGCCGTTTCCAGTATTCAGTATCTTATCGTCCTGGTCGTAGGTCACCACCGAAAAAACGGCACGTTTGGCTTTGTCTACCCACTTCGGGGCTTGTGCCACACTCCACTGAGCCAATAAACAGAGAGTGAGCATCAACAGCAATTTCTTTTTCATATCTTAGTTGGTTCTTTGTTTTACCGCTTCATAAATCAAAATGCCGGCTGCAACGGAAACATTGAGGGACTCGATGGTTCCCAACATGGGAATTTTCACCCACTCGTCACACAACGCCAGGTTGTCATAGGACACCCCCTTGTCTTCGGCACCCATAATGATGCACATCGGACCGGTATAGTCGGCTTTGGTATAGTCGTAATCGCCTTTCTCCGTGGCTGCCACGATATGGAAACCACTATTCTTGAGGAATTGCAGGGTCTCTTTCAGGCTGTGTTCGCGGCAAACGGGCAAAGTGTGCAAGGCTCCTGCCGAAGTTTTCATGGCATCTGCGTTGACTGATACACTGTTCCGTGCAGGGATAATCACGGCATCTACCGCCGCACACTCGCAAGTACGGGCAATGGCGCCGAAATTGCGGACATCCGTGATGCCGTCGAGCATCACAAACAGAGGATTCTTGCCCTGCTCGAAAAGGAAAGGTACCAAGTCCTCCGTCTTCTGGTAAGTGACTGAAGAGATGAAGGCAATCACTCCCTGGTGATTCTTACGCGTCACGCGGTTGATGCGTTCCACCGGAACGCGCTGTACCGGTATCAAAGTCCCTTTCAAGACAGCGAACAGCTCTTTTGACAAATCACTCTGAATGTCCTTCTTTACCAATATCTTGTCTATCTCTTTTCCTGCCTGAATGGCTTCTATCACGGCACGAACGCCGAAAATCATTTCACTGTTATCAACCATATATGGGTATTTACTATTTGACGATTTACTATTTACTATTTGATACTTCCAGCAATGCTCTGGCATTGTTCAGTGCGGCTTCGGTCAGCTTAGCACCACTCAGCATATGGGCTATTTCTTCCACGCGTTCATCGTCGGTCAGACGACGGATGTGACTGTTTGTTTCCGTCTCGTTGTCCTGCTTGTACACCTTATAATGGGCGCGTCCGCGGGCAGCAATCTGGGGCAGATGGGTGATACTGATTACCTGGCGGTCCTGCTCGCCCATCTCCTGCATGATATCCGCCATGCGGTCGGCTATCTCGCCGGAGACTCCGGTATCTATTTCGTCGAATACAATAGTAGGAAGCTTGACGGCACCGGCTATCATTGCTTTGATGGAGAGCATGACGCGGGCTATTTCACCACCCGAAGCTACGGAGGAGACGCTTTGCAATGCCCCGTTCTTATTCGCGGAAAACAAGAAGTTCACAGTATCCGCCCCGTGTATGCCCGGCTCTTTGCGGGCACCTATCTCTACCTGGAAACGGACATTGGGCATGCCCAACGGAACCAGCCGCGCAGCCATCTGCTTCTCCACTTCACGGGCAGCGGCAGTACGCGCCTTGGTGAGGACGGCAGCCTGCTTTTTCACCTTATTATATAAAGCGTCGCAACGCGCTTTCAGTTCCTCGATGTGCTCGTCGGACGAAGTGATGGCGGAGAGTTTGGCGGCGTATTCATCCGTCAGCGCCAGAAGTTCACCGACAGTGGAAACGCGGTGCTTCTGTTGGAGCGTATAAATCAAGTTCAGACGTTCGTTCACTTCATCCAGACGTTCGGGGTTGAACTCTATTTCATCCTCCTTACCCGACACTTCCTGCGAAATATCCTTCAACTCGATATAAGCGCTTTCCATGCGTTCGGCAAGTTCCCCGGCAACCGGATAAACCCTCTGCAGGCCGAGCATCGTATTCAGGCATTCCTTCAGCCCGGACAACAAGCCTCCTTCGTCCGAGTAGAGCGTCTGCCCTACCCGATAGAGTCCGGCCTTTATCTCTTCCGCATGACTCAGCGTATCTGCCTCTTGCTCCAGCTCCTCCTGCTCACCGGCAGACAAGTGTGCCTCTTCCAACTGTTCCAGTTGGAAACGGATATAGTCTTCGTCCGACTTATCCTGATTGGCACGGGCAACAAGGGCCTCCAAATCCTGCTGTGCCTGCTTCCATGCTCCGAAGATATGCTGGTAAGCAGACAAGGCCTCTTCGTTATGCGACAAGATGTCCAGTACATTCAACTGAAATCCTTCCTTGTTCAGCAATAGGTTCTGATGCTGGGAATGCACGTCAATCAGCTGTTCTCCCAGCTCCTTCATCTGAGCCAATGAAGCAGGCGTGTCATTGATGAATGCCCGGCTCTTGCCCGAAGCGGACACCTCGCGGCGCAGGATGCATTCTTCCTCGTACTCCAACTCATTCTCCTCAAAGAAAGGCTGCATACCGTAAGCGGAAATATCAAAACGGGCCTCGATAATGCACTTCGAAGCTCCTACACGAATGGCTTTCACATCGGCACGCTGTCCCAGCAGCAGACCGATGGCACCCAGAATAATGGATTTTCCAGCACCGGTCTCACCCGTTATCACCGAGAAACCGCTGCTGAAGCTGATATCGAGCTTTTCAATAAGCGCATAATTCTGTATGTAAAGCGAACGCAACATAAGGATATTGACGATTTGACGATTTACTATTTACTATTTAAATCTTTCACCAGACGGTCTACGATGTCGGCAGCCACTTCGGCTTTGGACTTCAAGGGGTAGTCCGTCTTTCCCTGGTGGTCTATGATACTGATTTTATTGGTATCGCAACGAAAACCGGCTCCCTTGTCGTTCAGGGAGTTCAGCACGATGAAGTCCAGATTCTTGCGGTTGAGCTTGTCTTCCGCATTCATCTGCTCGTTATGAGTCTCAAGGGCAAAGCCTACGAGGAGGCGCCGTTGGTGCTCTGTATCGTTCTTCAGATTGCCTAAGAAAGCGGCTATGTCGCGAGTAGGTTTCAAGTTCAAACTCATCTCCCCGGTCTTTTCACGCTTGATTTTCTCATCCGCCACTTGTTCGGGGGTGTAGTCTGCCACGGCAGCCGTCAAGATGGCGGCATCGGCATGGACAAAGGCGGCGGATGCAGCCTCGAACATCTCCTGCGCCGACTCTACCGCATGGTACTGGTGCATCGGGAAGTAAGTGCCTTGCTGCACCGGACCGGCAATCAGTATCACCTTGGCCCCTCTGGCGGTACATTCATCTGCCAGGGCAAGTCCCATCTTGCCGGAAGAATAGTTGCCGATGAAGCGCACCGGGTCTATCTTCTCATAAGTAGGTCCTGCGGTTATCATCACTGTCTTGCCCACCAGGTCGCCATCTTTGGCAGCAAAGTACATTTCCAGGTGGCGGATGATATTCTCCGGCTCCTCCATACGGCCTTTCCCCACCAGATGGCTGGCGAGTTCTCCCGTAGCAGGTTCTATGATGTGGTTTCCATAAGAGCGGAGTGTATCCAGATTCTTTTGGGTGGAAGGATGGGCATACATGTCCAGGTCCATGGCAGGCGCCACAAACACCGGAGCTTTGGCGGAAAGATAGGTGGTAATCAGCATATTGTCTGCCACGCCATTCGCCATCTTGCCGATGGTGGAAGCCGTAGCCGGGGCTATCAGCATGGCATCTGCCCACAGACCGAGGTCCACATGGCTGTTCCAGGTGCCATCGCGTTGGGCAAAGAACTCACTGATAACCGGTTTGCTGGTCAGGGCAGAGAGCGTGATAGGGGTAATAAATTCTTTTCCGGCAGGCGTAATGACCACCTGCACCTCTGCACCACGCTTAATCAGTCCGCGAATAATATAGCATGCTTTATAGGCGGCAATGCTGCCCGTAATGCCCAATACTATTTTCTTCCCTTTCAGTATATTTGCCATTTATTTCTGAGTCATTTCACGCAGACGTATCTTGGTCAGCGTGGCTTTGGTATTCAGGGTAAAATCACTGTTCAGAATCCAGCTGTAATAGCCGGGATCGCGCTTCAGGACATCGGATACCGACATGCCCTTGTACTTGCCGAAGTTGAATACTTCCACACCTTTGTCATCGTAGACCATACGACCGGCAAAGTCCACATTCTTGTTGAAGCTGGAATAGTCGGCAAGGAAAGCCACGTCATTCTGCAACTCCGGATAGCGGTCCAACTGCGACATCAGCACTTCGTAGGTGGCACGTGTATCAGCCTCTGCCGTATGGGCGTCTTCCAAATTCTTGCCGCAATAGAATTTATAGGCAGCAGACAGCGTGCGTTGCTCCATCTTGTGGAAAATGACCTGCACGTCCACAAACTTGCGGCGGCTCATGTCAATGTCCACACCGGCACGAAGGAACTCTTCCGCCAGGACGGGGATATCAAAACGGTTGGAGTTGAAGCCCGCCAAGTCGCATCCTTCAATGTCATTGGCAATGTTGCGCGCCACTTCCTTGAATGTGGGGCAGTCGGCTATATCGGCATCGTAGATGCCATGAACGGCAGATGCTTCGGCAGGAATGGGCATTTCGGGGTTGATACGCATGGTTTTGGACTCCTCATTCCCGTTGGGATATACCTTGAGGTAACAGATTTCGACAATTCGGTCTGAGTTGATATTGGTACCCGTAGTCTCCAAATCAAAAAAGACTATCGGATTTTTCAGATTCAATTTCATTGTTTTTTCGTTTTATAAGCTCTGGCTATGAGCTATAAATTATAAGTTTAACTTACAAGCCACGAGCTACAAGTACCGTGCGGCATAATTGCGCAGCCACTTGTAGCTCGTAGCTCATAATCCGATTGCTAATATTCATCAGTCATTCAGCATCATCGGCATCAGCAGCATCAGCAAGTCTTCGTTCTCTTCCTGCTCTACCGGAATAATGACACCTGCACGTGAAGGATCTGCCAGTTCGATAACGATTTCATCGGCAGAAATGTTATTCAGAATGTCAATCAGGAAAGTGGACTTGAAACCGATGCTCATCGGATTGCCCGCATATTGGCAAACCAGTGTTTCTTCGGCCGATGTAGAGAAGTCGATGTCCTGTGCGGAGATGACAATCAGATTCTCCTGCATACGGAGCTTGATAAGGCTGCTTGCCTGCGAAGAGAAGATAGACACGCGGCGCAAAGCACCGAGCAGTTGCAGACGGTCTACCGTCACTTTATAAGGGTTGTTCTGCGGAATCACAGAGTTGTAGTTGGGATAGCGTCCTTCGATGAGACGGCACACCATGCGGTAGCTTTCCAATGTGAACACAGCGTTGCGTTCGTCGAACTCGATAGTCACCATGCCTTGTTCTTTCGGCAGCAGATTCTTCATCAGCGAAGCCGGCTTCTTGGGCAGGATAAAGGCGGCACGTTCGTTACCTTTGGCAGCCAGTGTCTTGCAGCGCACCAGCTTATGACCGTCTGATGCCACCATCGTGATGTCCTCCGTTGTGATATCGAAATAGATACCGTTCATCACGGGACGAAGCTCGTCATCAGCCGTAGCAAACACGGCACGGTTGATACCACCCAGCAACACTTGTGCATCCATTTCCACACGTACGGCATTGTCACCCAACATGGCAGACTGCGGGAACTCGTCCGCATTCTGCCCCATCAGGCTGTATTTACCGTTCTGATACTGTACCGTGATTTCAAGGGAATCCGTATTGATTTCAAAAGTCAACGGTTGTTCGGGAATTTCCTTCAAAGCGTCCAAAAGGGTTTTGGCTGTGACGGCAAAACGGCCGTCCATATCACTTTCATTCACTTCGACCGTAGTGACCATCGTCGTTTCACTGTCGGAAACAGTTGCAGACAAGGTTCCGTCTTGCAGTTCAAAGAGGAAACAATCCAAAATAGGCAACGCATTCTTCGAATTAATCACACGGCTGATAGCCTGCAAATGACTGGAGAGCGCAGTACTCGAAACGATAAATTTCATATCTTCTGTATATTTAAGTTTTTTATTTTGCTAACGTCTTAGAAACCGTTTTTATCTTTTTCAAACTGACGGACAAAGTTAAAAAAAGAATTCCCTACGACAAAGAAATAGCAAGAAAAAACAGCCGAATATTCGTCTCATATTCCTAAAAAATTGTAACTTCGCCGCATCATTTAAAAAGAAAACAATGGAATTTACAGGAAAAATCATCGCTATACTCCAGCCCAGAGGCGGAGTTTCCAAGTCAGGTAACGAATGGAAATCACAAGAATATGTGATTGAAGACCATGGCCAATATCCGCGCAAAATGTGTTTTGACGTATTTGGAGCGGACAAAATCGAACAGTTCAATATTCAGATGGGCGAAGAGCTGACAGTATCTTTTGATGTAGACGCACGCCAATGGCAAGACCGTTGGTTCAACAGTATTCGCGCATGGAAGGTAGAACGCGTAAGCACTGCCGCACCCGCTCCGGGCGCTCCCGTTCCACCGCCGGCTCCCACTGCCGCACCGGAATTCCTCGCAGGGGATGCAAAGGATGACCTGCCGTTCTAAGAATATGTTATAATTCACCACAGATTGCACAGATTAACACAGTTCATTCTAGAATTTTGATAATCAAGAATTTTTAGCTGTTTTAATCTGTGCAATCTGTGGTGAGTGTGTATTTTGACTTTCCTCGTGCTTATTTTCCCTCAGCACTCTACAGAATGACCGATTAATCACCCTTTATAAAGCAATACGATATTCGGATAAACCACCCCTTCTGTACAAGTGAATTGTACTGCAAGCATGAAATGACGGAAGAAGTTGGATTGACGGAAGAAGAAGTTCGGTATCAGACGCACATACGTTTCAGGCTGGCTCAGCATCATCTCCATATCCACCATCATCACAAAATTATATATGGGTGAAAGACTGCCTATACCCTCTTCGTACACCGGTGTTCCGTCTAACACATCTCCACTCTCCACCGCCTCAATATAGGCCGAAAGGCTCAGTGCATCGGGAGCCAGCAACAGACTACCCCGATAGAAACAGGCAAAGGTATAAAGGGCAGACTCCGTGATGCCCGTCAGCTGGGTGAGCAGCGTGTTACGGGGCAACACATATTTAGGGAACTTCCTTGCTTTGGGATACAACGAATTATTTGAAACCACCTTCGGCATAAGCGGAGCATCCTCTTCCTTGGGGGTACTGTAAAGCAGAGACTGCAAGCGGCGTTCCGCTGCCAGTTCATCCTTGAGAGGGATACACATCACGGCGCAAGGCAGCTTGTCCAACGTGTCTTTAGACTGGAACAAGCAAGACATCACGCTCTCGCCCGCATGCTCATTCAAGTAAGCAATCCACTCCTCGTCGCGCTGCTTGATATAGTCTGAATAGGTGGCCTTGGCATACTCCTGACTGGCAGTAAAGCCAAACCAGGAATTTCTGTCAGACATTGCCCAGCGATCGTAAAAAAAAGTGGAAGACGGAAGCAGAGCCCCGGAAAATCCGTCCTCTACCGGCTGCTGCACCCGCAAGGCATTGATAAACGTCTGTGTGGAATCCGACCCATGGCTGATGCCGGAGCAATAAATGGCATCTTCATTGAACTTCATGTCAAACTCCGCCCAACTGCCCAGCTGCGTCTGCGAACGGATACCGTCCGTAGGCTTCCCCATATCCACTCCTTTCATACGCACATAGACCGTGGCAGCCACGTTACTCTGCTTGCCCGCGTACATAGTGCGGAAAGAAGGGAGGTTCATCAGGGACTTTTTGCTGCGCCGCGCATCAATCACATGTTCTATCAAACGCTTCTGGAAACTTACAACCAGAAAATCGGGAGTGAAGTAGGCAGCCAGGAAACGACCGTCTGCCATGGGATAGATACGTATCTCCTCTCCCTTGTAATCGAAATACTTGGAAGGAAACGAACTGGAGCAGTACTTCTCCACAAAAGATTCCACCAACTCATAATCACCCGAACCCAAACTGCAATACAATACTTGGTTCATCGGTGTATCCGGCTCGTGAAAGCTAATCAGCATCTTGTTCATCTGTTTACTCAGTCCATGCGGAGTATCCTCCACCAAAGTATACAAATATTTCTTCAAGTAAACAAAAAGCTCCGATACGTATAGAAAATGATTGTCTTTGCTGCAATTCAGTTCATTGATATCTTCCACGAGGTCTGCCATACGGTCAGTTTCGAGTATGGCTGTGGCATCTTGAGGCACCAAAGTATAAAGATTGAAATCCTGCCGGTTCTCCACCGAATTCAACCGCAGGAAGGAATACACGCCAAAACCGGTACATAGCAGCACTATGGACACAACGACAGCTATCTGTATGAGGAGTCGGAGTTTCATGGCATTTATTCATCAACTTTTGGCAAAAATAGCATTTTCTACTAATAAAACAAAACAAATGTTTCAAAAAGTTTAGAAATCTATTTCAAGTCCATCGTAGGCAAAGTGTACATGGGGTGGCAACAGCTTTTCGATGTCGGCATGAAGCCCTGCATGATGGCTCATATGGATAAAATAGGTCTCTTTGGCACCAATACGTCCGGCAGCCTCCAACGCCTCCGAAATACTCTGGTGCGTAGGATGCGGCTTTGGCCGTAAAGCATTCATTACCAAAACGTCCAAGCCCTTCAATTGTTCATAAGATTCCTCAGGCATCATGTGCATATCCGTGATATATCCCAGCCGGCCGCCAATGCGGTAGCCCAGGATGGGAAGCCTACCGTGCATCACCCGTAAAGGCAGCACCTCCGTCCGGTTGATGTGGAACGCCTGCCCCGCCTCCACTTCCTGCAGATAGATACGCGGAACTCCCGGATATACTTTATCGACAAAGCAGTAAGGCATCCTTGCCCGCAGATGGGCAGCAGTGTAGGCATCGGAATAGATAGGGATATCGGCAAAACGGCCGAACGGGCGCAAATCATCCAGACCGCCCACATGGTCATAGTGTTCGTGTGTCACCAGTACGCCGTCTATCTTCTCAAAAGAAGAGGCGCGCAGCATCTGTTCCCTGAAGTCAGGGCCACAATCTATCAATATCACCGCATCATCCGTATGCAGCAGGGATGACGCACGCAAGCGGTTGTCCCGCGGGTCAGTGGAAGTGCAGACCGGACAAGTACAGCCTATCTCAGGCACTCCGGTCGAAGTTCCGCTTCCTAGTATTCTGAGTTTTCCCATTGACTAAATCAAATAAATTTCTAAAATCAGGTTATATACAACGATGTTTGGGTGCGTCAAAACTCTCTTACTATTTTATCAAACAAACTTCCGGGTGAATGTCAATGCCGAATTTCTCGCGGACAGAAGCCCGCACGGCATCCGAAAGAGCAACAATATCCGCTCCCGTGGCACCACCCGAGTTCACCAGTACCAACGCCTGCCGGCCGTGCACCGCAGCAGGCCCCAGCGCCTTCCCTTTCCAGCCACACCGGTCTATCATCCAGGCAGCCGGTATCTTTACCCGGCCGGCATCCACATCATAGTGGGGCATATCCGGATATTCCCGTTGCAAAGACTCGAACTGCCGACGCGGCACGATGGGGTTCATAAAAAAACTACCCGCATTGCCCAGCACCTTCGGGTCGGGCAACTTGCTTTGACGGATGTCTATAATCACGCGGCGCAAAGTTTCCAGATTCAGCACCGGATATTTCTCCAGCTCCTGCCGGATAGTACCGTAATCCAATGTATAATGTTCCCGTTTACTCAAGCAGAAGTTCACGTAAGTCACAAACACGGCCTTCATCTCCGGTTGCTTAAACAAGCTCTTTCTGTAGGAGTAGCCGCATTCATCCACCCCGTAGATACGCTTCTCCCTTGCCATATTTATGGTTTCCACGGATGTTATCAGGTCCTTTACTTCCACACCATAAGCACCGATATTCTGTACTGCACTTGCCCCGACCTCACCCGGTATCAGCGAAAGGTTCTCGGCACCATACCAATGTCGTTTCACACACCAAGCCACAAAATCGTCCCATACCACACCAGCACCCACACGCACCCACACGTGCTCCTCATCCTCTGACGTCACCTCCAGGCCACCGATACGTGAATGCAGCACCGTGCCTTCATAATCCTTAATAAAGAGCAGGTTGCTCCCTCCACCGATATGCAGCCAGGGCGCAACGACCTGTCCTGCTGCAATCAGCTCCCGCAGTTCATCCTCCGAGCCGTATTCCAGAAATCTTGCAGCAGTAACGTCAATTCCAAATGTATTGGGTATCTTCCTCAAACCTTTCCTCCTTTATTTTAAATGCTCGTGTCTTCATATTTGTACAGCTCCCATCCCTTACTGCGTTTGCGGAAATAGAAGATATTGGAGTATCCGTTGCCTATGCCATTTACCTTCAGTATTTTGGTGTCCGACAAGTCCTCATTCTTCTGTCCGTAATTGATATTAGACAGTCTGTCGGCAGGCATTACCGGACGGAAGGCATACCACTGGTCCACATCCAAAGTGGTTTCCAGGATAGAGAACTCGTCGTCAGGGTCTATGGTGATGAATTGTAGCGGATGGCTGATATGCTTGCTCTGATAGACACTGTCCGTCACAAAACGGGTATAGAATTCCACGAAGTCCTCATTTTCGCCTTTCTCCATCTCGCGCAGGTTGATGGCTTCGAGCATCCACATTCCCCGCTTCTTCTCAAAATAATAACGCTTCATCATACGCGTTTTCAAGAAAATCCACTCCACTTGTACCGATGTCAGCGTAGTATCGCCCACCATGTCCATATCCTCTTCCTTATCAAAAAGCAAGGTGTAATAGTTCTGCTTGGTAAACAGATAATCGTGCTTCCAGAAGTCCGCCTCTATCTTCAGCGGAGTGTCACGGTCATAATAGGGCAAAGGAAATACCGTCCTCTGCCTTTGCAGAGCATCATCCGAAGCATAATTGAAGATAAAATCATCAAACAGCTCGTCTGCCTCCATCGGCTTCGGTTCTTCCTTCACTTCTGCTTCCAGCAGCGTATCGGCCTTGTGACCGGCCGAATCCACCATTTCCGTAATGGTAGCAAAGGGATCCATTTTCGCCTTTTTGTTTCCACACGAAATCAAAAAGGCGAGTAACAAAAATCCCAATAAAAGTTTTTTCATTCTTTACGGACCGCTTACGGTCACTTGTTTAATTTAGCCCTTAATTTCTCAAGCATGTCTACGGTCATGGACTCCAGGTCGTACTGCGGCATCCAGTCCCATTCCTCGCGTGCACAAGAGTCATCCAGAGAGTCGGGCCAGCTGTCGGCAATGGCCTGCTTCAGCGGATCAATCTCGTATGCCATCTCAAAATCAGGCATATGCTTCTTAATTTCCTGATAAATCTGTTCTGGGTCAAAACTCATGGAGGCGATGTTGAAGGCGTTGCGGTGCTTCAGCCTTGCCGGTGCCGCTTCCATCAGCGAGATGGCCGCGTTCAGTGCGTCGGGCATATACATCATATCCATATACGTGCCGGCCTTCACCGGACATACGAATTTTTCTCCCTTCACGGCAGAGTAGAAGATATCCACCGCATAGTCCGTAGTGCCGCCACCCGGAGGGGTCACGTTCGAAATGATTCCCGGAAAACGTACCGAGCGTGTATCCACACCATATTTTGTATAGTAATAGTCACTCAACAATTCAGTCGTCACTTTTGTCACCCCATACATGGTACGCGGACGCTGGATAGTGTCCTGCGGTGTCTTCACATGAGGCGTAGCTTCGCCGAACGAACCGATGGAACTCGGAGTAAACACGGCACAATTGTACTCACGTGCCACTTCCAGTACATTCCACAACCCGTCGATACCGATTTTCCAAGCCATGGCCGGACGGCTTTCGGCAACTACCGAGAGCAAGGCAGCCAGGTTGTAGATAGTATCAATCTTGAACTGACGTGCCACCACCTCGATGGACTGACGGTCTGTCACGTCGGCAATGGCCGAAGGGCCGGATGCTTTCAATTCTCCCTTGGGCATAGCACTCGGAATGTATCCTGCCACAACATGGTCATCGCCATAACGTTTGCGCAACTCCAGCGTGAGTTCCGACCCAATCTGTCCGGTAGCTCCAATTACCAAAATATTCTTCATACGAGTTATTTATAAGGTTTCGTTATTATATATGGTGCAAATATACATACTTTTTTTTCATATTTCTGCCATATTGATATTGTTTATTCCAAGAAAAATGATGTTCTTTGTGGGAAATGTAATGACAACGTATTACCTAAAAAATAAAATGCTATGTACGGTAAAATGAAAGACCATCTCAGCAAGACACTTGCTGAAATAAAAGAAGCCGGACTCTACAAGGAAGAGCGACTGATTGAGAGTGCACAACAAGCTGCCATCAGCGTAAAAGGCAAAGAGGTGCTGAACTTCTGTGCCAACAATTACCTGGGACTGTCCAACCACCCGCGGCTGATTGCCGCCGCCCAGCAGATTATGGAACGCCGCGGATACGGCATGTCGTCCGTACGCTTCATCTGCGGAACGCAGGACATCCACAAGGAGCTGGAAGCAGCCATCTCCGACTACTTCAAGACTGAAGACACCATTCTCTACGCCGCTTGTTTCGACGCCAATGGCGGTGTGTTCGAGCCCCTCTTCACCGAGGAAGACGCCATCATCTCGGACTCCCTAAACCATGCTTCCATCATTGACGGCGTACGCCTCTGCAAAGCCAAACGCTATCGCTACGCCAATGCCGACATGGCCGACCTGGAAAGATGCCTGCAGGAAGCCCAGGCACAGCGTTTCCGTATCGTGGTTACAGACGGGGTATTTTCCATGGACGGCAACGTTGCCCCGATGGACCGGATTTGCGACCTTGCCGAGAAATACGACGCGCTGGTCATGGTGGACGAATCACACTCCGCCGGCGTGGTAGGCCCTACGGGACACGGCGTAAGCGAACAATACGGCACCTACGGACGCGTGGACATCTATACCGGAACCTTGGGCAAAGCCTTTGGCGGCGCTTTGGGAGGATTCACTACCGGACGCAAGGAAATCATCGACCTGCTACGCCAACGCAGCCGTCCGTACCTCTTCTCCAACTCATTGGCTCCGGGCATCATCGGCGCCAGCCTCGAGGTATTCAAGATGCTCAAAGAGAGCAATGCCCTGCATGACAAACTGCTGGAAAACGTGAACTACTTCCGCGACAAGATGACCGCCGCCGGTTTCGACATCAAGCCGACACAAAGCGCCATCTGCGCCGTCATGCTGTATGATGCCAAACTCTCCCAGATTTATGCCGCCCGCATGCAGGAAGAAGGCATCTACGTCACCGGTTTCTACTACCCCGTAGTGCCCAAAGACCAGGCACGCATCCGCGTACAAATCTCTGCCGGACACGAAAAGGAGCATCTGGACAAATGTATCGCTGCATTTATTAAGGTGGGGAAAGAGCTGGGAGTGCTGAAATGAGTGATGAGTGATGAGTGATGAGTTATAAGTTATTTGCTTGTGCTTTCCCTTGCGGATATAAGCCCTTCATCAACAAATAACTCACAACTTATAACTCATAACTAAAAAAAATCCCGCGACTAAAATTAGCCGCGGGATTTTTTTAGTTTCTCTCTTATCTGCGTTCTCCCAGTTTTGAGTCAACGAAGAAGATTCCGGCATCACCGGCTTTCTTTATCATATCTACAATGCCGTCGGCAGTAGCTTCTTCTTCTACCTGCTCGCGCACGAATCCCCAAAGGAAGTCTTGTGTAGCCTTATCTTTTTCGGCAGAGGCAACATCTACCAATTCATCAATCATTTTGGAAACACGGCGTTCGTGCTGGGCTACCTGCTCGAACACTTCCAGTGGAGTACCGAAGTCATTGGGAACAACATCAATCTTGTCCAGTTTGGCCTTACCGCCACGCTTGATGATATAAGAAGCCATTTCGCAAGCATGAGCTTTTTCTTCAGAAGCCTGCTTCTTCAACCAGGAAGCCATGCCGTTATAACCTTCTTTCTCCATATAGAAAGACATTGCCAGATAAAGGTTGGAAGACCACATCTCAGCCGTAATCTGCTCATTAATTGCATTCTGTAATTTTTCTGTAATCATAATCGTATTTATTTAAATTGAAATCATTACAAAAGTAACAAGAAACCTTAAAAGTTGTTCACGCAATAACATTTTTTATATAAAAACAGAAGCCTTGGTATAATAAATGCTTCGCCATTCATGCAACGCATCTCCAGCCTCTCTATACCAGCTCGTCCGACGTATATCCTTGAGGCAGCTCACGGCAGTTATAGCCCGAAGCCATAATTTCGCCATAAGCCCCTGCCGAACGGAGGGCGATAAGGTCGCCACGCTTCACCCCATTCAAATCAATAGCCTTACCGAATACATCAGAAGACTCGCAGATGGGCCCTACGACATCATAAGCCTGAACCGGCGCATCCGAAGTGATATTCTCTATCTTATGGAACGCTTGGTAGAGTGCCGGACGAATCAAATCCGTCATGCCGGCATCCAGGATGGCAAACTGCTTGTTGGTGCCCTGCTTCACATAAAGCACCTGCGAAATCAATGAACCGCATTGTCCCACTACCGCACGTCCCAGCTCGAAGTGGAGCGTCTGGTGGGGACGGAGTTTCAGATGGCTGTTGTAAGTCTCGAAGTAGCTTTTGAAGTCGGGTATCGGCTGACGGTTGGGGTGACCGTAGTCAATGCCGAGTCCGCCCCCCACATTGACGTGCTCGATGCGGATATGGCGAGCTTCCAGCTTATCCTGCAATTCGTTGACGCGGTTACACAAAGCCACGAAATCGCCCATATCCAATATTTGGGAACCGATGTGGAAATGCAGTCCGATGAATCTCAGGTTCTTCATATTCTGCGCAATGTCTATCACATGGTCCATATCCTGCATGCTGATACCAAACTTGTTTTCGGCCAGCCCAGTGGTAATATTGGCATGGGTATGGGCACCTACATTGGGATTGATACGGAAAGCCACATTGGCCACCTTACCCTTAGCGGCAGCCAGCTCGTTGATAATCTCCAGCTCGGGGACAGACTCCACATTAAAGCAGAAAATGTCATAATCCAGCCCCAGATTGATTTCCCAATCAGCCTTGCCCACCCCTGCAAAAACAATCTTGCCAGTGGGAAAACCTGCCTTGATGGCTGCACGGATTTCACCGCCACTTACACAGTCGGCACCCAAGCCGTTCTCGCGGATAATGGCAAGCACCTTGGGATTGGCATTGGCCTTCACAGCATAATGCACCGAATAGTTGCCATATCGGGCAGCTTCCGTACGGATGCACGAAAGTGTGTCGCGCAAGACCTTTGTGTCGTAGTAATAGAAGGGAGTACGCAATTCGCGGAATTTATGGATAGGGAATGTTCCTTTCATATAATAATCGTAATCTTTGTTTAGTTTAAAAAAAGGAAGATGAAAGAGGTGTCTACAAATAATTTTTCAGATGCAGATGACGCAGATTACACAAATAGGAAGCAAAAAGAATCTGCGTCATCTGTGTAATCTGCGTCTGAAAAATATCAAGAGTTATTCCTCATTGAACAGCGCATCACTGAGTGACTGCAACGCTGCCTTCTTGTCGCACTCGCGGATGAGGAAAGAGATATTATAGTTGCTACCACCGAAAGAAATCATACGTACCGGTATGTCGCGCATGGCATCCAATGCCTTGGCTTCGAAACCGACGTTTTCCCATTCGAGGTCGCCCACCACGCAGATGATGCACATGTCCTTGTCCACCGTCACTGTGCCATACTTCTTCAAGTCATCCAGAATTTCATTGAGATGCTTCACATTATCGATAGATACGGACACACCCACTTCTGAAGTACAAATCATATCGATGGAAGTCTGGTAGCTCTCGAATATCTCGAAAACCTTACGCAAGAATCCGTGAGCAAGCAACATGCGGCTGGATTTTATCTTGATGGCCGTAATGTTGTCCTTGGCAGCCACCGCCTTAATCTTACCCTTCTCCGTATCGTTGGAAATCAGCGTACCCGGAGCAGTGGGGTCCATCGTATTGAGCAGACGGACGGGGATATTGGCATACTTGGCAGGCTGGATGCAGGTAGGGTGCAGAATCTTGGCACCGAAGTATGCCAGCTCGGCGGCCTCTTCGAAATGCAGATGACGCACCGGCGCAGTCTTGTCCACAATACGGGGGTCGTTGTTGTGCATGCCGTCGATATCCGTCCAAATCTGGATTTCGGAAGCGTTGATGGCAGCACCAATCAGCGAAGCCGTATAGTCGCTTCCGCCACGCTGCAGATTGTCTATCTCGCCGTAGGCGTTGCGGCAGATGTACCCCTGAGTGATATAAATCTCAGCATCCGGATGCAGTTCCAGCTGAACCTGGAGCTTGTCCTTGATATAGACCGGATCGGGCTCGGCATTCTTGTCCGTACGCATGTATTCTAAAGCCGGAAGCAACACAGACTTCACGCCGCATTCCTGCAGATAGTAGTTCATCATGGCGGTGGAAATCAACTCGCCCTGAGCCAACACCACTTTCTCCTCAAACAGAGTGAAGAGGTCTTTGGTATAAGAACGGATATAGTCAAAATGTGATTTGATGAGTTCCAGGCCTTTCTGTTTATACTCCGGAGTAGCAAAGAGTTCATCAATGTGCTGGCGATATTTACTTTCCAGCTTGTTGATAATCTCGTTGGCACCTTCCGGATTCTTCTTGTACAGATAGTCCGAAATCTCAACCAATGTGTTTGTGGTACCCGACATGGCAGAGAGAACCACAATCTTACGTTCACCATCGGTAATCAATTTGGCCACTTCCTTCATTCGCTGAGCCGAACCTACTGAAGTACCTCCAAACTTTAAAACTTTCATTTTCGTTCCTGTATTAATTAGTTTATAGTTACAAGCTACGAGCTACAAGTAGGCAGCTGCGGAGCTTTATCGTTAATTTCTGTTCTTTATAAGAATCAGTAGTTAGAGATAACTACTTAACTACTAATCATTGGTTATTGCAGGGGCGTATTCTGCTGTAACATCAGTCATCAGATGGTCTGCGCACCGGTACACCTTGCCGGGAAACTCTCGCAGCAGCTGCAGGTTGTGCGTGGTCATCACCACCAGTGCGCCGGCTTCACTGATGCCGTGCAGAAGTTCTGCAATGGCATGTCCGGTTTCCGAATCCAGGTTTCCGGTAGGCTCATCCGCAAGGATTATCTCCGGAGAGTTGAGCACTGCACGCGCAATCACAATGCGCTGTTGCTCACCACCCGACAGTTCATTAGGCAGCTTATATCCTTTGTTGCTCATCCCCACCAGGTTCAACACCTCTTCTATTTTGTCCTTAATCTCCCCTTTGCTCTTCCAACCGGTAGCACGGAGAACAAATTCAAGGTTGTCGTACACCGTACGGTCTGTCAGCAACTGGAAGTCCTGGAATACGATTCCCAGCTTGCGGCGCAACTGCGGGATGTGCTTACGCTTAATATGGAGCATGTCATACCCCAATACTTCAGCCTCGCCCGATGCAATATCCAGTTCGCCATAGAAAGTCTTGAGCAGGCTCGTCTTGCCGGAGCCCACTTTACCTACCAGGTACACGAACTCCCCTTTGTGAAGTTCCAAATTCACATCGTTCAGTACGCACAACTCCTGCTGGTGTATCTCTACGTCCGTATATCTTATCAGCGCCTCGCCCACCCCCATTTTAATTATTAATTTTTAATTACTTAATGTTTCTTCCACGTCGCACTGTGACGTTCCTCCAATTCACGCGCAAGGTCTTCAATGCGGTATCCTTTGGATGTGAGCAGCACGATGAGGTGATACAACAAATCAGCTCCTTCATAAATCAGGCGTTCGTCCGTACCGTTGCAAGCCTCAATGACGGTTTCCACAGCCTCTTCGCCTACCTTCTGTGCCATTTTGTTGATACCGGACTGGAAAAGACTGGTCGTATAGGAACCTTCGGGCATTTCATCATAACGCTTACAGATGAAATCCTGAAGAAGCTTTAGAAACATAACCGGCTGTTCGTTCTTCTCACCCCAGCAAGTATCTGTACCGGTATGGCAAACCGGGCCTACGGGATGTACCTGCACCAGTAACGTATCCCGGTCACAGTCTTCCTTCATGGAAACCACATTCAGGAAGTTGCCACTCTCCTCGCCTTTCGTCCAAAGGCGGTTCTTGGTACGGCTGAAGAAAGTCACCTTTCCAGTTTCCACCGTCTTGTCATAAGCCTCCTTGTTCATGAAGCCAAGCATCAGCACCTTAGCGGTATCTGCATCTTGTATAATCGCCGGAACGAGTCCGTTCATCTTGTCAAAATCCATTCTATTTACGATTTAGCTATTTACTATTTACGATTGATATTACTTTAAGTGACTGGAGACTTATGATTTGCTTGAGTAATCCCAATCGTAAATCGTAAATCGTCCAATCGTAAACTCACCTTCATCTTCTCATCGCAATTCCTTGGGCACAAAGATACGATTTTAATTCGGGAATTTTGATTTCTCCGAAATGAAAAACACTGGCTGCCAGGGCAGCATCAGCTTTTCCCTGCAAAAAGACGTCACGAAAATGTTCTTTGGCACCTGCCCCTCCCGATGCAATGATGGGGATGGACAATCCGTCGGCAAGGCTGGAAAGCGCTTCATTGGCATAACCGGTCTTGACACCGTCGTGATTCATGCTGGTGAACAATATCTCGCCCGCACCACGTTCCTGGGCTTCTTTTGTCCACGCAAACAGTTCCTTATCCGTTTCCACACGACCACCGTTCAAGTAGCACCGCCATCCCTTCTCTGTCTGTTTGGCATCAACTGCCAGTACACAAACCTGAGAACCGAAGTTCTTCGCAATCTCGTCTATCAATCCGGGACGGCGGATAGCAGAGGAATTGATGGAGATTTTATCGGCACCTGCATGCAGTAGCCTATCCACGTCACCCAGTTCATGAATGCCTCCACCTACTGTAAAAGGAATGCTGATATTCGCAGCTATGCGTTTCACCAATTCAGTGAAAGTCTTACGGCCTTCAAAACTGGCTGTGATGTCGAGAAAAACCAGTTCGTCGGCACCCTGCTCACTATAAGCACGCGCCAGTTCTACCGGGTCGCCCGCCTGGCGGAGGTTCACGAAATTGGTACCTTTCACGGTCTGCCCATCTTTAATGTCGAGGCAAGGAATGATTCTTTTTGCTAACACGGCGGTTTGAGTTATAAGTTATAAGTGATTAATTTTCACCTTTCAACTAACAAAGTTTTCCAACTCTTTGAAGGTGATGCGGCCTTCGTACAGAGCCTTACCGAAAATAACGGCAGGTATGCCGGCGGCTTCCAGCTGGCGTATATCATCGGCACAGCTTACGCCTCCACTGGCTATCAGATAGAGTTCTGGATGATGCTCCAGTATCTCCTTATACAGCGCTATCGATGGTCCTTGCAGCATTCCGTCACAACTGATATCAGTACAGATAACCTTACGGACCCCCTTCTCTACATAGTCTTTCAAGAACGGAAACAGTTCGCAGCCACTCTCATCCTTCCAACCATTGACGGCTATTTTATGCTCTTTCACATCAGCACCAAGAATAATCTTCTCGGAGCCATACATTTGAAGCCACTTACAGAACAATTCGGGATTCTTCACAGCAATGCTGCCGCCGGTCACCATCTGCGCACCGTTCTCAAAAGCTATCACCAAATCTTCATCACTCTTCACCCCACCTCCAAAATCAATAATAAGAGACGTACGCACAGCTATCTGTTCCAACGTGCGGTAGTTTACCACATGATGGGAAGCCGCACCGTCCAAATCGACCACATGAAGTCTACGGATACCATGAGCCTCCAGCTCCAGGGCCACTTCCACGGGATTTTCGTTGTACACCTTCTTGCTGTCATAATCGCCTTGGGAAAGGCGTACACATTTTCCGTCAATAATGTCAATAGCGGGAATCAGTTCTATCATTTTATTTACGATTTGACGATTTACAGTTCCAGGAAATTCCGCAAAATACGCTCTCCCACACTTCCACTCTTTTCCGGATGGAACTGTGTGGCGTAGTAATTGTCTTTATGCAAAGCGGCACTGAACGGATGAATGTAATCCGTCACGGCTGCCATACAATCATTGACTGGCACATAGAAACTATGTACGAAATAGACAAACTCTTCTTTAGTAAAGCCTTTAAAAAGTCCGCTATTCGTCCGGGCAATGGTATTCCATCCCATATGAGGTACTTTATCCTCGTGCCTCTGCGAAATGAAACGTTTTACGTCAGTATCAAAAATCCCCAGGCAATCCACGTCTCCCTCTTCAGAGTGGCGGCACATCAACTGCATGCCCAGGCAAATGCCCAGCACCGGCTGACGCAACTCTTTTATCAGCCGATCCATACCACCGGCACGCAAAAAGTTCATCGTAGTTTCCGCCTCTCCCACACCGGGAAAGATAACCTTATCGGCAGCACGCAGCACAGCCTCATCCGCCGTAATCACCGCCTCTATCCCCAAGCGCTTCAAAGCATAATCCACCGAGCGGATATTGCCTGCATTATATTTGATAACTGCAACTTTCATTTTTTTAATTGAGAATTGACCATTGAAAGGTAATAATTGAAAGGTAATGACAAGTTCCCCACCATCAACTATCAATTATCAACTATCAACTAATTAAATATTACCGTTTTGTTCTTATATGCCAACACCTTGCGTTCAATATGCTTCTGAACAGCACGAGAAAGCACAATCTTTTCCAAGTCCTTACCCTTGTTCACCAAATCCTGCACAGTGTCCTTGTGTGTAATACGCACCACATCCTGCTCTATGATGGGACCGGCATCCAACTCTGTGGTAACATAGTGGCTGGTAGCTCCAATAATCTTCACTCCACGTTCAAACGCAGCATGATAGGGCTTCGCTCCCACAAATGCCGGAAGGAAAGAGTGATGAATGTTGATTATCCTATTGGGATAAGCGTTTATCATTTGCTCGGAAATGACCTGCATGTAGCGCGCCAGCACTATGAAAGTTATCTTATGCTTTGCCAGTAACTCCATTTCCTTCTTCTCTTGTTCCTCCTTTGTCTCTTTGGTAATGGGGAAAAGATGGAAAGGAATACCGAAACGCTCGGCCACGTGCTGCAAATCGGGATGATTGCTTATAATAAGAGGTATCTCCACATTCCACTCACCAGCGGTGTAACGCGCCAACAAGTCGAACAAGCAATGGGACATCTTTGAAACAAAGATAGCCATACGCGGTTTTGTATCGGAGAAATAGAGACGGAAATTCATCTCATATTTCTGTGCATACAAAGTGGCAAAATAATCCTCAATCTTTTCCTGAGGCACCAGAAAATCTTTCAATTCCCATTCAATACGCATAAAAAAGATATTCTCTACATGGTCTACATACTGATCCAAATAGATAATATTACCTTTATTCACCGTTATAAAGTCTGTTACTTCTGCCAATATGCCTGGTTTGTCAGGGCAGTGTAGCAACAGTTTGGCTGTTTTCATCATCCTAAAATGTTTTTTATCATTTTTCAAATTACAACATTCTCGTTTTGAGTTCGCAAAAATAACGATTTATTGCAAAACAACGAACTTTTCGAGCAAGAAGTTTAAAACAAGCTCCGAAATGTTTCGTTTTCTCCAGGAAAGGTTTTCATATCAAGAATAAAACAGTGCATAAACGAATTTCTAAACAGTTGTTAAATTTACTTTTCTCTTATTTTTCCAATCTTCTCAATATGAGGATATAAAGCAAATACAGCACAAAACGCTTGGAAAAAAGTTCGCCATAGCTATTGCAGATATCAAAGAAATGCCTACCTTTGCAACCGCAATCAAGAGAGATAGCAACGAAAGAATGAAATAATGGTGCGTTAGTTCAGTTGGTTAGAATACATGCCTGTCACGCATGGGGTCACGGGTTCGAGTCCCGTACGCACCGCGAAAGCAAATAGCAAATTAAAGCAAAGCTCTGAAATTCAAGGATTTCAGAGCTTTTTCTTTTTCTCGCTCCGGCAAGAATGGGGACCCGAAATATCCGGTGCATAAGCAATTTTCGAGTTTCAGCTTTCTCAGACTTACATCACAAGAATAAGAAACTGAGCAGCAATGAATGGGCAGACCGTCCTCCGGATAGGGACAAAACTGGAAGAAGGTATAGGCAGAATCCACGTATGTCCCATGCTTTTTATTATGAAGGTTCATGTAAACCCTCGTCCCACGCACGTGGGCTCAACGGTTCACGCAGGCAAACCGGCGAGCACACATGCGTGGGACGAAGTTTTGTAATAAGGTTTCGGGAATTATGCGCCAAGCTTCTCTGCATTACACACAGGACATGAAGGGAAAAAGTGCCCATATACGGGGAGCAAAAGCCATACTTCCGGCACTATAGACAACGGAGTTCGCCCCTTAATCACCATATTTGCACAAAGAAAACGGAAAATAAGCCCGAAATAGACATTAACAAATGTTATTTATTATAAACGAAAAACAGAAAAAAAACACGTGGTTAAATTCTTGCTGTCAGATAGTTAAAGCCGAATATGAGAAGAAAAAGTAGTGCTGGCAAAAATGATGATTTTTAAAATCGGGGTCTGACTTACGAACTACAACTGCATGTGTAAAATAGGATATTCTTTACCTTCTCCGTCCAAATCAGACCTTTTGTATACGTTAAAGCCTATATATTTATAAAAACCGACAGCTTGAATATTCTGCTCGTTCACATCGACTTTCGTTACCTGCAAATGATTTATGGCATAAGTAACCAGTTTTTTCCCAATTCCTGTGCCTCGATAATTATTGTCAATAAACAACATTTCAAGATTTCCTTCTGCAATTCCCATAAATCCGATTAAGATTCCCTCCTGTTCAAATCCGAATAGAGTGACATACTGAAAATATACCGGAAGCTGTTCCTTATAGTATAAAAAATCTTCCTCTTTAAGAAAATAATGTGTACTCAAAACTGCACTTTCCCAAATTTCTATCAAACGTGGATAATCCGTAACTTTAATTTTTCTAATCATAATTGTAATTGCTATTTAAAACCGCAAAGTTCGGAACTTATACATAATGCACTGAACCCAAGTTAAAAAATACGTTTACGGATTTTGCTTAGTGCTTGCGGCGTGATACCCAAACAAGAAGCTATATCTTTGAGTGGTATATAGTTTAATGTAATACCATATTCTTCAATCATCTGTAGATAATACTATTCAGGAGAATATTTAATCAAGTCGATATTTCTTTTCAAGAGTTTATTCAGTAGTATATCAAATCTTCAAATACAGTTTTCACCTTAGGAATAGCTGTATACAGTTCATCTACTCGCCTCTTGTCTATTCGGTAAATAACGCTATCTATAATTGTCTACACATTAAATGTAAATCTTGTTTGTAAGGTAAAAGATATGTTCGACATTGAAAACGTACCTTCTTTACAAAACCAAAAAATTTGCTTTTCCCCTTTATGATTCAAAAGCCAAAAACGCAACATCCCATCAAAAACGAAATAACTATATCTTTCTATTTCTCCTTCCTTAATCAATAATGTATCTTTACTAATCAATATCCGCTCAAAATATTGGTCAAACAACTTAGATTCCTCCAAATTAAAAATATTGATGCTAAAATTAGCTCCTTTAAGTAATTTTTCTAAAAGCATAATATTTACAGACTATAGTTTTCATCAGTTTTGATAGCCGATTTTTATTCCAGAATACCGAAACGAACCAGAGCGTTCCGGATACCATGCTCATCCACTGTCTCCGTTATATAATCGGCAACGCTTTTCACAGCCTCGGAAGCTCCTCCCATAGCTATTCCCATCCCGGCTGCACGAATCATGGAAATATCATTCCCACCATCACCAAAAGCGATGGTTCCTGAAACATCAAATCCATAATAGGAAGCAAATTCATTGATACCCATAGCCTTGTTTACTCCCGCCACATTGACATCCGCAAAGAAAGGGTTCCATCTGGAAACAGAAAGTCCGGAAAGTTGTGCCATAACTTCTTTTTCCATTTCTTCATCACAATATATACATAACTGACAACATTCGCCTCCCATAAACTCCTTTTCAATGTCTGCCACTGGCGGTGTAGGGTGATTGACCAACCTGGCCAATTCGATGACGGTCGGATTGAGTTCGTTGACAAAAATACCTTTATTTGTTTCGATAGCCAGAGCAAACCCATAATGTTGAGCCAATACCAGTACCCTCTGAAAATCCTTTTCGGGAATCTGTTTACGAGATATAGGAGTGCCATCTCTCAGTACACAATCGGACCCATTCAAAGCTATCACTGCATCGTATGGAATCTCTTCAAGCTCGTGAAGATCGGTAAACGCCCTCCCAGTTGCTATTATGATTTTTATACCGGATTCATGAACTTGCTGCAACGCTTCGATAGCCGACTGCGGAACGCGGTGAGTGTCGAAACTCACCAATGTTCCGTCTACATCTAAAAATATAGCTTTGGTCTCCATTATAAAATATTTTGGTCTAATAAATTCATTCTATCTGCATCATCTCAATTTTGTGAATATCTATATTCATTCGGTGCAACTCCCGTTGCTTTCTTAAACACCAGACTGAAATATTGCACACTCGGATAGCCCAGCCGACGCGCTACGGCAGCAGGTGTATTACCGCCTTCCGATAACATTTTCTTGGCCGTGTACAAGCATTTGAACTGGAAGTATTCAGCCAATGTCTTACCCGTCTCAAACCTCAGCAAATCATCAAAGTAAGCCGTCGAAAGATTCAGTTTTTCGGCACAGCATCCGGAAGTGGGCAGCTTCCCCTCCTGCAACTTTCCGGAAGTGATATACTCGTCCAATATCCCTTCCATTTTCCCCAGAATCATCTTGTTCTTATTCTCACGGGTGATGAATTGCCGCTCATAGTAACGTGAGCAATAATCCAGCAGCAATTCGATGTGACGGGACAGGATGGTATTGCTATGCGTATCAATGGAATGATGAAGTTCATCATCAATATTCTCAAGGCAACACGTCACTTTGGCCGTTTCGCGCTGTGACAGATGCAACGCCTCCTCCTTGCGGTAGAAAAAGAAAGTATAGTTGTCGATATGATTCTTTAACGTAGTACAAAGCAATAAATCGGGATGAAATGCCAGCAGCCAACCTTTGTCCGGAAGCGTATTGTTCTTGTTCATCCGGAATATCTCGCCGGGAGTAAGAAATACCATCGTAGCATTGGAATAATCATAATATTTCCGTCCGCAGCAGTCACAATCCCCTTCACAGTCCTCAATCAGTAGGATGGCATAGAATTCAAACTTCACAGCATCCTGATACACACTAGGATTTTCCAGATTAATAATGCTTACCTGAGGATGCAACGTTTTACATCCCAGGCACCGGTTACATTCACATACGGTCTTTATGTCCAATGTATTGTCTTTCATCACCTATAAAGTCATTCTCATTATTGTAACTTCAGATATATAAAATCTTAAGGATATGTTTTCCACACCTTCACAATATACCAATTACAAAATTAGAGGAAAATCCAGACATCTTCACTACCCTTATTACGGATTATATAACCTTAGTTACTGTTTTTATATCTGGCTACGTGACTTCATCTCCAGATACTTGTTTATCACGTCCACAGAAAGATTTTCCGGTGTAGTCAGCACAGAACTGATGCCGTGCTGCTTCAAGGTGGAGACTATCAGCCGTTTCTCGAATACAAATTTCTCGGCAATGACATGGCGGTAATACCCTTCCGTATCCCTCGCAGGAGTGGCGACGTACTCTTTCAGAGCGGCATCTTCGAAGAAGATGACCAGCAACCGGTGCTGGCGGTTCAACTGCTGCAAATAAGCCAACTGGCGATTCAAGCTGCCGATGCCGGAAATATTGGTATACAGCACCAAAAGACTGCGTTTGTTGACGCGCTTGTTCAAATGTACGCACAATGAGGAAAAGTCGGTCTCCCCAAAAGTAGTCTGCTGGCTGTAAAGGTTCTCCAATAACGCCTGCATTTGTCCGGGCTGTCGGGAGGCGGGGATAAATGTATCAAAGTGCTCATTAAACGTTACCAGTCCGGCTTTATCCTCCTTCCGCATGACAACGTACGAAAGAACCAGGGAGGCATTAATAGCATAGTCCAGCAAGGTCATCCCGCGAAATGCCTGCTGCATAATCCGCCCCTTGTCTATCACGTTATAGATTTGCTGGGAACGCTCGTCTTGATAGACATTTACCATAAGTTCGTGCCTCCGGGCGCTTGCTTTCCAGTTTATCGTGCGGTAATCGTCGCCTTTCACATACTCCTTTATCTGTTCGAACTCCGTATGATGCCCCACCCTGCGGATACGTTTGATGCCCAATTCCGTCAAGTTGTCGCTGATAGCAAGCAACTCATACCGATGGAGCATCAGATAGGACGGATATACCTTGACATCCAGCGGAGCATCGCAAGTATATCTGCGGGAAAGCAATCCCATTCTGCCTGCCACAAACACCCGAATCCGTCCGAAAGAGTAAATCCCCCGCCGCGTGGGACGCAGATGATACGTAATCGTCCTGCCCTCATTCGCCTGGAGCCTCATCCGGAAATCAATATTCCGCAACTGGAATGCAAAAGGAATCTCATCCACCACTTCCACAGCCACCGGATGCGGATAACTGCTCTCCACACGTATGTTCACGGTGTTCTCATCTCCGTTGGAGAAGCGGGTAGCACACTGGCGGAATGCCCGGATGCCGCGAATGCGATAGAGCATCACCCCATCCACCAGCGCCGACACCGCCAAAACAAAAAGCGCCCACTGCCCGATTGCAAAGAATGGAGCAAAGACGTACCCGATACCCATCAGCAGGACTATCAGAACAAGAGCAATATAGAATCGGCGGCCTAATCTCATTTCGGCACTTCCACCTTATCAATCAGACGTTGCGTCACCTTTACCGGCAAATAGCCTTCCATCTCGGCTTCCGCTGTCAATATCAAGCGATGCTGAAGCACATACGGAGCAACGAACTTAATATCCTCCGGTGTCACAAAGTCACGTCCCTGCAACAGTGCATATGCCTTGGAGGCCTGCATCATTGCCACGGACGCACGCGGAGAAGCTCCTAAATATACAGCCTTGCTGGTACGCGTCTGCTGTACAATCAACGCGATGTACTGAAGCAGCGTGCGGTCTACAAACACGTGTTCCATCAGCCTGCGCAACGAAAGCAGTTCTTCTTTTGTGAGCACGGGCGCCAGGCTCTCCAACTTCACCAACGAAGCATTGGCGTGGTGGCGCTCCAGGATGTCCACCTCCTCCTCCAATGAGGGATATCCCATGGTTATTTTCATCAGGAAGCGGTCCAGTTGCGCTTCAGGCAACTTATAAGTCCCCTCCTGCTCCACCGGATTCTGGGTTGCCAGAATCGTATAGAGTTCTCCCATCTGATGCGTGGTACCGTCAATGCTGACCTGCCGTTCTTCCATAACCTCGAACAAGGCTGCCTGCGTCTTGGCGGGAGCGCGGTTTATCTCGTCCACCAGCACGAGGTCGGCAAACACCGGTCCTTGATGAAAGTCAAAGTCATTGGTTTTCATGTTGAAGACCGTAGTACCCAACACGTCACTCGGCATCAAGTCCGGAGTAAACTGAATGCGGCTGAAGTCCGCCTTAATCAAGCGTGCCACCAGACGGGCAAGCAGTGTCTTTGCCACCCCCGGCACTCCCTCCAGCAACACATGACCGTTTGCCAGGACAGCCGTCAGTACCAGGTCCACTATCTGCTCCTGCCCCACTATGACCGTAGCAATCCGGTCCTTCAACGCTTGTATCTTCTCGGAAAAGAGAGTCAAGTCCACCCGTTTTTCTGTGTTCTCTTCCATAAATATCTTCTTTATATATGATTGATTATTTCATTCATTCTATCAATAAGCCGTTTCATCTCTTCCTCAGAGATACTGCGCCCTCCGTACACCACCGGCCTCACCTCGCGGATGAACGCGGCTATTTCCCCCGCTTCCATACCCGTCTTCCGGGCAATCCTGCCGAAAGAGCGCTCATCCTCTGCCACTTCCTCCACATCCACTTGTATTTCCCTCCTCAGTTCCTCCGCAAAATAGAGATATTTCTTGCGGACTAAGTCAGCATGGTCCTTCTTCTGATAATAAAGAGTACCTATCAACTCTGCAAACTCCAAAGACTTATTTTCCGGTTCGCGGATAACCGGAATGGCGCGCTGCTTCCTGCGGGCTGTAAATATCATAAAGAGCAGGATGGAAACCATACTCAAGTACAATGCCCAGCGAAGCGGCGGCTGCGAAAGGAAATAGCGAAAAGGAGACATCTGTACCTGGGCTGTTTCTTTCATATAGCCTTCGGTACGGACAATGGGAAATCCACCCATCTGGGACAATATACGAAAAAGATAAGCCGCATTCTTCCCATCCAGCACACCATAGTTCGTAAAAAGCAGGGGAGTGGAAGCCAGTATAACTTCCCCTTTTCCCCAAGAAACCGACATGGCAACCGGATGAGCAGCTTCTCCGGTAACAGTTTTTTCCGCCAACACTTTACTAGAAATGGAATCTGCAAAGAAATAAGACTGACAAAGTTGGGGATAGAAACAGAAAGTCTGCTGCGGATAAACCGCCGAATCCCCCACCCAGCACAAACTGTCTTTCGAAAGCAATGCAGTGGCATATTTTTTCAAAGCCGACGGACTGAAATAGGAATAGCTGCACTCAAATCCCAGCGTATCTTTCAAAATACGGCTGAAAGAGCTCCCCGCCAGCATAATCCGGTCTCCCCGTCCCGCCATCTTCAACATCGCCTCCACATCTACATCCGTCAAATGCAGGTTATCGGTAACAACCAGTATTCCGCGGCGGAGCGTCGTATCTTCCTGCTCCAGTTCATAAAAAGTCTTTCTCGACAACGAATATCCCTTCGGCAACGATGAAGACAGCAGGCTATCGAACACGGCACAGCCGAACGGTTGCTTGTCATAATGGCTGAACGTAGGGTTCCAGACAAACTTCTTTGGCAGACGGCACTCTATCGCAAACATCAACACCAGAAAAACAATGATACCGGCTATAAACCAATGGTTCCCCTTCATGCCGCCCCTCCTTTCTCCACTTCTTTCTGCAAATCCCGCATCGCATGGAACAAAGTTTCGGTCGCTTCAAAATTTCCGTAACGTACTCGTAGAAAATGGTTGGTCATTTGGCGGAAAGCTGGCAGACGGACTTCATAGATATATTGTGTAGGCGTTTTATATAACTGCCAGTCTATACGTTTTCCATCGCTGAGCTGTTTCAGCGTCTGCAGATAGAGCAAACGCACCGCCTCCCGATAATCCGTCCGGGCAAGCGCATCGGCAATTCTTTCCGCAAAATCCACTCCATAGATGGTATCCTCCCCCACTGTATAGGGCAGGGTACTCTTGCGCGAACGCATGAACAGTTCCGGACGCTTCTTGTACACAAACCAAATGACCAATACCAGGATAAGAACGGCAATGCATATCAATACGACTTCCGAATATTCTGCCACCAACGTATTCCCGAATATCTTGTCCAGCAGCTTGCCGAACCATCTGCTGAACCACTCAAGTACATTAATTTCGGGAGCTATCAACTCACGACTGTAAGCAAACGCCGGGTCAGACTGCCAAGCGGCAACCTGTGCAGTATCACAAACCAGTGTATCAGCCGGAGCCATATTCATAGTCCGTTATCAGAGTTTATCAAAATTGTCAATATCACTCTCCACCATCACATAATCTATCTTTTCCGAAGCATGACCGTATTGATAAGCCAGTCCCAGCAATGAGAAAATCATGGACATATAAACGCCGAATGCCTGGACCACCGCCAGCAGATAAAGCACAAAGCTATAGGCTGCCGATACAGTGGCACCGCCACCTGCATCAGTCATTGCAAAGATATATTTCACAATAGTCCCGATATACCATGGAATCATCGTCACTCCCTGCAAGATGGCGGCGATGAATCCCATAACAATGGAAATCAGTACGATACCTCCCCAGGTAGCGAAACCCAGTCGGTAGGCCTTCTTCAAGGCATCTATGATATAGATATCTTCGAACAGATAGACTGGAGCCCAAATAGCAAGTGGCACAGACACCACCACAACGAGCAGAACGAACAAGAACGCAATCGCCATGAACGGAATGACGGTGGCTATAAAACCAACAATAAGCCCTACAAACAGCACCAAAAGCACACCGACAATCATTATCAGAAATACCCTTCTGACATTACGGAACAACAAGGGCTTCAGCATCCCTAACGTCACTCCCTCCAAGCGTTTTTCCCGTTCATTGTAAGTACGGACCAATGCGTAGACCAAAGAGGTCAGCATGACAGTTCCTAGCAGATAGAGAACGGCATACAGACTGTAATAAGTCACCAGTGCCATGATGGACGCTCCGACAACAGAAGAGTCGAACGAGCCTCCGGTCATATCACCCAGAGCCATTGTACCGCTCATCAGCCCGTTCAAGCTCAGTCCCTGAAGCAGACAAAGCGGCAACATCAGATATGTGGTGAATTTCATCAACGGCTTCCAATTCTCTTTGATAAAATCAAAGGTAGCAGTTAGTTTCTCTCCAAAAGAACGTTGTACATACAGTGCGATTTTAGGTTTCTGTGCTTCCATGCTTCTTTCTGTTAGGTAAATAAATATAATAAAAAAAGATAAACGACAAAGAGAGTAGAATAAAGCCGAACCTCAAAGCATCCGGAAGTTCGGTATGGCGGGTAACGAATCCTTCTATAAATCCTGCCATGATGAATACGGGTACCGTACCCACCACTATTTTCAGTCCTTTTTTGGCTCCCCGTTTGAAAGATTCCAGCCTTGAATAGGTTCCGGGAAAGAGCCATCCGTTGCCCAGGGCAAGACCGGCGGCACCGGCTACAATAATCGCCCAGATTTCGAGTGTCCCGTGCAGCCAAATGGCAAGGAAGGACTCCCAAAGCAAGTCGTGCTGATAAAAGAAGGTTTGGAAAGCCCCTATCATGATACCATTGTTAAGGAGCATGTATCCGGTGCCAAAACTGGTCAGCAACCCCATGGCAAAGCAGTTGAAGGAGACCATGATATTGTTCAGCGTGATACTCAGAAACATGGGGAACTCGGAGGAACCGTTATATACAGCCATAGGTTCACCATTAGCGATATTGTTCAAAGTCATATCCACATAGGAGTTTCCTAAAATCAAACGCACAAAATCGGGGTCTCCGGCAGCGGATACCACTCCTATCAATGCGCTGACCACAAATATAATGAAGGAAGCCACCAGCTCACGGCGTGCATCGTGCATGGCCGAAGGCACTTCACGGGTCCAGTAGGTGATAATTCTTGACCATTTCTCGCGCTTGTTTCTATAAATGCGGTTGTGCAATGCCGAGGCAAGATTGTTCAGATAGATAGTGATGCGGGAAGCGGGGAAATGCGTTTGGGCAAAAGCCAGATCTGCCGTAAGCTCCGTATATGCGTCGGCAAGTTCATCGGGAGACAGACTTTCCGCCTGCTCCACCATTGTTTCTGCTCGTTTCCATTTTTCGATGTTCTGCCGGATAAACGTCACTTCTTTCATACCCCATGACTATTTCAGAGAAGTTTTGTCTGAAATAGGTAACAAAAATAAGAGAATAATGATATATTTGCAATGAAATACTAAAAATGTTTTATCAGGAATGGCAGAATCTACAATTATCACCGGACAATTTGTCCGCATCAGTCAAACGCCTGCCAGTATCGGTGAGCGGCTCATTGCACTGGCCATAGATTATATTCTGCTCGGATTCTATGTATTTTCTACTTTGGCCTTGTTTTCACGGATTCATCTACCCTCTGATTTCACGATGCTTTTCTTTTTTACCATTGTCTACCTGCCAGTCTTGCTTTATGCATTTCTCTGCGAAATGTTCAACCAGGGACAAAGTTTCGGCAAGCGGCTGATGAACATTCGTGTCGTAAAGGCAGACGGCTCCACGCCCGGCATAGGCTCGTACCTGCTCCGATGGCTTCTCTTCCCTATCGACGGACCGGTGACCGGTGGTCTGGGACTTCTGGTCGTCCTTTTGACCAAAAACAGCCAGCGAATGGGAGACCTTGCCGCCGGCACCATGGTAATCAAGGAAAAGAATTACCGCAAGATACACGTCAGCCTCGATGAGTTCGACTACCTGACCAAAGACTACCGACCTACCTATCCACAAGCTTCCGACTTGTCATTGGAGCAAATCAACGTCATTACCCGGACCCTGCAATCGGGTAAGAAAGACCGTACACGCCGCATTGCCTCCCTTGCGAAAAAAGTGCAGGAACTTCTCTCCATCACTCCTCATGACAGTAACCCGGAAAACTTTCTTCAGACCATTCTCCGGGATTACCAGTATTATGCCTTGGAAGAAATTTAATACGAACTTCCAACAAAACCAAAGAAGTGTTAAGTCTTACGCTTATTTAAGATTCAAGCTGCATCTTTTTGGTTTTTCATTTGTTAATTAACCAGAAGGTCTTAACTAAATAACAAAGAACAATTATGAAACGAATCATTACATTAATCACACTGGTGTTGGTAAGTGCATCGACCCTGATGTATGCACAGAGTAGCAGCGAAACACGCCAAGCAGAGCGTAAAGCCCAACGCGAAGCCCAGAAAGCACGCGAAAAAGCGGAAAATGAAAGGAACTATGCCATTGCCGTCCAGGCATTGAAAGAGGGCAAGTTTGTATTGGAAGCAGACCAGCTGGTGTTCAAGAGAGGACGGAGCGCATTTGTTTCATCGACAACAAACTTCGTTCTGATGGACGGTGAACACGCATCCGTACAAATAGCTGCCAACAATGCCCTTGCAGGCCCCAACGGAATAGGCGGCATCACAGTGGACGGCAGCAGAAAGGAAATGAAAATCACGACCGACAAAAAGGGAAACGTGAATTGCAGCTTCAGCGTACAAGGCATCGGAATATCCGCACAAGTGTATATCACACTGACCAACGGCGGCAATAATGCATCGGCAAGAATCAGCCCGAACTTCAATTCGAATACCCTGACGCTGAACGGAGTCCTGGTTCCATTGTCCCAGTCAAACGTTTACAAAGGGCGGGCTTTATAAAACACCCCTTTTGTCCGTACAAAGTATAAAGAAAAGAAGATATTCATATCGTGTTCGCAGGATACGAATATCGTGTAGACACGATATTAACAAAATGCGATACAAGGAATTAATAAACTGTTATACAGAATATTAATTCCTTGCATCGTACATAAAGGGAGCTAACAGAATGTGGACATTTATTCTTTTATCTGTTGACACGTTGGGCAATAATATACTGAACCACCCATATAAGCCTCTTTTATGATGGTACTGCCACAACGGAGACAAGGATTCTTCCATGTTTTGGCAGAAAGAATGGTTTTGTAACCTCCGGCGTTGCCATAAAGATCTGTTTGCGTATCGCGTCCGCCCTCGAACGTCATATCCACCAATGTTTCTTTTAGAGCATTAAAAAGAACGTCTTTCTGATTATCCGACAGAAGTAGCACTTTCTGTTTGGGATTTATCCGTGCATTGAACAGAATATCCTGCGTTACGCCGTTACCTACACCGGGAATACGCTGATTGGTTGCTAATAGAGCTTTAGCAGAGAGGGTCTTCTTTGCTTCGGCAACGAGTTTCTCAAATTCCGCTTCGGTGTATTTATCGCTCAACGGCGAAATGCTTTCCCGACTCAATTTATAGTACTTATTGTCGATATAGCTATCAGGATAAACATTGATAAAACCATACATTACAACCGTGAAGACAAGGAATGAATCATCATTAAACGTCAGCAACAACTGGTAATTGGCAGGAATCTTATCTCCCGCATTGTAATAACGGACACTGACTCCGTCGCCTATATTCATGATCACATTATCCGAAAGATTGAAATTGACAAACATGCCATATCCTTCGGATGAAAGGATGGTTTTGCCTACGAGCAGTTTACCATACTCCGACGGATTGCCGTTATAGAACGTAAACTTATGCGGTTTGGTGGCATTGAATACCTGCGTGATTGTTTTACCGCTCAAGGCGTTGTTCACTTGTTTGCTCAGGGTGATAACTTCGGGTAATTCCAACATATTATCTTACTTTTATTTTCGATAGGGATATATATTTCCGTTAATAACTCGTCAATAGCTAATCAATATCGTTCATTATTTTAACCGGACCACTTCCCCTATAATAGGCATCAACACGTTCAAAGAGTCTTTCTCTTTCAGATTCATGGCATTCTTCAACGGTTCGTCCCAGCGGTGTCTAGCCAAAGCATATTTGGAATGATGGACAGTCAGAATCTTTTCCGCATTCAAGTCCCTGGCCACTTGTCCCAAATATTGGGGCATGGTATGGATATATTTCCAATCTTCGTTATACTGCCCATTCTCCAATATGGCAAGGTCAATGCCAGGATATTGCTTGCCTATTTCGGCAAAATGCGTATCATATCCACTATCACCGCCCATATAAATCTTCTGCGAAGGGGTTTCGATAAGGAAAGAGGCCCATAGTGCCTGATTCGCTTTCAACGAGCGGCCCGAAAAATGCCGGGCGGGCAAGCAATGAAGCAGAAATCCCTTATCCAGTACAGTATCTTCAAACCAATCCAGCTCAACCAGGGATGATTTCTCAAATCCCCAATACTCGAAATGTTCACCTACCCCCAAAGGACAGACCACCTTATCTACCCGATTTTTCAGCTGCATCACCGTTTCATAATCCAGATGATCCCAATGGTCATGTGATATCACCAGATAGTCAATCTCCGGCATATCGGCAGGCTTGTAGGCATCTGCCCCCTTGAACGGCTTGTTTACAAACGAAACCGGAGAAGCCCCACAAAATACGGGGTCTACCAGTATACGCTTTCCGTCTATCTGGATAAAATAGGATGAATGTCCGAACCATACCAATACATTCTCGTCCTTGCTTATCTTGCTGAGGTCCGTCTTTATAACCGGAATCTCTTTTTCAGGACGTAAATCGGTTTCTTGCTTAAACAAGAATCCCCAGAAAGCTCCCAAACGTCCCTTTTGGGAAGTCATCATCATCGTACTGTGCAGATTCCGGAATTCTCCGTCTTTGTAATGAGGCGACTTCTTAATCCTCTCCAACCGTTCTCCTTGAGGAGCCCTCCCGAAACTCGGCTGATTGACAAAAACGAATCCCACTATGACCGCAACAGCCACAATACCCACTATAATGCCAACTATCATACGTACTCTTTTCGTTTTTAATGAATTCATATTCAATGAGGCTACATTTACAGCTGCAAATATAGTCGAATTGTTATTAAATCACTATCTTCGCGCCCAATTTACGGAATCAATACAATAAAGCAATAAAAAGCCAACAAAGAAATGAACACACACAGTCTATGTTGCATCGGTTATATTACCCAAGATAAAGTCGTAACCCCTAAAAATACCATATATATGCCGGGAGGCACCTCCTTCTACTTCGCACATGCCATCAAGCACTTGAATGCTAACGATTTTTTATTGGTAACAGCTTTGGCTGATACTGACATGGGCATTGTGGAAGACATTCGGAAAGAAGGTATTTCCGTCAAAGCCTTGCACAGCACACATTCCGTCTGTTTCGAGAATATTTATGGAGAAAACCAGAACGAACGTACACAACGTGTCACGGCAAAAGCAGACCCTTTCACCGTGGAAGGTTTGAAAGATACCGATGCACGGATTATCCACTTGGGCAGTCTGCTTGCCGACGACTTCTCTTTGGAGGTCATCAAGTTCTTGTCCGGAAAGGGACTCCTCTCGGTAGATGTGCAGGGATTTCTCCGCAAAGTGGATAATGAAAAAGTGCTGGCAGTAGACTGGCCGGAAAAGAAAGAAGCATTGAAGTATATCCATATTCTGAAAGCCAACGAAGCTGAAATGGAAGTACTGACCGGATGCAGTGAACCGCACGAAGCCGCATTGCTGATTGCAGACTGGGGCGTCAAGGAAGTGCTGCTGACCCTGGGAGATAAAGGTTCGCTGATATATGCCCAAGGAGAATTTCACGAAATCCCCGCCTATCCTGCCCTTCAGATTACAGATGCAACAGGATGTGGAGACACCTATATGGTGGGGTATCTGTATATGCGCAACAAAGGTGCATCCCACCGGGAAGCGGGATGCTTTGCTGCCGCCATGTGCACCATAAAACTACAATCACACGGGCCATTCTGCGGAACGGAAGAAGCGATAAATAACGTGATAAAAGGATAAAGTGATAGGGTGATATAACACCCTACCATCTTTATTTATAATCCGAATTTTTTCAAATCATCTTCCACACTACCGATACCTGCGATATGAAACATATCAACCAGTACCTTCACAACATTCGGAGAAAGGAAAGCGGGCAATGTGGGGCCTAAGTGAATATCCTTCACCCCGAGACTCAGTAATGCCAACAATACAATAACCGCCTTCTGTTCGTACCATGCTATGTTGTAGACAATGGGAAGTTCGTTGATGTCATTCAGCCGGAATACTTCTTTCAGCTTCATGGCTATCACGGCCAGTGAATAACTGTCATTGCACTGTCCGGCATCCAATACACGGGGAATGCCGTTGATGTCTCCCAAACCAAGTTTATTATAGCGGTATTTGGCACAACCTGCGGTCAGGATAACGGTATCTTGCGGCAAGGCTTTGGCAAACTCCGTATAGTAATCGCGGCTCTTCATACGTCCGTCACAGCCTGCCATTACGATAAAGCGGCGTATGGCTCCGGTCTTCACGGCATCTACCACCTTGTCTGCCAGTTGCAGTACCTGGTTATGGGCAAAACCACCGATAATCTCTCCATGCTCTATCTCCACCGGCGGCTGGCATTGTTTGGCAATCTCTATGATTTCAGAGAAGTCTTTCCTGCCTTCCGCATCCTTATCAATATACTTGCAACCCGGATAACCGGTAGAGTTGGTGATGAACATACGCTCTTTATACACTGCATTAGCCAAAGGAGGAACGATGCAGTTGGTGGTAAACAGAATCGGTCCGTTGAAGGAAGTGAATTCTTCACGCTGTTTCCACCAGGCATTGCCATAGTTGCCTACAAAATGAGAATATTTCTTGAAAGCAGGATAATAGTGGGCAGGCAGCATTTCACCATGTGTATAGACGTCTATCCCCGTACCTTCTGTCTGTCTCAATAATTCTTCCATATCCTTCAAGTCATGGCCGCTAATCAAAATTCCCGGACGATTCTTCACACCGATATTCACCTTTGTAATTTCGGGATTACCGTAAGTACCGGTATTGGCAGCATCCAGTAGAGCCATTGTCTTTACTCCGAACTCACCAGCTTCGAGAACCAGCTTCACCCATTCCTCTGCCGATAGAGACTCAACCGCAATGGTAGCCAGTGCACGCTGCATGAAAACATGAACTGTATCATCATTGAATCCCAAGCGCATAGCATGCTCCAGATAAGCTGCCATACCTTTCAAACCATAGACAAGCAATTCTTTCAACGAACGGAGGTCTTCATTCTGTTCACGCAGAACACCTACTGTCTTCGCTTTCTCGGCATAGTCGTCACGCGTTCCCTGCCAAGTCAGTTCATCTACTTGGGGTAGGAATACTTTGTTGTGCTTGGCCTCTTGAATCAATCCATTACGCAAAGCAAGTCCCCTATCCACCCGTTTCAAGATGCTTTCATCATCGAAATTCGCATTCGTGATAGTACAAAACAAAGCATCCGTCACAAAAATATTCACTTCTTCAGAGACTGGAGAATCTGCCTTGCGTAATGTATCGGCAACAACAGAGATACCCCTGACTACAAACAGTAACAAGTCCATAGCTTGAGCCGTATGACTTTCTTTTCCACATACACCTTTCAATATACAGCCGGTTCCTTTGGCTGTCTCCTGACATTGATAACAAAACATGTTTGGTTCCATATTCCTATTCATTTAAAAGTTTACATTATCTTTCCATAAAAGAAGCGGCACCTTAGCAATAAAAATAAGCAAGCTTATTTTCTATTACTTTCGGTTTGCATTATCTTTGTGCAAAGATGAGAGTTCTACAACGCGAAAACTGTCACGAATGTTACATCGAATCACAAAAAAGTAAAAAAGAGAATGGAAATCCATACATTATTGAAAATGCCTCCTTTTCAAGGCATAACAGAAGAAGAATTATTATCCCTCATCCTGGCACCCGAACATGCACACAGGCAATACAAACCTGCTGACTTCATTGCCATGCAGGGAGAAGCATATCGTTCTCTATTCATATTGTGCAACGGCAGTGTGCGTACCCAAATGGTCAGTGCGGAGGGGAAGCAACTCACCATCGAAACGCTGAAAGCCCCGCAACTGCTTGCCCCGGCTTTTGTCTTTGCCTCCGAAAACCGCTTCCCGGTAAATATCGAAGCTAAAGAGAAATGTGAGATACTCGTTATAAACAAGAACATTTTCCTGGAATTCCTGCATCAACACCCCGCTGTGATGCGCAACTTTCTGCAACTGGTATCGGACAGAACCCTATTTCTCTCCAAAAAGCTAAATGCCTTTGCCCTACAAAGTCTGAAATCGCGTATACTGAACTATCTACGCATGCATGGCACGATACTCAACCAGCAGGAAGTGGCACAAATACTGGGAGTGGCGCGTCCCTCGCTGGCACGTGCCTTATCGGAACTGGCAAGCGAAGGGTGCATCCGAATGGAAGAGAAGGAAATGCGGATAAATGCAGTCTCCGCCCAAAAGTATTTATAAAAAACGTCCGCACTTATATATTATTCTTACCTTTGTCCAAGAATAAAAAGCTATGGAAAAGATTCTACTGGATGAAAAGTACGAACAGTTGTTGTTCCAAATCCCTCTACTAAGGGATTTGCCACATAATATCAAGCAATCGCTGCTTGAGAAACTGGAATATTCAGTCTATTCTATAGACAAGAAAGATATAGTTGCCCGGCAAGGCACCCCCTGCAAGAAGCTATATATACTATTGGAAGGTAAATTGCGTGTAGATATTATAGACGGTCTGGGCAATAAAGTTATGGTAGAATACATCGTTGCCCCCCGGGCCTTTGCCACTCCCCATCTCTTCGGCAGCAACACCACACTGCCGGCAACTTTTACTGCCATTGAAGACTGTATCCTATTCACTGCCACCAAAGAATCCACCTTCAAGCTTATCAGCCAGGATCCCAAAGTGCTGCACAACTTCCTTTGCATAACGGGAAATTGCAATGCCTGCACGGTTTCGCGATTAAAAACCCTTTCCCGCAAAACAGTCCGCGAAAGGTTTGTCGTCTATCTGTTTGAAAACAGAATTTCCAACTCTACCAGCATCACCATTGCGCATACCCAATCTGAGCTGGCAGAATACCTCAATGTAACCCGCCCGGCACTTTCAAAGGAAATCAATAAGATGACCAAAGAAGGTATTATCCTAATGACGGGTAAGAAAATTGAGGTATTGAATGAAGCAGCTCTGAAAGAGTATATCTAAACTACCATTTTACAAACAAGATTCTCGGATTGATGTTGACAGATACCCAGCCCCAATCCTGCCAGCGTTTATGGTCGCCGCCTTTCACCACGTCCATAGACTTCGTACCCCGCATAATGGAGTAACCGGCAGAAAGCTTCACGTCCTTCATCACATTCCAGTCAAGCTGATAGTCCATCTCCGAACCCAATCCCTTTTTTACATCATCCAGCTTGGCAGCAGTAGCAAAATAGTGATAATTCAGTTGCATACTCACCTGCTTGGATGTCTTGAAGTTAACACCCAACTGGGCATCCTGCAAACCGGGAGCTACTCCCTGCCAAGCAGAAGCATAGAAATAGTCCATCGCTCCATAGAACTTATGATGTGTTCCGTAAAGAGGATCGAATGCTTTGAACTTGTCACCTTTCCCGTCACTGCCACTCAGATAATCATAACCCAAGCTCACACTCCATTGCTTGTCTATGGCATAGGCAGCCTTCACGCTTACCATAAAGGCAGATACACTCTGCGCATTCTTGTTCTTTCCGGTCTGGTAATAGAAAGCAGCCTGCACGGGCAGCCAGTTTCCCGATTCCGGTTGATAAGTCACGTAAGTACCGAACGTCTGCAAATAGCGGGTATGGGAAGTTTCTGTTTCTGCATCACCGGTTTCCAGGCCCAGATTCATGAATAACAAAGAGACATCAAGGTTGGGGGTTTGCGCCGCATAATGATACCAAAGGGTCTGCATATTCTTATAAGGTTGTGCACCGTCATAATAATAGGTACCGCCTTTTGCCTTTTCCTTGTTCTGGTTGAAGGCAAGAATGAAATGCAGTTGGTGGGCATTCTTGGCATAGCCCAACTTCAATGCATCGTGATAGCGACCGGCCACATTCCAGTCCAGCCCTCCCAAAATACGTTCGTCGTCATAAGACAAGGTCTGGCGCCCCAGTTGTGCAAAGAAACCGGCACCAAAGTTGAGTTTTGCCCATGCTTCGTTCATAATGAAACGCCCGTTAGTGTCTATCTGCGGGTCCTGCCCTTATACGCCTACATGTTGGGCCGAAATCTTCATACTCAAATCCGAACGTTTATACTCCATGGAAAGACGTGCACGGTTGTTGATAAATGAAGCAGCCTTGTCTCCCTCGAAACGTGGTAACTGTGCTCCGTTACGGTATTCTGCACGGGGTCTGATTTGCATCGACATGGTGAATTCGTTCTCTTTCTCCGAACCTTGTGCCCACAACATTCCGGGCAACAGCAATAAGCCTAATGCCAAATAAACTGTTTTCATAAGTATTTTAATTTAAGTTATACGTATGTACACTCACTCCTTGTGCCGAGGGCAAGTAATTGATGCCATACCAACACATTTGCAACAACAGAAAAGATACAAGCAAGCCAAACAGTGCCTTACGATAGGCCGCGGGGCATCCCAATCGGAAATGGATATATGCCAGATAGGAGAACCAGGTAGCCGCCGCCCAAGTCTCCTTGGGATCCCATGCCCAATAGTGTCCCCAAGCAGCTTTCGCCCAGACAGCACCGGACAGCATACCCAGTGTCATGAAGGCAAGTCCTACATAAGTCAGATTATCGCACAAAGCCATCTCATGCCGTTCAATTCCTTTTTTCTTGAACCACAGCAGGTAGACAGCCATCACCGTAGCGGCACCCAGCATGGCATAGGCAAACATATAGACAATGACATGAGGAGTGAACCACGGACTCTGCAAAGCGGGCATCAACGTCTTGTTGTGTATTTCGGGCCTAAAAATATTGATGCAGACAAACACCAAGGACAAGACGGAACTGAAACCGAGAATCCATTTGTACCTCCAACGACTGTAAGTGATGATTCCTGCCAATGGAAGAAAGAATGAATACCACAAACGCGTCTCCCCCATCGTCCGCATCGGAGGACGCTCCAAAGAAATCCACATGCCGACAATGAAGCTGAAAAAGACAGCCAAGCCCAGACAAGTCAAAGTGTATACCACTACCGGACGTTTACCACGCCATGCAGCGAAAGCTCCCAATCCCCAGAAAAGTAAAGCGACAATGGCAAACAGAGCAAAATAATCCCAACTCATACCGTCTCCTCCTTTCTTTCTTCTGTTCCTTTCGGTGCATTGACAAACAAGCAGACTGCCCCCAGCACCATCATTATGATGCCGGCATATACAGCCGGAAGCCAGGGATCGCGTACCAGTTCAAAAACACTGACATCACTCCACCGTCCTTTCGTTTCGTCATAGCTTAATTGATAAATGTTCCATCCGAATATCTTCAAAGGACGGTTCACTTCGATTGTGTCTTCCACTACCTCTCCTGACTGCGTATAAACCGTTACAGCAGAAACAAATCGCTGCGGCTCACGTTCGGGCATCACCAGACTGGTCTGTTCCGACAAGCGCAATGCCTTATAAGGAAACATGAAACTACCGCAACTCACCCATCCCTCCTTCGACTGTCCGGAGGTAGCATTCACCGCCTTCAGATAAACAGCATAGGTAGCTCCCATCGAATGGAATTCGGTAAACTTCAAGGTATCTTCCGCAGCTACAGAGGCAGCCATCGGAATGGATTGAAGGATAGAGATGTCCCAATCCAGCAACCTCCCCCGTTCTACCTTCTCTTCCAACAGCAAATGTTCCGGCACATCCTTCGGCAGTGCCTGCCCGGTCTCATTATTTATCAGCATCAGCTTGGGAGGGTATTCATGTATGGTGAATTCTTTCAGTTCAATGGCAAGCGGAAGCTCCGTCAGCTTGCCATCCTCATTCGTGGCACGCCATTCAGTCTTGCCCAATTGGGTAATCATTCTCAGTCGTTGCATATCTGCATTGCCCAGCGTTGCCGTCAAGAGGGCGACAAACAAGCCGACATGATTCAGCAGAAAAGGAATCTTACGCAATTTTAAAGGAATACATACACGGAGAATGGTCAGTCCCAAGACAGTAACCAGCCAGATATAAAGCAACACGAACGGCCAGAAAGAAAGCATCTTCGAAAAGCCGATGACATCTGCCGAAGGCTGGGTAGAAGGAACCTGCCGCACCAATCCCATAACGACAGTGACAACCGCCACACATACCAGGGAAGAAACTGCAGCCGTATAATGACTGAGCCATCCGAAACAGTACACCCGTCTACGAAATCCATGCATGCATGCCAACAATAGCAGGAACAACACCAGAACGATGACATTGACCGGCCACGCAAACAAGCCCCAACGAATATCTCCAACGCTCCACTGCAACAGCAAGCCCGTGACGAACAGTCCTGCCCCACAGATAAAACCTTCCTTATACCTCCACGGTTTCTTCCACATCTTCTGATTTACGATTTGACGATGTACGATGTACGATTGGAGTTAGATTGTTGATAGAGTCAATCCGGGATGTACATATCGGGGAGTAATCCCAATCGTACATCGTAAATCGTCCAATCGTAAATAAATTTATTTTAGTGCTAACCGGTTGTTGGCTTTGGCTTTTTCCAACCAAGCCGGTACGGTAGTCTTCAAGAATTTGTCCTTTGCAGCTCTTTCGGCATCCATATCGAGGCCGATATATTCCTGCGCCTTGTCTTTGGTAGAGATATCCGGCATGGGAACATTGTCCGTATATCCATGCTTTGCCAGCACTTTGGAGACAGCCAAACGCGCCTGCATAGCTCTATCCAAGCCGTGAGACAAGACACGCTGGATTTCCTGTGGTGCATGGAAAGCACCTCCGTGAGATGCCACACCGAAGTCCCAACGCCATTGCGCCTGGCGAATCAGTGCCAGCACTTCTTTCATCTGCTCTTCCGTAGCTCCCTTGTCCCAGGCAAATTTAGCTTCGATATGAGCTTTGGCAAGTTCCTGTTCAAGGCGGTTGCGGATTTCATTGGCCTTGCGCTGGCGTTCGTAGACATTGTTGCGCAAAGTCTCCTCACTTTCGCGATGGCAGGTTTGGCAGGTACGGTCTATCATAGCCAACGGACTTTGTATATGGTGGTCGCTGAACTTCACGCCACCTTCACTCTTATAGGGCATGTGGCAGTCCGCACACGATACGCCACGCTGACCGTGAATGCCCATCCGGGCTATTTCAAAATCGGGGTGTTGCGCTTTCAGGATGGGGGTACGGCTCAACTTATGTATATAGTCGTAGAAACCGGCCTCATCATAATAGGCTTCCATGTCTTCCACCGTAAAACCTTTGTCCCAGGGGAAAGTCAGGTACTTGCCGTCACCCTTGAAGTAATATTCCACGTGGCACTGTGCACATACCAGCGAGCGCATCTCCTGCGGAGTGGCCTCGGTAATATCCTTGCCCTGACGTTCAAAAGCTTCTATCAGAGCCGGACGGCTGATATGCAGGTTCATGTTTTCCGGTTCGTGGCAGTCGGCACAACCAATCGGGTTTACAATTTCATCGCCCAAAGCGCCCCACTTATTGTTATAGAAAGCATCCACACCGATAGCTTCCATCATGCGGGGCACATCGGGGCTCTTGCAAGTCCAGCAAGTAGAAGGCTGCGGGCCATCCGTAGCAGTGGCAGGCGCACCGGTACGAAGAGTTGCCGTAATGTCCTCGATGGCATGCATATGTCCGCGCGGAGTGGAATAGTCCTTGGAGAAGGCATATCCCGCCCAGAGCACTACCATCTCGGGACGCTGTTCCAATACATCCACAGCCACATTTCCATTGAATTCACTCTGGAAGTCGGTCTTGGCAGTTTCAGTCCATGTCTGATACTCACGGGGGAAATCACTCTTAAAGACTTCGTTGCGTGCCTCAATTCCCTCAATCACTGTTTTGCGGTTATTGAATACACTTGCCAGCTCGGCCCTGCGCTCCATCAAGGCAGAAACACATAGCCCCAAGACAAATACAACGACCATTGAACCACCGAACAACAGCCATCCTTGCCACGATTTTAATCTCTTTTCCATATCTATGAAGATTTATTGTTATTATTCCTTTATCAGTTTCTGCAACCACTCCGGCACGGGAGATTCCGGATAGGGTACCAATGCAGCGGGTGTAGACGAAAGACTGTTCATTCCACCATGAGGCACGTCGCGGTGGCAATCCCAGCATGCCTTTCCGTCGCCGGTGAGGGTCATCATGTAGTCTATTTTACCAGCATCCACAAACTCGTTGGTCAGTTGCGTATGGCAACGGATGCAATTATTCATAATGACCTGCGCACTTGCTGCCTCGGCTTGGATAGCCTGCGGTTCGCTTTTAGTGAGAAAGGCACCCACGTGCTTCATGCCGTCCATGCCTTTGAAAGCCCATTTCTTTACTATATTCTCATGAGGGACATGGCAATCGTTACAAGTGGCATCCCGGCTGTGGGAACTGTGCATCCAGGTTGCATAATAAGGAGCCATGATGTGGCAGTTGACACATGCCGCAGGGTCATCTCCCAGATAAGTGTGCGCCCGGAGAAGATACATAAACAAGCCTCCGCCGCCGACGAGGACACCGCATACAATGAGTGCCGTTACTTTCCATCTGTAGGACGGAAATAGTTTACTTATGATTGGTAGCTTCGCCATAAAATGAATATTTTCAGCAAAAATAGGCAGTTACAATCTAAAAAAGTGTAATCATGATTACATTTTTCCATTTATTTTTCAGTATTTTTAATAAAGCATTCATTCTCCAGACATACCTATATGAAAACGTCCACAAAACACGCACGCCTGCGCATCTTGTGGACATCTTCATCCTTTTATAAAACTGCCTGCTTTTTCTAAGCAACTTTCTTTAATTGTATGTTCGCTTTCCTACTGCCCTTCCGAATCAATCTGCGAATCCAAAGATAATAGCCCGTCAGCGGCAAGCTGGCCCCTACCAAAGCGGCAAGGAAACTCAATATGCGGGTGGTCAGCCCTCCCCAACTGCCTACATGAACGGAGAATATCCAGCCACGGATTTTTCCTGAAGCGTCGGCATCCTTATATAAGGTAGCCCCGGTGATTTCACCGCTACGGGGATTGAACGTATAGCGGTCGGCAGCACGCTGGTTGCCCAACCGATTGAAAGAAACCGTAGCAGAGCCTTTGAACACGGTAATCTGTTTATAATCAGGATTGAGTTCCTTCAGTTCTTCGTAAACCTTCTGCCAGCTTGTAAAAGGAGAGAAAGAATTTCTTTCACGATGCTCACCTCCCGGTCTGCCACCAGACCGGCCTTGAGCCCGTTCTCCTCCCTGGGCAGCAGTTTGTGCCGAAGCACCATGTCCTCCACCCCCTTGCGTGGTTTCCACTCCGAAAACTTTGTAGAAGCCGGTGCGGTACCAGGAGAAAGACCATGACAGTCCCGTAAGCGCCATTACCAACAGAAGAACCAGCGTGTACATACCGCCTGCCACATGCAGGTCATAGCAGAACCGACGCCAACCCTTACCGGAAACAATCTTCAAACTGTTCTTCAAAGCCTTTTTTGTACGGGGCCACCAGATGACAATGCCCGATATCAGGACAAAGACAAACATCAGCGTGGCAGTGCCCACAATCATTTTCCCCCAGAAGATGCCTCCATCGGGCTTCATGCTGTCCAGCAACCAGCGATGCAGGCGGAACATGGTCGTGAAAAACGGCGCACGCTCATACTTGCCCTTTATCTCACCCGTATACTGGTCTACATAGACGGAAGCACGACGAGGTTTGGAAAGGTTCACCTGCCAGGCACGCTCCGGAGCAGACGAGGCTGTGACACCCGTCACAGAAACACTATCCGGCAGAGTAGCGGCCACTTTTTCGGCCACCTTGCCCATGGGAAGCGGTGCCGGCCCGACTTTCTCCACATAGTAGAGGTCGCGGTGGCAGAGCTCCATCACCTCCGTCTCGAATACCAGCATGGCTCCGGAAAAACAGATAAGGGTAATCAGTAGCCCGAAGGGGACTGAAAGCCATAAATGTATCTTACGAAAAACTTTCTTCATAGGAGCTTTATTCCAGTTTACCTACACCGTTCAGTTGGGTTGCATTGACAACCAGACCTTTGGTAGCTGTTGCATTGGCAGGGTCTACCTTATAGATGGCAGGATAGCCGGAAGAGGTAGTGACTGCCACATATGCGTTGCCATTTTCCATGTACGGGGTATTACCAAAGCCAGAGACATCGCTTGGAAGGCCGTTCACATAAGTCAAAGCTCCAGTGGAGGCATTGAAGACGGCAAGTTGGTTGGCAACCTTGTCTGATGCCGTAATTGCCTTATCATACATCAGCAGCAGGAAATAATTACCTGAAATATACCAAGTCCGCAAGAAAGAGGCGCCATTGGCTTTCTCTTCAAGATTATAGTAATAAGCGGCATCAAATTCTTCTGCTTTGGTATCGATGCGTACAACTCCAGCAGGCAATGTAGTCTGCTGACGCGAATCACTCATGGTCTTGGCATAGCTCGGAGAAAATACATATACATAGCCGTCGTCGGCAAGCCAGTTCATCTGGTAGTACTGTGAACGGTTACGTCCGGCAGCATAACTGATTTTGTCTGTAGTGATGACCTTATGAGAATTCAGTGTCTGATCACCAAAGATAGCGATATGGCATTCATTAGGATACTGGGTCCATTGCAATTCGTCCTTCTCATAGGCACCGCTACCCTGCCCGCCGGATTCTGTCTTTATTAAATCCTCATTACCGGAAAGCACCCACTTGTAGCTACCGTCTTCGTTCTTCTGCATGCAACCATACTGGCTAAGCCCCATGGGAATGGCTGCTGCATAAACCTTACTGCCCACTTGTTCTATACCGGCCAGTGTTACGTATTCACCATTTTCAAGGAAATTTTCGGCAAGAAATGGAGTATCCTTTGTTACCGAGTTCTTTGTATAAGTCTGTTTCTCGACATCCAGATAGGAAATCAAAAAAGATTGGGGAGTATATCCATTTGCATCATTCAGTTCCGTAGGGCCGTCGCCGGTAGAAGTCGTCATTATAAATTGGTCATAATAGCCGTAGGTAGTGAAACGATTGACGTTATACTCCTGGCTACGTTTTTCCAGTTCACCGTTTGTATTCATAATGAACGACTGGGTAGTGCCTGCATTTCCCTGGTGATAGTTCAAGGCATACAGATATTTGTTTCCGTAGAACACCCAGTAAGTAGCCCCATCGTTCACAAGGCCATTGCCGGCAGCAGTAATTTCACCGCTTTCCAGTGACTCGGCTGTCAGCAGGACAGGAACGGAGCTACCTGAAACTGTAGCCGTGGCAGCTATCACATAGTTACCCTTTGAACCGGAACCGGAGCCGGAACCCGGTTCGTCTGTGTCTGTACAAGAAATTAAAGCCATTCCGGTCATTGCCATTGCCAAGAGGCCGGACAAAAGATAATTCTTCTTCATTTGTTCTTCTTATTAATTACACCTATTAAAACCATTATATTTATTAATCACCAAAATGTACACGTATCTTGCCATAGAACGCACGCCCGGCTTTCTGAAGGCTGAAGTTGTCGTACAAATCCTCGTTCGTGAAGTTGCGGCATTCAAACGAGATATTATAGCGGCCATTCTTCAGACTATAGCTCAATGTCAGGTTATGGGAGAACTGGTCGGGTACCATGAAATCCTTGTTCTTGCTACCGATGGCCTGCGAATAGTAGGAGAAGCTGTGCATGTACTGGTTGTCGTAAGTCACGGACAGTATATTCCCTTTCTTCCAGAGGTCGCGCCAATAGAAGTTTACGTCAAAATCAGCAAACTGATAGGGCACATTGGGAATGCGTGCCTTGTAACCGAGATTTTCCACAGAGTTGCCGGTACTGCCGATTTGCATCTTCTCATTGTCACGCACATTCATCTGCGTGAAGTTGCCGCCCACACTCAGCCAGCGTCCGAAGCCATAGCGTGCCGATACATTGTATCCCTTCGTCAGCACCTTGCCGTAGTTGGTATAAGTGGCCCCTTCTTTTCCTCCGCTCAAGTCCTGGATATTGCGCTGGATATAATCCTTCGTATTGCGGTATACCACACCGCCTTCCACGTAGACAGAATGTTTTCCAAAACTCCGGGAATAACTCAGGTTCAAGTTGATGTTGTCACTTTTCTCGGGACGGATGCCGATGTCTCCACTCTCCAGGTCTTCGTCACCAAACATCTCTTCGATAGTGGGCAGGCGGTAAGCTTTTTCATAAGAGAGCTTCGCCTGCAAACCGGGCAGGATGAAGTAGGTTCCGGCAGCACCATATCCCCAAGAGTCTACCGTACGGCTGGTGCGTACATAATTACTACCGGTATCATCCTCGGCCATAGGTCCTGCCACATACTGGCGGTAGTATTTGCCGAATGCCGAGAAGTTCCACTTTTCGGAAGGCATCAGGCGGTATGACAAACCGGAGATATTCTTGCGGGTCTGCTTGGCAATGGCATCCGTCTGTTCTTCCACCGCCAACAGTGAAGTATTATCACGCTGGAATGTACTCAACACATGATTGAAAGTCAGCATGTGGACTCTGGCAATGCGGTAATTCAAGGTCAATGTACCGTTCCAATTGTCATTATCGGCACGGGAATACTGGCGGGACTGTTCGCCGGGACTGTTCAGCGGATGTTTCTCACCAAGCCAGTTGTATTCATAGCGGGCAGTATCCACATTCGTAGTGGCATTGCGATTGTAGTTGGCTGTCAACACCATATCCAGCCCCTTGATTATCAAGTTGCGTTTGCTGTATTCCATCGAAGGCATTAGTGAATGGCCGAAGCGGTGCTTTTCTCCGAAGACTGTCTTCTGGCGTACACCGGTCTGTATGTCCTTGTACATGTGCGAATAGGTGAAACCGAACATCAGCCGGTCTGCCCAACTTTTGTCCACAATACCCGCTTTGGCCACAATGGCTTCGTTGTGGTAAGTATCATTGAAATGCTTCACGCGCACCTTCTCACTTTCGTTGAAACTGCCCGTCTCAAAATCCTTTACCGGCGCATCTACATGATAATCGTTGTCCGAGTAGTTTTGAAAGGCATTGATTTCATAGCTGAAACCGTTCTTGAAAGTCTGTCCGAAGTTAACGTATGAGCGGTGGGTATTGAACGAGCCGTAAGAATAAGAAGCATCCAGGAACCAGTTCCGGCGTTTCTTGTTGGTAACAATATTGATGACACCGCCAATGGCATCCGTACCGAAGCCCACGGGAACTACACCCTTATATACCTCTATACGGTCGGCAAAGCTCACCGGAATATTGTTCAGGCTGAAGGAGCTTCCCACACCTTCCTGCGGCACACCGTCAATGAACACCTTGACGTGCTTTCCGCTAAAACCGTCCAGCATCAACTGCATGTCCGAACCTACCCCACCCGACTCACGGAGTTTCATGCCCGGAGCCTTGGTCAAGGCATCGCTCAGATTCTTCGTGGTGTTCTGGAGTTCCTTTGTATCGACTGCCACAGCATTGAATGCCGACCTCTTCACCCGGCTTACTCCGGTAGAAACGATAGTCACCTCGTCCAGCTGTTGCGTTTCGGGAGCGATGGTTATGTTCAGCTTCATCCGCTCATCATTGACCAGTTTCACCTTTTTCTCCACCTTTGTATAACCTACGGCAGACACCACCAGCGTATAGTCGCCGGCAGGCGCCTTGATGTGATAGAGGCCTTCCTGATTCGTGGTTCCTCCATAACTCGTCCCTTTCAGATAAACAGTCGCAAAATCCACCGTTTCTTTTTCCGTAGAAATGATTCTACCCGAAATCATCCCTCCTCTCCTCTGCGCATGTACAGACAGAGAAGCCAACAGAAGGAAAAACAGCAGCGAGAATTTAAGTGTATATGCTTTCAATTTTATAATAATTATAATGTTGTTAGTAAACCGGTGCAAAGGTCATTATTAACAGCCAGCTGTGCAATCGCTTATTGTAGGTAATTATATGGAGTGGATTTATCGTATATATCATATTATGCAATCACCATTGATAGGTATTATCAATAATAAATCTAAAAAAAGAGGAGCCGGGAAATGAAAAACCCCTATTTATAGGTATTGCCCAATATGCCTTTTTGTACGACCTTTGCTGCAAATTAAAACAAGACAACGGACAATAAATTATTAAAGTTTAAGTATGAAAATTGAAAAGATTGTAGCCCGTGAAATCCTTGATTCACGCGGCAATCCCACAGTAGAAGTGGACGTTATTCTGGAATGCGGTGTTATGGGACGCGCAGCAGTGCCTTCCGGTGCTTCTACCGGCGAGCACGAAGCGCTGGAACTTCGCGATGGCGACAAGCAACGCTACGGTGGTAAAGGTACACTAAAAGCAGTAGAAAACGTCAACAAGATAATCGCACCGGCACTGATTGGCTGGTCGTCACTGGAACAGCGTACCATCGACCACAAGATGCTTGAGTTGGACGGCACGCCTACCAAATCCAAGCTGGGTGCCAACGCCATTCTGGGTGTCTCACTGGCAGTAGCCAAAGCCGCCGCCAATTATCTCGATATACCTTTATACAGATATATCGGTGGAGTAAATACCTACGTAATGCCGGTCCCGATGATGAATATCATCAATGGAGGTTCACACAGCGACGCTCCTATCGCTTTCCAAGAATTTATGATTCGGCCGGTAGGCGCCTCTTCCTTCCGTGAAGGCCTGCGCATGGGAGCCGAAGTATTCCACGCCTTGAAAAAAGTGTTGCACGACCGCGGCCTCAGCACTGCTGTAGGCGACGAAGGCGGTTTTGCACCGGCACTGGCAGGAACAGAAGATGCGCTGGACTCCATCATGAGCGCCATCAAGGCTGCCGGCTACGAACCGGGCAAGGATGTGAAAATCGGTATGGACTGTGCCTCATCCGAGTTCTTTAAGAACGGTATCTATGACTACTCCATCTTTGAAGGCGAAAATGGTAAAAAACGTACTGCCGACGAACAAATAGCTTACTTGGAAGATTTGATTAATAACTACCCGATTGACTCCATCGAGGATGGCATGAGCGAAAACGACTGGGAAGGCTGGAAGAAGTTGACCGAACGCATCGGCAACCGTTGCCAGCTGGTTGGCGACGACCTGTTCGTGACTAACGTGGAATTCCTTGAAAAAGGTATTGCCATGGGCTGCGCCAATTCCATCCTTATCAAAGTCAATCAAATCGGTTCACTCAGTGAAACGCTGGATGCTATCGAAATGGCACACCGCCACGGTTATACCACAGTGACTTCTCACCGTTCCGGCGAAACCGAGGACGCCACCATTGCAGACATTGCCGTTGCCACCAACAGCGGACAAATCAAGACCGGTTCTCTGAGCCGCTCCGACCGCATGGCGAAGTACAACCAACTATTGCGCATCGAAGAAGAACTGGGTAACCTTGCTGTCTATGGCTACAAAAGAATAAAATAACCCTTTGTAGTGAATAAGTCATAAAGAGGGAATAGCGTCTTTGGGAAAAGGCGCTATTTTTATTAAAGAATCGTCTATATCTTTGCAAAAGTCATCCCCTACTATCCTCTATAGGAAAGATTCTTTCCAAGATGGTAGCAGGTTAATGTTTCATTGACTAAAGACTATTCGTCCGACAGTCGATACATTATCGTCCGACATATGTTTAATTATCGTCCGATAGCTGTCGGACGATAATTAAACATATGTCGGACGAATAGTTTTTAGTAAGCAAGAATATAAAATATAGCGGCGCAACAATCATTTGCTCCCAAAGCTTCCCTTTATTATTTACGGAGGCCTTCAAAAACAGTCCTCATTCACGGTTCATCAAACGATGCTCCGCCATCTGCTCGAACTTCGTGCCGGGACGTCCGTAATTGGCATACGGATAAATGGAGATGCCTCCGCGCGGGGTGAAGATACCCGTCACCTCAATATACTTAGGGTTCATCAAATGAATGAGGTCTTTCATTATGATGTTCACGCAATCCTCGTGGAAAGCACCATGATTGCGGAAGCTGAACAAGTAGAGTTTCAAACTCTTGCTCTCTACCATCTTGACATCGGGGATATAGCAAATACGGATTTCCGCAAAGTCCGGTTGCCCCGTGATGGGACAGAGGCTGGTGAATTCGGGGCAGTTGAAACGCACCCAGTAGTCATTGCCGGGATGCTTGTTATCAAATGCCTCCAATACTTCGGGGGCATAGTCCTGACGGTATTCTGTCTTTCTCCCCAAAAGGGAAAGTTGGTCTTTCAATTCTGTCATAGCCATATATTTTTAGTGATACAAGTGTGCCTCATTTAGTAGAAGCCAAAAACTTTTCCAATCCTTCTCTGCGCAACGTGCATGCCGGGCAGTGTCCACAACCGTCTCCCGGGATACCGTTATAACAAGTCAGCGTTTCGTGACGTATAAGTTCGAGCACTCCAAGCTCGTCTGCCAGCGCCCAGGTCTCCGCTTTGTCAATCCACATCAGTGGTGTGTGCAGTACGAATTGCTCGTCCATAGCCAGGTTCAGCGTCACGTTAAGCGACTTGATGAAAGCATCCCGGCAATCGGGATAACCGCTGAAATCGGTCTGCGACACCCCCGTCACAATATGATTAATCCCCCGCTCGCGGGCGTAGACGGCGGCTATACTCAGGAAAAACAGATTGCGTCCCGGCACAAAAGTATTCGGAAAGCTGTCTGCCGGCTTCTCCTGGTCCATCTCCATGCCGGCATCTGTCAATGAGTTACGTCCCAGCCGGCCGATAAAGGAAACATCCATTACTTCGAACTCCACACCTGCCTTACGGGCAATGGCCCTCGCCAAGTCCACTTCCTTCTGATGTTTCTGTCCATACAGAAAACTCAGCGCATACACTTTCTTAAATTCACGTTTTGCCCAAAAGAGGCAAGTGGTCGAGTCCTGCCCGCCACTGAATACCACCAAAGCAGTGTCCCTATTCATCTTGTTAAAAGCCTCTCTGTTTCCCTCCCCCGTAGGGAGGGAAACAGAGAGGGCATTGCTAATTATTTGTTTGACATAATAACTGATTTCCCCTCACTACGGGTAAGGGGCTTTAAATATCGCCTATTTTCCATACTTTATAGGAGATGCCTTCATCATAGACATCACTACCGTCTATCCGCTTAATAGCTTTTACCACACGGATAGTCACAGGCAGTATCAATACCTCGTACATGGACTTCAGCAGAATCTGGATACACATCATCACCAGCAACTCCCGCCATGCAATGATTCCTCCGAACGCCACCGGAAAGAAAATCAACGAGTCTGCCGTCTCACCAACCACCGTCGACCAAATGGCACGTGCGGAGAAATTACGCCCGTTGCTTGCCAGTTTCATGCGGCTCATTACGTAGGCATTCAGAAAAGAGCCCACCAAGAATGCCGTCAGACTGGCTATGACAATACGGGGCGCCATTCCAAAAACAAAATTGAAATGCGCGGCACCATCCCAGAAAGGGGCGGCAGGCAACGCCACGGCTATCAGTCCCAGCATTACCACAAAAAAGTTCATGGCAAAACCGCTCCAGATAATCAGGCGGGCTTTACGAAAGCCCCAAACCTCGGCAATGCAATCGTTGATAATATAAGAAATCGGGAAGACCAGCAATCCGGCTGTTACGGTAATACCAAAAACCTGGATAACTTTAGTCTCAAGAAGATTGGCTGCAATCAGGCATACATTGAACAGAATGCCCAGCAACATAAAAGGTACAGATACTTTTTGTTTCATACTCCTGTTTTTTACGTGGTGTTCTAGAATACACGACCGCTATTCACGGCATCATACATTTTAAATCCGGTTGCAAAGGTACAACAAGTTTTGCAAATGAACAAACAACATATATTTTAACTAAAACTCAAGCAAGACAAAGCTCCTTTTTTTTATTCGAAGTAATTACAGACAGTGCATATTTAGTTAACGAGACTTAAATAAGATTTCCCAAACCAAGAATATTATTTACAATAGTTTTAAAAAACATAAACCAATAGCATAAAAATCAATATATTAACTGATTTTAGCACAAAATCAAAAACATGCAACCAAGTTTGCTCTCAAACAAGATTTCATTCACGCAAATTTCTTAAGCAAATAAAATAATGGACAACATATTTTAATACATACGATTCTATATTTTAAATAATGAAAATTAGGATTATATTTGATAACAACAATCCGGAAGCTCTGGAAAGCACATTGATATTAACCAAGAATATACCATATTATATATAGTAACCTTAGAAAAACAATGAATGCCTATGATTTACCCGAAAGCCCCAAGACACTATTAGTGTCATCTTCTATTCAACCTATTTATTTTGAGATCCATTAGCTTAAACAAAAAACATCTATTATGAATGAAAATCGTAAACGAGGAACATCGAACAACAAAATCCTCACAGCAATTGCCATCGCCTCCCTATTTATAGGAAGCAGCAAAATCATGGCAATAGAGACCTATTCGGAAAATTCATTCGGAGTGACAGAACAGATGCAGGCACAAACAGCCCGCGGTATCATTGTCGACCAGAATGGAGAGCCTATCATCGGAGCAAGTATCTTGGAAAAAGGTACTACCAATGGAGTTACTACCGACTTATACGGTAAATTCTCGCTAAACGTAAAAAGAGGTGCCACCCTGGTCATTTCCTACATCGGTTATAAGACGCAGGAAGCCAAAGCAGATGCCAACATGAAAATCACCCTTACAGAAGATTCCGAACTACTGGATGAAGTAGTTGTTGTCGGTTACGGTGTACAGAAAAAGAAACTTGTCACCGGCGCCACTGTACAAGTGAAAGGGGAAGACATAGCCAAGCTGAACACTGTGGATGCCCTGGGCGCTTTGCAGAGCCAGTCACCGGGTGTCAACATCACACAGAACAACGGCTTCCTGGGTTCGGGCTTTAAGGTGAATATCCGCGGTATCGGTACTACCGGAACCTTCTCCCCGCTTTATGTGGTAGATGGAGTTGCCAACGGTAGCATCGACGGGCTGAACCCGAGTGACATTGAATCTTTGGACGTCTTGAAGGATGCCGCTTCTGCCGCCATCTATGGTGCGCGTGCTGCCAACGGCGTTATCCTGATTACCACCAAACGAGGTAAAACCGGCGTTGCCGAAGTCAGTTACGACGGCTATGTCGGCGTGCAGAACCTCTACAAAATCCCTACTATCCTCAATGCCCAAGAGTACATGATGATGCAGGATGAAGGCCGTGTAATGGACGGATTGAGTCCGTACAACTGGGCGACCTATATTCCGGAAAGGGATTTGCAGGCCATACAGAACGGAACATGGAAAGGGACAAACTGGCTGAAGGAAGTACTGAATGAAGATGCATTGGTACAGAACCACGCAGTCAACATCACCGGAGGAACAGACCGTTCCAGATATGCCATAGGTATTTCATACACCAACCAAGAAGCCACCATGGGAGTTCCCGGCGAATTTCCAGAAATGAACCGCTACAACTTCCGCGTCAACTCGGACCACGTAGTCATGAAAAAAGGCAATCTTGACTTCCTGAAAGTGGGCGAAACCATCAACTACAAATATTCGCAAACACAAGGTTCATTCGGAACCGGCGGCATTTATTGGAACGGAGTGCACAATATGCTCATCATGAGCCCGTTGATGCACCCTTACAATTCAGACGGAGACTACTACCTCTACGCAGACCAGGAAAAGGACAACTACAAATGGGATATCTCCAACGGAGCCAATAAAAACCCGATAGCTTATCTGGACTACTATATGAACCAGAACCTAAGCAAGTCCCATTACATGCAGAGCAGCTTCTATGCAGAACTGCAACCCATCAAGAACCTGCGTATCAAGAGCCAGTTCGGTTACATCATGGGAGCCTCCAGTTATCGTTCCTATTTGCCGAGATTCGATTATCTGAGTGCGTCACTCAACAACGCAGAAGACAAGGTAACCCAATCCATGTCCATGTATAACCGTTGGTCATGGGACAATACAGCCAACTACATCTTCAATATCGATGACCATAACATCGACGTCCTGGTAGGTCAGAGTATTGAAAAATGGGGTATGGGAGAAGAAATGAGCGGTTCAGCCATAGGCTCAAACTTCTATGATTTCAAGCACGCTTATTTGTCCAATGTTCCATTGACCGCCAACAGTGTGTCCTCCTTGACTGGCAAGCCTAACGGGGAAGGTTCCATCGCTTCCTTCTTCGGACGCGTCAACTACAACTACCAGGAGAAATACATGGCTTCTGTCATCATGCGTGCGGACGGTTCCTCCACTTTTGCCCGCGGACACCGCTGGGGATACTTCCCTTCAGTATCCGCAGGATGGGTTATCAGCAACGAGTCCTTCATGTCAGGAATCAAATGGCTGGACTTCTTAAAGCTACGCGCTTCCTGGGGGCAAAACGGTAACTGTAATGTATCTACTTTCCAATATCTTTCACTGATAACTTCCAACAACGGATATGGCGGTTATACGTTCGGCGACTCCATGGACCTCATCAGTACCGGTTCATACGCCTACCGACTGACCAACCCGGACCTTACCTGGGAAACACAGGAGCAATTGAATTTCGGTATCGATGCACGCTTCTTGAACAACCGCCTGGGCTTTGAATTCGACTGGTATAACAAAAATACCAGAGACTGGCTGGTTACGGCTCCGGTACTCTCTTCCTTCGGTGCCAATGCAGTGTCCGTCAATGGCGGTAATGTAAAAAACACGGGTATTGAAGTAGGACTCCACTGGAACGACAACATCGGAAAGGATTTCCAATATGGAGCCAACCTGACCCTTGCTCACAACAAGAATGAAGTGACCAAGATTGCCAACAAAGACGGAATCATCCACGGTAGCGGCAGCGTTCTGTGGGAAGGAGCCGAAGAGTGCTTCCGTGCTGAAGTAGGCAAACCCATCGGCTACTTCTACGGCTACAAGAGTAACGGCATATTCCAGAACCAGGAACAGATAGACAACTACAAAGGTCCGAAACTGAACGGCGACAAGACACAGCCGGGTGACGTAATCTGGGCAGACACCGACAATAGCGGTACGCTCGATGCCAATGACCGTACTATGATAGGTAACCCGAATCCCGACCTGACAATGGGACTTTCCCTGAATGCCAGCTGGAAGGCCATTGACTTCTCAATCACTACTTACGGCGCATTCGGCCAGCAGATTCTGAAGTGTTATCGTGACTTCTCCTCCTCACCCTTGAATAACTATACAGCAGAGATATTCCAACGCTGGCACGGCGAAGGTACGTCCGACAAGTTCCCGAGACTGTCCAGCGCTTCCAGCTCCAACTGGAACAGAGTATCAGACATTTATATCGAAGATGGAGACTATCTCAAGATAAAGAACATCACTGTGGGATTCGACTTCAAGAAAGCATTCAAGAAGTTACCGGTACAACAGCTGCGCCTATATCTGACCGCACAGAACCTCTTTACCTTCACCGGCTATTCCGGTATGGACCCGGAAATCGGTTACGGCGGCGACGATTATGGTTGGGCATCAGGCATCGACCTGGGCTACTACCCCAGTGCACGTACCTATATGATAGGCTTAAATGTAAAATTCTAATTAACCGAAGAAATTATGAAAAAGATATTATTCATAGCATCAGCAATACTGATTCTTCTTTCAGGATGCGAAAACTTCCTCGATTCGGAACTTCTGACCGAAAAGACAACCGCCAACTTCCCGGAGACAGAAAAGGATGCCCAAGAGATGGTGACGGCCATATACGCCCATCTGTTGTTTGAAAGTCCTGAAACCTCTTCCCAGTATTACATTGCCCAGTTGGCAGGTGACGACTGTCTGGGAGGCAACCTCTCCTACTCCAACAACTGTGCCACCAACTTCCTTATGTACAGTGGCAATCTGAATACATTTGCCGGCATCTGGGACCGTTGCTACACCCTTATCAACCGTGCCAACAATGCCATCAACACAATGGAGAATGTGAAATCATGGTCCAGCGAGAGCGAACGTAACCGACTTTTCGGTGAGTCCTACTTCCTGCGTGCCATGGCTTATTATGAGCTGGCACAAGTCTTTGGCGGAGTTCCTTTACGCACCACACTGGAAAGTACCAACCTGCCGCGTGCATCCGTAGACGAAATCTACGCCCAGATTGCAGCCGACTTGAAAAACGCTATCGAAATGATGCCGGCAAAGATTTATCCGAAAGGCTCAGACATGACCGGACACGCTACAAAATATGCTGCCGAAGCCATGATGGCACGTGTATTCCTTTTCTATACCGGACGCTACGAAAAAACCGAGCTTCCCAACGGAACTACCAAAGAGGAGGTCATCTCTTGGATAGATGACTGTGTAAACAACTCCGGTCATAAACTGGTGTCCGACCAACGCAACATCTGGGCCTACACCAACGATGCTACCGAAGACAATACCGAAGGGTTCCGTTACCAATACGTTATCAACCATAACCTGAAATGGGAAGGAAACAGTTCCGACGAAACTTTATTCGCCAACAAGCATAACCTGAAATCCGACTGGACCTATACCTGGTTCTCCAACACATGCGCGCAATTCTATTCACCGTCTGCCGACAACTATTCCAACAAAGACAGTTATCCCTTCGGCACCGGTTGGGGAGCTGGCCCCGTATCTCCGGCTATGGTCAACGAATGGAAAGACTGGGCCGCCAAGCAGACCTATACGGACGGTTACAAGGAGGATCCCCGTCTGACCGGTTCCATATGGTCGTACAAAGCACTTGATCCGAATGTTGCCGGCAATGTGCTGATGGACTGCACCATGGACGAGGGTGAACCGGAATATACCGTATCCTATCGTTACTATGAACAAACCGGCTATTTCCAGAAAAAATACATCAATATCAATTCCTACAATGAAGGCAAAATCGAACCTTTCGGCAAGCAGATGTTCCCCGGAATATCTTCGCAGACATCCCAACAGCTACTCCAAATTGCCGACTTGATTCATATCCGTTTTGCCGACGTCCTGCTCATGCAGTCCGAGCTGAAACAAGACGCTACGGGTCTGAACAAGGTACGTGCCCGCTCCCACTTGGCTCCGGTGGCCTACTCCCTGGAAGCCATCAAGCAGGAACGCCGCTGGGAACTTGCATTCGAGTCCATCCGCTGGTGGGATATCCTTCGCTGGTCGGGTCCTTCGCTTGAGGAAGCCGGTGACATACTCAACAAACAGACCGGGTTCAATATAATAAATGCCGCTACGGTGGTACCGATGGTAAAATTCGACTATAAGAAACGCCTACAAGCAACCCAAGGCTACTGGCCCATTCCGCAAGACGAAATCGACATCTCCAATGGAGTCCTTGAGCAGAATCCAGGCTGGGATGCATCTGCCCAGTTCTCGGATTGGAACAATATGTAAGAGTATTAACCTATAAATAAAGACAATATGAAAGTAACAAAAATATTGATAGCAATGCTTGCTTCAGCCTTCATCGTTACTGCATGCGATCCTATCGAAGACGAAGACTTGCGAGACAAATATGTGACTGATGCCGGTACACCCATAACCAAAGAGGCATTACAAGCCGCCATATCCATTACCCAACCCTTCCCCAACCAAGACGGAGTAGTGGAAGGCGACCAGTATATAGCCCTGAAAAACTCCCGCCCGGACATTGGCGGTTCATGGCACATAGAATGGGGGGGCGAAGGAAGTAAACAAAGTAAGACTCTGGTCACGGACAACGCTACGGTCATCATGGAGTCCAATGCGGACTATTCCATCTACTATATGGGCATTTCCGCCAATCAGATTATCAAGACAGATCCGGTTGTAGTGACTGTGACCAATGTATTCGACGATTGGTCCACTTACTTCACCGGTGCAACCGACAAGAGTGACAAATCTGCCAAGAAGACCTGGAAATTCCGTGAAGTCAGCTGGGGTTCCGTCTGCAATATGGGGGCTCATGGAGGCTGGAAATATACCAGTGCAGGCTATACTCCCGAATCAAATTTTGCCTGGTGGGCCAATGTCACTGCCGCCGAAGCGGGAGACCAGTCCATGGTATTCGAATTCGACGGAAACAAGATGAAAACCTATGATGCCAGCGGAAACCTGAAGGCAGAAGGTACTTTCTCCTTCACACACGAAAAACCGGAAGACGGAGTACTGGGTGAACTGATAACAAGTATCCCCACCATCGGAGGAAATTATGACGACAACGGACAAAGCGTAGGCAGCAACAAATTTTGGCTGCTGACACTGGATGAGAACTATATCACAATCTATCATCCCGGCAAGTATAGCGGTGGTGTGGATTGGGACGACAGCGGCTGGTATGCTTATTTCAAGACTGAAGCAGAAACCGATTCTGAATAATATGCACTCTCTATGAAAAGGAAACTGCTATTTATAATAGCTACTGTCTTTCTAGTAGCCGCATGTCACAATGACGACTACATGCCCGGACTGCCAGCTCCGGGAAATGAAGACAACGAGACCGAAATGGCCGAGCAGGTTGCAGGCCGGGTTGCATTGGGCTACGTCACTTATTATGGCACATCCATACCCGATGCCAAATACCTGACCCACATAAACTACGCTTTTGCAGAATTATATGTTAAAAACGGAATTTATGAAAAGTTTGGCCTGCAAGGTGATAAATCCCGTTTTGATAAGGTAAAGAAAATAAAGAGCCAGTATCCACATGTGAAGATATTACTCTCTTTTACCAATAGCGTTTCCAATACTGACAATTCCCAGGACGGAGGTTTCTCCGCCCTGGCGAAGAGTCCGGAAATGCGCAAGCAATTCGCACAAGACTGCAAAGCCTTTGTTTCGAGTGAGGGCATAGACGGTATTGACATTGACTGGGAATTTCCCGGTATGACCTTCGGCAGCAATGCCTATGACGAGTTGGTAGATGTGGAAAACTTCACCCTATTGATGAAAGACCTGCGTGCAGCGTTGGGGCAGTCCACCCTATTGACCTATGCAGGTTATTGCATGGACAAGCGTCCCCAAGGCGAAGGCTACAAATATATTGATGTAAAGGCTGTAGACCCGTATGTAGATTTCGTCAATATCATGGCCTATGATCTGGTTGGTGCCCCCCAGCATCAATCAGCATTGAACAAGCCTAGTAATTACTGGGACTGCCAGCGTTCCGTAGACGAATACCTGAATGCAGGTGTAGCTGCCAACAAATTAGTATTGGGGATTCCATTCTATGGAAGGGCAGATTTCAATTCCGGCGGCAGTATCAATTATCGGGATATTCTCAACTTGAGCAAAGACGACGGCTATGTCATCGATAATTGGGATGCCGAAGGCAATGTCCCCTATGTCACCAAAAACGGCAGTTTCTACTGTGGCTACGACAATCCCCGCAGTATTGCCGCCAAAGGTGAATGGATATTAAAAAACGGCATGAAAGGCATGATGTTCTGGGATTATGAAGGTGACGACACCATGGGAACCCTACGCAAAGCGCTATGGAATGCCGTCATGAAAAAATAAGTAACTTAACACACATCCTCAGGAGGTTATTCCGGAAATTAGGGTAAGGGTAATTTTGCATACGATCTTCATTCAAGGCAAGAATACTGACGGAATAACCTCCTTTCTTCCTCCAAGACTACAAAACCTTTTTTCATTTAAGTTGTTGAAAGCACATTCATCAAAACCTAACTTAAATGAAAACAATCTTAAAAGCAATGTTTCTGTTGTGCGTAGCCGGACTTCCCTTGTCCACTATCCATGCACAAAAAAAAGAGATCATCGATGACGAAGCCCCCAACGGCATTGTCATAGTTACCATCGACAAAGCGGGCGACGAGATTATCCGCATCATGAATGAGTCACAATTGCCTTACATCCATGACCCGAAAGCTCCCCGCTTCCTATTGATGGACAAACAAGGCAAATTCGCCCTGGGTATCGGAGGGTATGTCCGTGCCACCGGCGAGTATGATTTTGGAGGTATTGTGGATGATATTGACTTTGTTCCTGCCAACATTCCAAGCATTAGTAAAATCAAAAATCAATTTCAAATGGATGCCAGTACGGCCACTATCTTTCTGAAATTAGTCGGACACACCCGGCTATTGGGTGACTTCACAGTCTATACAGCCGGAAATTTCCGAGGAGGAGACAAAACATTCCAGCTACGGAATGCTTATATGTCATTCCGAAATATAACGGTGGGATATACTTACGGCGGTTTCATGGACTTAGGCGCCCTCCCCTCCACCATTGACTTCCAGGGGCCCAACGGTGCCACGTTCTACCGCGCTACACAATTGTCATATACTTATAAAGGGCTGAAAGACTTTCGTTTCCAAGCTTCCATCGAGGCGCCTGCCGTTGACGGCACAACAAGCAGCCAATTCGAAATTGCCCAGCAACGCATGCCGGACTTCACAGCTTCGGCACAATACAGTTGGAACAGCAGCAGTCATCTGCGTGTAGGAGGTATCATCCGCAGCATGACATATACCAGCACGGAAAGGGACAAGGCTTCCAGCGTCACCGGATACGGTGTACAAGCCTCAACGACCTTTAACCTCGGTAAAAAATGGCAGGCATTCGGACAAATCAACTATGGTAAAGGTATCGGGCAATACCTGAATGACATCAGTAATCTGAACGTCGATATTGTCCCCAATCCCGAAAAGGAAGGCAAAATGCAGGCATTGCCCATGCTGGGCTGGTATGCAGGTCTACAATATAACATTTCTCCAAAGGTATTCCTTTCAAGCACTTACAGCATGTCCCGCCTTTACTCTGAAGACGGTTATCCCAACGACCTGCCAAGTACCTACCGCTACGGACAGTATTTCGTAGCCAACGTATTCTGGAACGTAACCCCGAACATGCAGGTAGGCGCTGAATATCTGCGTGGCTGGCGCACCAACTTCGACAATTCCACCAACCATGCCAACCGTATGAACCTGCTTGTACAGTATTCTTTCTAATCCAATATAAAATAAGAAAGAAGCCGCCTCAAATCGATATTTGAGACGGCTTCTTAATATATAAAGGTAGGATTGTGAAATCAGAACTTATAGTCAACACCAAGACCAAACACTTTATTAGTACGGCTATAAACATTCTTGGTGGTTTCACTTATCTTCTTTGTATAATCATCATAGTTTGTCCAAAAATAGGCTATATTCATAGTCAAATGCTTTGTCATTTTGATGGCAGCACCAAACCCCAGTGAATAAGAGTCACATGAAAAACTTATATCACTCTGAAAATCATCAGCCAAGCCATAATCTGTACGCTGATAACCACCACTGATGGTCAGCTGTTTAGCTATATCCCATTCTGCACCAATCAAAATTTCATGTGTGCCATGCTTCAACGCTTTCTGCTTATCATTGGCCATCCCTGCCGCTTTATCAAAAAAATGGTGATATTCCAGCGTTGCACGAAGCGTAGGAAGGAATTCATAACCAACAGCTGCAGTCAATAATGCAGGGATATCACTCGGAGTATTCACACCATCCTTATAGTCAGCCAAAGGATTCCCTTCATCTCCCATAGCAGTTCCCATTGCACGCACTTCAGCTTTTTTGGTTTTATTTTCGAGATTAAGACTTGTCATAAACTCGTACTTCAACCCAATATTCCATTTGCCCAACTTCACATCAGCTCCCAAGATAGGGGTCAATCCCCAGCCGGTCTGGTCGCAGTCTAAATCGATACCAACCAATTCCATGCCACCATAAGTAGGAATATTACTGTGTGCTGTTGCAGTCAGAAATCCTTCATACCCACCGGTAAAATAATTCATACGTCCACCGGCAAACACACCTAACCAATCATTAACTTGATACGACAACCCCAATTGCACACCATAAATAAACTGGCTTCCATCCATTGCACTATTGATAGAATACATATTGGGAGTGATTTGACCACCCGAAATAGTATGGACTTGTCCCATCACCATTGAATCGAACATACCCAAACCATCATCAAACGATGCCTTACCGCCACCACCTACAACAGCAAAGCTACCGGAAATAGTCCAGTCTCCTTTTTTATATGCACCTTGAAAACTAGGAATGAAAGGAGCAGAAGCTTTTCCTTTATAATAACGTGTATTCCCATCTTCAATAAACAAGGGAAATGTCGCTTTTATGTTACGGGTCTGATAAGCACTTTGTCCATTCAAAGACAAATAGAGACCATCTTCCGGCAAGAAGGCCAAACCGGCCGGATTAGAATAGACACCGTCAATATCAATGGAAGCACCACGCGCTAACATTCTAAGAAAAGATACATGCTGATTTGTATTTGTTAGGATACCACCCGCAAAAGTTGGAATTGAAACGATTAACATCGCAATGCCAATCAACGAAAATTTTCTCATCTAAATCTTTTTTAATTGTTTTCGGGCGCAAAGGTACAATAATATTGCACATGAAAAAGAATTTTGTGCATAAAGTTATCCTAATATAGAACTTTAATTGAAATACCAAATAGTTTCTGATGAAACAAATAGAAATAATTATCATTTTATGAATCCTTCCGGCCACTGAACCATATCAACTTTCCACTTGTTATCTCCCTATAATTATGTAACATTTTAAAAAACAACAAATCCCATGGCATACACTATCGCATTTTTTGGCAGCAAACCTTATGATGAAGCGTCTTTCAACGAAAAAAACAAGGAATATGGTTTTGAGCTCCGCTACTATAAAGGGCATCTTAACAAGCACAACGTTATTTTAACCCAAGGAGTAGATGCAGTCTGTATTTTCGTGAACGACACGGCCGATACCGAAGTTATCCGTCTGATGGCAGACAACGGCGTGAAATTATTGGCGTTGCGCTGCGCCGGCTACAACAATGTAGATTTAAAGGCAGCTGCCGACCGTGGCATTACCGTAGTGCGTGTCCCAGCTTACTCCCCTTATGCCGTAGCAGAATATACCGTTGCCCTGATGTTATCCCTCAACCGTAAAATTCCACGTGCCACCTGGCGGACACGAGACGGAAACTTCTCGCTGCACGGACTTCTGGGCTTCGACATGTACGGAAAAACTGCAGGCATCATCGGCACGGGAAAAATAGCCAAGAAACTGATATGTATCCTGCGTGGATTCGGCATGAATATTCTTGCCTACGACCTCTATCCCGACTATAATTTCGCCCGTGAACATCAAGTGGTATATACCAGCCTGGATGAGCTATATCACAATTCGGATATCATCTCCCTGCACTGCCCGCTGACTGAACAGACCAAATATCTCATCAACGACTATTCCATCAGTAAAATGAAGGACGGAGTAATGATTATCAATACCGGACGTGGACAACTCATCCATACCAACGCCCTGATTGAAGGACTAAAAAACAAGAAAATCGGCTCTGCCGGCCTGGATGTGTACGAAGAGGAAAGCGAATACTTCTATGAAGACCAATCGGACAAAATCATTGATGACGATACCCTGGCGCGGCTACTGTCCTTCAATAATGTCATCGTCACTTCGCACCAGGCCTTTTTCACACGCGAGGCACTGGCAAACATTGCTTCGACAACCTTGCAGAACATCAAAGATTTTATGAACCATAAGCCACTGGAGAACGAGGTCAAGGCATAGTCCCCACTCATTTATAAATTCTTAGACATCGGTTTTTAAACTTTATAGCTTTCCAAAGCGTTACTAGTACATAAACCATTTTAAGAAAAGGAATAAATTATGAAAAAAGTTATAGACAAATCAGACAGCAGAGGTCATTCCCTATATGATTGGCTTGACAGCCACCACACCTTCAGTTTCGACGAGTATTACAATCCCCGCCGGATGAATTTCGGCGCCTTGCGTGTACTGAACGACGACCGTGTGGCTCCGGGAAAGGGCTTCGGCACACATCCTCATAAAAATATGGAAATCATCTCCATTCCCCTGAAAGGGAAACTGAAACATGGGGACAATCATCAGAACAGCCGCATCATCATTCCGGGAGATATACAAACCATGAGCGCCGGCACCGGCATCTACCACAGCGAAATGAACGGCAGTGACACTGAAGCGGTAGAATTCCTGCAAATCTGGGTGATGCCCGAAAAGCTGAACACACCACCCGCATACCAGGACTTCGACGTACGTCCACTCCTGCGCAAAAATGAAATGGCACTAATAGTATCCCCTGACGGCGATGCTCCTGCCAGACTGCTACAACAGACCTGGTTCTCTATCGGTGAAATAGAAGCCGGAAAGAAGATTGACTACCACATGCACCAATCGCATTCCGGTGCATACATCTTCGTAATGGAAGGTGAAGTCAAAGTGGACGGCACAATACTCTCACGCCGTGACGGAATGGGAGTATACGAAACCGGCAGTTTTGAGCTGGAAACATTGAAAGACTCTCACATTCTCTTCATAGAAGTACCGATGTAGCGTGCTTTTGCATAAAATAACAGCTTAAACCGGAAGTTTGTGTAGCGTTTTTTGTAATATTGCGCTATAATTCAATCCGTAAATGAAACTTGATTACATCTACCATAGCGGCTTCGCGATTGAAGCGGACGGAGTGACGGTCATTATCGATTACTATAAAGATTCCTCGGAAGAGGTTTTCAATAAAGGTATCGTGCACGACTATCTCTTGGAAAAGCCGGGCGTACTCTACGTACTATGCTCGCATTTCCATCCCGACCACTTCAATCGCGAAGTTCTTTCATGGAAAAAACTGCGGCCCGACATCCGCTACATATTCTCCAAAGACATCCTGAAGCACCGCCGCGCTTCAGCGGAAGATGCCACCTACATCAATAAGGGCGACACCTACGAAGACGAACATATCCGTATCCAGGCCTTCGGTTCTACCGATGTGGGTATCTCCTTCCTGATAGACCTGCAGGGCAGACGGCTGTTCCATGCCGGTGACCTGAACAACTGGCACTGGAGCGAGGAATCTACTCCGCAGGAAATACGCAAGGCCGAAGGTGACTTTCTGGCCGAAGTGAGAGAGCTGCAGCAAACTGCACCTGCCGTAGATGTAGCCATGTTTCCGGTGGACAGCCGTATCGGAAAAGATTATATGCGTGGAGCAGAACAATTCGTGGAACGAATAAAAATCACTATATTTGTACCGATGCACTTCAGCGAAGATTATCAGGGAGGCAACGCCTTCCGGCAGTTTGCCGAGAGCAAGGGATGCCGCTTTCTGAGCATTGCACACCGTGGTGAAAGTTTCGAACTCCCCAACTTGTAGCCCATAATTCGTAAATTAATAATTAAAACACATACTATTATGAAAAATTTGACACAACTTCTTTTTACACTGTTTTGCCTTTGTTTGCCGGCCATGCTGCAGGCGCAGGATAAGGACGACAGTAAATATCTGGCCGGTGCTGTTCCCGAGGTGGACGGCAAAGTGGTATTCACCAAAGAATTCAGCATCCCCGGCATGTCTCAGGATGAAATCTACGAACGTCTGCTCGGCTGGATGGATGCCCGTCTGAAAGAGAATGAAAATACCAGCCGTGTAGTATTCTCAGACAAAGAGAAAGGACAAATTGTAGGTATCGGGGATGAATGGATTGTATTCAGTTCTACGGCTCTGTCATTAGACCGTACCAAAATCCTTTACCAGCTGACTGTGACCTGCCAACCCGAAAAGAGCGTGCTCGAAGTAGAAAAGATACGGTTTAACTACCGCGAAGGAAAAGAAAAATATACCGCCGAGGAGTGGATTGTAGACAAGTATGCCTTGAACAAGGCGAAGACCAAACTGGTACGCGGACTTGCCAAGTGGCGCAGAAAAACCGTAGACTTCGTTGATGACCTTTGCCTGGGAGCAGCAGAAGCATTGAGCGCCACCACTGCCAAAGCTCCGGTAGAAGAAAAGAAGGAAGAAAAGAAAGAGGTGAAGGCTGTCGTCAATTCCGGTCCGACGGTAATCACCCCGAAGAAACAAGTTACCGTGGAACCCGCCCAGGCTACTGAAAAGGCATCCGAAGGCATCGTGGGAAATGCCCAAGTCATCGAAGTGCCCCAAGTCAAGAAACCTGCCGCACTGGTTCCTGCCCAAAAGAGCCAGCAACAAGAATATACGACCATAGCCCCCGAGCAATTATCAGCCGATGCCATCCAGACCGGAGCAGGCAAATTGGTTATCGTCATCGGCCAAGAGCCTTTCAACATGACCATGATGACAGCAAACTCCGGAGGTTCTTTGGGCAAAGTCAACGGCAAACCAGTTGTATTCAGCATACTGTCGCCCGACCAGCCGTATGAACAAATGGAAAAAGCAGAAAGCTATACCATCCGTTTCTATCCTACGGGACAGACAGAGCCTACGGTCATTCTGGAATGTAAGAAGCTGCCTTCACCGGCAACGATGGAAGGTATGCCACGCACGTATGTAGGCGAAATTCTGAAAGCAATGGTCAAATGACCGCACACGCAGACTGTAAATTGTAAATAATCAAATCAGAAATAAACAAATGGAAATAAAAAGTAAATTCGACCATTTTAATATCAATGTCACCAACCTGGAACGTAGCATCGCATTCTACGAAAAGGCACTGGGCCTGAAAGAACATCATAGGAAAGAGTCGTCCGACGGCTCTTTCACTCTGGTCTATCTGACCGACGGCAGTACCGGCTTCCTGCTGGAACTGACCTGCTTGAAGGAGCACCCACAAGCCTACGAATTAGGAGAGAACGAGAGCCACCTCTGCTTCCGCGTATCCGGCGATTACGACGCCATACGCCAATACCATAAGGAAAACGGATGGGTATGCTTCGAAAACACAGCAATGGGACTGTACTTTATCAATGACCCGGATGACTATTGGATTGAGGTACTGCCGGAGAAATGATATTCTACTTTATTAAAACAACGAAATATATGAGTATAGAAGAAGCGATGATGGGTGGTATTGTCTTCAAAGGCAAAAAGGACAAACCTAAAGAAGAAAACAAGATAAAGACCAAAGCCAAGAAGAAAACCTACATTACCGGGCAACACGGTTCCGCCTCAGCCAAAATGAAAGCAGAAATCCGCCGCAAACGCGCTAACAGACATAAGAAATGATAAATACAGCCTTATTGCCTGCCGACAAGGACCCGATGGGCGCAGCCATAGCCGATTACTTCAAACGGCATAAAGCCGACCGCCTACGCGTGTTCTCTTCACAATTCGATGAGGACGAAATTCCCGTCGAAGAGCTGTTCCGCACAGAAAAGCAAATGCCCTTGCTGGAGCGTACTGCTCTGCAAATGGCAACCGGAAAGATTCTGGATGTGGGTGCCGGCAGCGGTTGCCATAGCCTTGCCCTGCAAGAAGCCGGAAAAGAGGTCCATGCCATCGACATTTCCCCGCTTTCCGTGGAGGTGATGAAGCAGCGAGGTGTGCGTAGCGTGTCACAAACCAATCTGTTCAATGAACAGTTTGCCGATGAATACGATACTATCCTGATGCTGATGAACGGTTCCGGCATTATCGGAAAGTTGGAGAATCTGCCTGATTTTTTCCGGAAGATGAAGCTGCTGCTCCGGCCTGGAGGCTGTGTTTTAATGGATTCCAGCAACCTGAGCTATCTGTTCGAAGAGGAAGATGGCAGTATTGTTATCGACCTTGCCGGTGATTACTACGGAGAGGTAGACTTCCAGATGCAATACAAGAATGTCAAAGGCGACTCCTTTGACTGGCTCTACATCGACTTCCAGACCCTGAGCCTCTATGCTGCCGAAAACGGCTTCAAAGCAGAACTGGTGAAAGAGGGTACACATTATGACTATCTTGCCAAACTGTCCCGACAAGCATAAAATGAAGTGCCCCCTAAAGGTTAGACAAAAACTTTTAGGGGGCACTTCGTTTTTTTATATCTTGCCTATGCCTGCTATTCAGAAAGCATTCCGTCAATCTCCTTCACCAGAGAAGCAAATTCTTCAGGGTTATACAAACGTGTCAGCTTCACAATACGCCCTTCCTTATCAATCAGGACATTGCGTGTGATACCTGCCTTGCGAAGCGCATACTTCGCAAATATATCCGCTCCCGGGTCCAGACCCAAAGGATAGGTCACTCCGGTTGACTTACCAAAAGCAATCACTTTCTCCAACGGCTCGTCACGGTCGATGCCAATCAGCATAAAATCCGGATTCGACTTATGCTTCAGCCATATATCCTTCTCAATGAAAGGCATCTCCTTACGGCATACCCCACACCAGCTCGCGGTAAACTGCAACATGACCACCTTCCCACGAAGTCCCGAAAGGGTAATGCTTTTCCCATCCGTCAGCTTCACTGTAAAATCTGGAGCCATCTCCCCTACCTTAACGATGTAGCCGGTACTGTCCGCCACTACATCCTGCGCCTTGCCTGCCATGCTGCACATAGCAAACAGACAGAAAATCAGAAATCCAACTTTTTTCATTTTATTCAATCTTTAATAAGTAAGCTGTAACTATTCAGCGAATGATATTTTATAGAATGGGCAAACAATTCCCTATAACAAAAAACTCCGAAACACTTTTAAAAAGCAGTTTCGGAGTTTTATTCTTCGAGGTACCTGGCAGATTCGAACTGCCGTACACGGTTTTGCAGACCGCTGACTAAGCCACTCATCCAAGGTACCGGTTCTTACAAGAACTCTTTATTTCTCGTTTGCGGATGCAAAGGTAGCACTTTTTTTGAAACTACCAACTATCCGCAACAACTTTTCTTCTTTTTTTTCGTCACTCCACTGCACTCCGCACGCTTCTTATCATACAAATTCTTTAGTTCACAGCCACTTGCACAACTATCACACGGATTACCATTTTCTTTGACCCGATGAGAAAAAGAATAAATACTCATGCCAATCCGCACAGCGCAGAGCAACAACAATAAGGCTACTACCCACTCCTGCCAACTATTCATCATAAAAACAGACCTCCTATCTGATAAATTGCGAAAGACATCAGCCAGGCCAGCGCAGTAGTATAAAGCCCCGCAAACACGGCCCACTTCCAACTGCCCGACTCCCCTTTAATGGCTGCCAACGTGGCGATGCACGGAAAATAAATCAGCACAAACACCATGTAACCGAAAGCCACCAGGGGCGTTATCGGAATGCGTTCACCCAAGCTTACGGCATCTGCCTCGGCATCGTCGGCATAAAGCACTCCGAGCGTGCTTACCACCAGCTCCTTGGCGCCCACGCCGGAAAGGATGCCGATGCCCAGCTTCCAGTCGAATCCCAACGGTTCGATGACCGGTTCCATGGCTTTACCAATCCGGCCGATGTAGGAATTCTCCTGCTGTTCCGTCACACTTTCATATTCATCGTGGTTGGGATAATATCCCAATGCCCAGATAACGATGGATGCCACCATAATGATGCCTCCCATCTTGCGGAGATACTGCGCCCCCTTCTCCCACGTATGGCGGAAGATGGCCTTGGACGTCGGCATACGATAAGGCGGCAGCTCCATGACAAACGGCGTATCGTCTCCTTTCACCAGAAAGCGGCAGAAAAGACGTGCCATGACCACTGCCAACAGAATGCCGATGGCATAGATTACTAACAGCACAAAGCTCGCATTGTTCGGGAAGAAGGCGCCTACCAGCAATAAATAGATGGGTAGACGAGCGCTGCACGACATCAGCGGATTGATGAGCATCGTCACCAGACGGCTCTTGCGGTTCTCAATGGTACGCGAAGCCATAATGGCGGGCACATTACACCCAAAGCCCATAATCAGCGGAATGAAAGACTTTCCATGCAGCCCCATTTTATGCATAATCTTATCCATAATGAAAGCGGCACGTGCCATATAGCCCGAGTCTTCCATCAAGGAAATGAAGAAATAGAGCAACAGAATATTCGGCAGGAATACAATGACGCCTCCCACACCTCCGACAATGCCATCCACCAGAAGATCCTTCAGCGGTCCTTCGGACATGTTGTCGCGTATCAGGTCGCCCAATTCGCCTACCAGCCATTCAATCCCCTGCATAGGATAGTCGCCCAGCACAAAGGTTCCTTCGAACATCAGATAAAGGAAAAGGAAAAAAATGGGATAGCCCCATACGCGGTGGGTAACGATTGAGTCTATGATTTGAGTGGTCCGCGACGTATCCTGATGATTGTCCACATAGGTCTCGCGCAGGGCACCGGCTATAAAACCATACTTGGCATCGGTGATGGCCTGCTCGCTCTCCTCGTTCACCACCTCGGCAATCCGTGCCTCTTCCCGGTCGCGGACAGCAAGAATCTCCTTTCCATTGGGCAACTCCTCCACAATCTTTTTCAAGTCTTCGTCGTTCTCCAGCAACTTGATGGCAAGGAAACGCGTGGAATATTTGTGGCGGATGTTCTCATTGACGCTGATGACGCGCTTCACCTCCTCAATGCTACGTTCCAGCTCGGGACCGTGATTGATATGGATATGACGGTAGAAGCCACGCGGCTGTTCTATCTCTTCTTTATGGCTGCCGAAGTCATGGTCGGGAACATACTCCTGATGCCAGCTGCGAAGGTCACTCAATATCTCGCTGCGCATCCTGCCCTTATGGTCGAGGAAGTCGCCGCCTTCGTAAATATTGATAATCACATGGAACAGCTGTTCAATGCCTTTTCCGCTACGGCTGACCGTAGGCAACATCGGAACTCCGAACAACTGGCTGAGCTTTACATAGTCCAGCGTGTTTCCACTGGCTTCCAGCTCATCGTACATGTTCAGTGCAATCACCATGCGCACGTTCATGTCAATCAGCTGGGTGGTGAGATAGAGATTGCGTTCCAGGTTGGAAGAGTCCACAACATTGATAATGATATCCGGCGTTTCATTGATAATGTGCCGGCGGACATAGATTTCTTCAGGGGAGTAGGCCGAGAGGGAATAGGTTCCGGGAAGGTCGACAATACGGAAGTGGTAACCTTGGAAATCAAAATACCCCTCCTTGGCATCTACCGTAACGCCACTGTAATTGCCCACATGCTCGTGCGAACCGGAAGCGATGTTGAAAAGAGAAGTTTTACCACAGTTGGGATTTCCCACCAAAGCCACATTTATGGTGCGGCGTTTGCCGAGGGCCAGTTGCTTCAGCTCATCTTCGCCCAGATGCATGTTTTCGCCCAACCCCTCGTGGTAATCGGGCTGCACAGCCTGCTCCTTAGCTTCCTGCTCACTGATAATCTCTATCATCTCAGCCTCCTGCCGACGAAGAGAAATCTCATATCCCATTACTTTGTATTTGATAGGGTCGCGTAGTGGGGCATTCAGCAAGACCTCCACTGTTTTACCTTTAATAAATCCCATTTCCACAATCCGTTTGCGGAAACCACCGTGTCCCAGCACTTTTACGATTACACCTTTTTCACCGGTATTCAATTCGGACAAACGCATAGTCTTTCTGCCTTTCTTTTCTATTTTGGGGGCAAAGATAATACTTATGTCCGCAAGGCACAAATAATTTAGAATGTTTTTAAATAAGAGACACTAAACAATAATGCCCAGAAGGCAAAACACTACTTCCAGAGATACTAAATCGTAACTTCACCACACCTTTGTTCTTTTCTTACCACAGCTGTGGTAAGAAAAGAACAAAGGTGTGGTATGCATAAAACACAGCTGTGGTAAGATTAGCTTTTAGCAAATACGACCTTAGCCGATAGAGATTCTGAAAATAGATACTTGCAGATATGGCAATAAAAATCGTTTGCACTATCTTTGCACCACTCTATAGTTGAATATGCAGAAGGTAGTACAATACATCGAGCGCCACAAGCTCTTCTCGCTGGACGACAAGATACTTGTGGCACTGAGCGGCGGGGCGGACTCCGTGGCGTTGCTGCGCCTGCTCCTCAGCCTGGGATACACATGCGAAGCCGCCCATTGCAACTTCCATCTGCGCGGAGCGGAATCCGACCGCGACGAGCACTTTGTACGCCAGCTCTGCCTGGAGCACCGGGTGACGCTGCACACCGTCCACTTCAACACGGAGCAGGAAGCAAAGGAACGGCATATCTCCATCGAAATGGCTGCAAGGGAATTGCGCTACGCGTGGTTCGAAAAAACAAGGGAAGCATGCAGTGCAGCTGTCATTGCCGTCGCCCACCATCAAGATGACAGTGTAGAGACATTGCTGCTCAATCTGATTCGCGGTACCGGCATCAACGGATTGCGGGGTATACGCCCCCGAAACGGACATATAGTCCGCCCCTTGCTCTGCCTGGACAGAAAGGAAATCGTCGGTTATCTGGAAAGTATCGGGCAAGCCTACGTGACGGACAGCACCAATCTGCAGGACGAATATACCCGCAACAAAATACGCTTGAACCTGCTTCCCATGATGCAGGAGATAAACCCCTCCGTCAAGGAAAGCATCCTCAAAACGGCAGAGCATCTGGACGATGCCGCCTCTATATATAATATAGGTATAGAAGAAGCCAAACTGCGAGTCAAGACACCGGAAGGCATAAGTATCGGCGCCCTGAGGCAAGAAGCGGCACCGGAAACGGTCTTATTTGAAATTCTGCATCCGCTTGGATTCAACGCCGCACAAGTAAGGGACATCTGCCGGACATTGGACGGACAGCCCGGCAAAGTCTTTGCCACCCCCGGCTGGCGTGTCATCAAAGACCGCGGCTCGTTGTTGATAGAACCCGTACAGGAAGCCGTAAAGCCGTTATTGGAAATGAAAGAGCATCCCTATGCACCGGATTTCATGATTCCACGCGACAAAGCTACCGCCTGCTTTGATGCCGACAAACTCCAGCATCCCCTATCACTGCGCCTTTGCAGGCAGGGAGACAGCTTCGTGCCCTTCGGCATGAAAGGCCGGAAGAAGGTAAGCGACTACCTGACCGACCGCAAGTTCTCCCTTCTGCGCAAAGAACGGCAATGGGTGCTTTGCTGCGGAGATGACATCATCTGGCTGGTGGGAGAACGGGTGGACAACCGTTTCAGAATAGACGAAAAAACCCGGAAAGTGTTGGTCGTATCAACCATCGACCAGTAGCCATCACAGAATGATTCTGTCCTCCTTCTGTTTCTTGAAGCAATCGGAAAGCAATACGGCAAACGGCGTGTCATACGTGCGCGCCTTCTGCGGACAGCCTTTCACACAAGCACAACATTTGATGCATTTCTCTGCAACCGTATTACACTCGTCTCCTTTTATAATGGCTCCTGCAGGACAATGCTTCACGCAATATCCGCAATGCGTACAACGTTCCGCATCTACTTGCGGAGTGCGGGGCATAGGCACCCCACTCTTACGCAACTTGACGACTCTGCGCAAAAAGCGGAGCAACGGGAAGAAAGGCTGGCGCGGACGCTGGATACGGGTCACATCCACCCCATACAGTTTCTCCATATCTTCGGCCGCTGCTATTTTAGCACGTATCTTTTCACCAAAAAGCTTTGCATACTCCAAGTCGTCCGCATCCGGACGTCCGGCCGCCACCGGATATTTCTCACTGCTATAAGAATGCTCGCCTACAAACGTGGCGCCTGCAATTACCTTGAAGCCCAACTTCGTGACAAAAGCATCCAATTCCACCAAAGCCTTCTCATAGGCCCGGTTGCCGTAAACCACCACAACCACGGCAGGTGCACCGTCAGCATGAAGCTCCTTCATCCGCTCCAATGCCAAAGGAGCCACATGACCGCCATATACGGGCACCGTGATGACCGCCAAAGCATGGGAAGGTACCTCCCTTTTACCCGCCGCCTCCAAGGTGAGGTCCACTTTGGAGACAGACGAAATTCCCGTTCCGTGAACAATTGCCTCTCCCACTTGTTTAGAGGTACAAGTAGGTGAAAAAGTTATCAACTGTACTTCATCTATATTCATAAACCAATCCTTCATGTTGTTGTTAATACAGCAAAGATAAAGTTTTAAATTTAAAAAAAAGATGATTTGTTTATGAAACCAAAAATATTTATTACCTTTGCACCGTTGAAACATTCTGCGACTTCTTGCTGTGGCAAGAATTGTTTATCAGATTTCCGGTTCAATAATAAATATCCCATATAAATCATATATCACAAGGTAAACTTGCCCAAGTTGCTTCCTACAACAACTGCAACTGTGCACTTATGCCTTTCAATAAAAGTAAATTTTAAACCATTCACATATATACTGTATGTATAACATCATTCAACTGAACGACAAAAATTTGTCGGAACTACAAACTATTGCCCAAGAACTGGGTATAAAAAAAACAGACTCACTCAAAAAAGAAGAACTTGTTTACAAGATACTTGACGAACAAGCTATCGCAGGCGCTACCAAGAAAGTTGCCGCCGACAAGCTGAAGGAAGAGCGTAAAGGGGAAAAGCAAAAACGCTCGCGCGTCACTGTAAAGACCGTAAAAAAGGAAGGTGCCGACAAAGTGTTCTCAGCCAATAAAAACGGAGACCTCACCAAAGCCAAAACAGAGGAAGCACCGGCTGCGAAAGAACAACCCAAAACTGTGGAAGCACCCCAAGAACCGACCATAGAAGCTGCAACGCCGGCGCCAGCCAAAGAAGCCGCCGTACCCAAACGCAAACCGGGACGCCCCCGCAAGGTAAAGGAAGAGACTGCTGCACCCCAAGCAACAGAAACCCCGAAGGTTGCCGAACCGGAATTGAATTTCGAGGCTAAAGCTCCGAAAACAGAACCTCAGGCAGAAGCCAAAGCAGAAAAGAATATCGTACCGGACGAAAGCCCTATCCTGGCCGAAGCGGCAGATGACTTCATCCCCATTGAAGACCTCCCTACGGAAAAAATAGAATTGCCATCCGAACTCATCGGCAAATTCGAAGCGACCAAAGCAGAAACTCCCGCCACTCCCACTCCCACTCCTGCCGCTGCCCCAGCCGAACCGCAACAGCCACAACGCCCGCGCCTCCGCGCCCGCGACAACAACAACCCATACAATAACAACAACAATAACAACCGCAACGGTGGCTATAACCAACAGCGCCCCGTGCAGCAGCGCCCTGCACAACCGTATAACAACGGAGAGAACTATCCCGCCGCTCCGGAACGCAAACCCGTAATAGAACGCGAGAAGACGTACGAATTCGATGACATCCTCACCGGAACCGGTGTACTGGAAATCATGCAGGATGGCTACGGCTTCCTCCGTTCCTCCGATTACAACTATTTGTCCTCACCGGACGATATTTACGTATCACAATCACAAATCAAATTGTTCGGCCTGAAAACCGGTGATGTGGTAGAAGGCGTAATCCGTCCCCCGAAAGAAGGCGAAAAGTACTTCCCGCTGGTAAAAGTATCCAAAATAAACGGACGTGACCCGGCTTTCGTACGCGACCGCGTACCGTTCGAGCACCTCACCCCCCTCTTCCCGGACGAGAAGTTCAAGCTTTGCAAAGGCGGATACTCCGACTCTATGTCGGCCCGTGTCGTAGACTTGTTTTCCCCCATCGGCAAAGGTCAGCGTGCCTTGATTGTGGCACAGCCCAAAACCGGTAAGACCATCTTGATGAAAGACATAGCCAACGCCATTGCCGCCAATCATCCGGAAGTCTACATGATTATGCTGCTCATCGACGAACGCCCGGAGGAAGTTACCGACATGGCGCGTACCGTCAATGCGGAAGTAATCGCCTCTACCTTCGACGAACCGGCAGAACGCCACGTGAAGATTGCCGGCATCGTCCTTGAAAAAGCAAAACGCATGGTGGAATGCGGACACGATGTTGTCATCTTCCTCGACTCCATCACCCGCCTGGCACGTGCCTACAACACCGTATCCCCGGCTTCCGGCAAAGTGCTTTCCGGTGGTGTGGATGCCAACGCATTGCATAAGCCCAAACGCTTCTTCGGTGCAGCACGTAACATCGAGGGCGGCGGTTCACTGACCATCCTTGCCACTGCCTTGATTGACACTGGCTCAAAGATGGACGAGGTTATCTTCGAAGAATTCAAGGGTACAGGTAATATGGAGTTGCAGCTCGACCGCAACTTGTCCAACAAGCGTATCTTCCCGGCTGTCAACATCGTTGCCTCCAGCACCCGCCGCGACGACCTGCTGCAAGACAAGCAGACACTGGACCGCATGTGGATTCTCCGCAAGTACCTTGCCGACATGAATCCGATAGAAGCCATGGACTTCGTAAAAGACCGTCTGGAGAAGACCAAAGACAACGACGAATTCCTGATGAGCATGAACAGTTAACAGCAACTGCATACAGATATTGTACAAAAGCTTCCATTTACGTTCATAAACGTAGGTGGAAGCTTTTTTTATATCCGTTTTTTCATACATTTGCCACCATACAATAACCTTGAACAAATAAAATCCAAATCTGATGAAAACGATTCACTCTTTTATGGGAATGGCATTGTGCAGCTTTCCGGTAATGGCACAGCAATCGCCCAATTTTCTTATTATCCAATGCGACCATCTGACCCAGCGGGTAGTAGGCGCATACGGTGCCGACCCCAGCTGCACTCCACCTATAGACCGAATTGCCTCCCAAGGTGTAACATTTGCCAACGCATACGTGGGATGCCCCCTCAGCCAACCGTCACGCGCTGCCTTATGGAGTGGACTGATGCCGCATCAAACCAATGTACGTTCCAACTCGGCCGAACACATCAATCCTCCGCTGCCCGACAGCATTCCGACCCTGGGAAGCCTCTTCACCGCCAACGGTTATGAGGCCGTCCACTTTGGCAAAACCCATGACATGGGTTCCCTAAGGGGATTCCGCCACAAGGAACCGGTTGCCAAGCCCTTCACCGACCCCGAATTTCCCGTCAACAATGACAGCTTTCTGGATGTAGGAACCTGCGAGGATGCCGTGGCCTATCTCAGCAATCCGCCGCAAGAACCTTTCATCTGCATAGCCGATTTCCAAAACCCGCACAATATCTGCGGATATGTAGGCGAAAATAAAGGGGAGCACATAGATAGCCCCATCAGTACCCCACTCCCGCTACTACCCGAAAACTTTGAAGTGGAAGACTGGGAAAAACTTCCGTTGCCCATTCAGTACATCTGCTGCAGCCACCGGAGGATGATGCAAGCCGCCCACTGGAACGAGGACAATTACCGGCACTACGTCGCCGCCTTCCAGCATTACACGCGGATAGTGGCCAGACAGATAGAGAGTGTACTGGAAGCCCTCTACTCCACTCCCGCCGGCAAAAATACAATTGTCATTGTACTGGCAGACCACGGAGACGGAATGGGGTCACACCGCATGGTAACCAAGCAGGTCAGCTTTTACGAAGAAATGACAAATGTGCCCTTCATCATAGCCGGTCCCGGTATTCATCCCCGTCAAAAACCGGTGGAAGATTTACTGACCCAACCCACTATCGACCTGCTGCCCACTCTCTGTGAACTGGCAGGCATTCCGGTGCCTTCCTCCAAGCCCGGCATCAGCCTTGCCCCTTTCCTGAAAGGCGAGAAGCAAAAGAGACAGCACCCCTATGCAGCCTCCGAATGGCACAGTGAATACGAAGTGACCGTCAGCCCGGGACGGATGATACGCAGTCCCAGATACAAATACACACACTATCTGGAAGGCAACGGGGAAGAACTGTATGATATGCTGAAGGATAAAGGAGAAAGACGAAACCTTGCCCATGACCCCAAATACTCAAAGATTCTGGCCGAGCACCGGGCACTGCTGGACGACTACATCCGCCGCACACAGGACGACTACCGAAGCCTGAAAGTTGAAGCCGACAAGAGATGGCGCAGCCACGCACCGGGATATCCCAACCACGAAGGACCCTGCGCCAGAGACATTATCAATAGAAAGTAAGCAAAAAGAACTAAAAAAAACAGAATAATATAGATGATTATCAGTGCCTTGACCGGCACTTCCATTCTTTTCGCCCATCCCGCTGCAAGTCTTCAATAATATTCTGCTTCAAAAGAAGGCAGTTAAAGGGATTTTTTGTACTTTTGCGCCTCAATAAGAGTAATTTGTAATTTAGTAATTGTAATTAGATACTATGTTCGATAATTTAAGCGAGAGACTTGAAAGGTCGTTTAAAATTTTGAAAGGTGAGGGCAAAATCACCGAAATCAATGTTGCGGAAACCCTGAAAGACGTACGTAAGGCACTTTTGGATGCCGACGTGAACTATAAGGTAGCCAAAAACTTCACCGATACCGTTAAGGAAAAAGCCTTGGGACAAAACGTGCTGACAGCCGTTAAGCCCAGCCAGCTGATGGTAAAAATCGTACACGATGAACTGACCCAGCTCATGGGCGGCGAGACTTCTGAAATAAACCTCGACTCCAAGCCTGCCATTATCCTAATGTCCGGTTTGCAAGGCTCCGGTAAAACAACTTTCTCCGGAAAGCTGGCCCGCATGCTGAAGAGCAAGAAGAACAAAAAGCCGTTATTGGTGGCTTGTGACGTGTACCGTCCTGCCGCTATCGAGCAGTTGCGTGTACTGGCTGAACAGATTGACGTACCGATGTACTCGGAACCGGACAGCAAAAATCCGGTAGCCATTGCCCAAAATGCCATCCAAGAAGCCAAAGCCAAAGGTTACGACCTTGTAATTGTCGATACAGCCGGTCGTCTGGCAGTGGATGAGGAGATGATGAACGAGATTGCCGCCATCAAGAAGGCCATCAATCCGGACGAGATTCTGTTCGTAGTGGATTCAATGACCGGTCAGGATGCAGTGAACACCGCTAAGGAATTCAACGAACGGCTCGACTTCAATGGTGTAGTATTGACCAAACTGGATGGTGATACCCGCGGTGGTGCCGCCCTTTCTATCCGTTCGGTGGTAAACAAGCCCATCAAGTTTGTAGGTACCGGTGAAAAGCTGGATGCCATAGACCAGTTCCATCCCTCACGTATGGCCGACCGTATCCTCGGTATGGGTGACATCGTATCTTTGGTGGAACGTGCACAGGAACAATATGACGAGGAAGAAGCCAAACGCCTGCAAAAGAAGATTGCCAAGAACCAGTTCGACTTCAACGACTTCCTGAGCCAGATTGCACAAATCAAGAAAATGGGTAACTTGAAGGAACTTGCCTCCATGATACCGGGCGTAGGCAAAGCCATCAAGGATATAGACATTGACGACAATGCCTTCAAGAGCATTGAAGCCATCATCTACTCCATGACTCCGGAAGAACGCAGCAATCCGGCCATTCTGAACGGTTCACGCCGCCAGCGCATTGCCAAAGGTAGCGGTACGAATATTCAGGAAGTAAACCGCCTGCTGAAACAGTTTGACCAGACCCGCAAGATGATGAAGATGGTCACTGGCAGCAAGATGGGTAAGATGATGCCGAAACTTAAAAGATAAGATAACAGCCTATGACACTGATTGATGGAAAAGCAATTTCAGAGCAAGTAAAGCAAGAGATTGCAGCAGAAGTAGCCGAGATAGTGGCTCGTGGGGGTAAACGCCCGCATCTGGCCGCCATTCTTGTAGGACACGATGGAGGTAGCGAAACCTACGTTGCCGCCAAAGTAAAAGCATGCGAAGTTTGCGGATTCAAGTCCTCACTTATCCGTTACGAGGCAGACGTTACCGAAAAGGAACTGCTCGCCAAGGTACGCGAATTGAACGAGGATGCGGATGTGGACGGTTTCATCGTACAGCTTCCCTTGCCCAAGCACATCTCCGAGCAGAAAGTGATTGAAACCATCGACTACCGCAAGGATGTGGACGGCTTTCATCCCATCAACGTGGGACGGATGTCCATTGGCCTTCCCTGCTATGTATCCGCTACTCCCAACGGTATCCTCGAACTGCTGAAGCGCTATCAGATAGAGACTTCAGGCAAGAAATGCGTGGTATTGGGACGCAGTAACATTGTCGGCAAACCCATGGCTGCCCTGATGATGCAGAAGGCTTATCCCGGCGATGCCACAGTGACCGTATGCCACAGCCGCAGCAAAGACCTGGTAAAGGAATGCCAGGAAGCGGACATCATCATTGCTGCGTTGGGACAACCGAACTTTGTTAAGGCGGAAATGGTCAAGGAAGGCGCTGTCGTTATTGATGTAGGTACTACCCGTGTGCCCGATACCTCCAAGAAATCCGGATTCAAGTTGACCGGTGATGTGAAATTCGACGAAGTAGCTCCCAAATGTTCATTCATTACCCCCGTACCGGGAGGCGTAGGTCCCATGACCATCGTTTCCCTTATGAAGAATACATTGCTCGCCGGCAAGAAAGCAATCTACCAATAACAAGGCGATGAAAACGCTCGCCGTCTTCATTGTTGTCCTACTGTATAGCGTAACCCTTTCCTCGCAGGAAAGGATTACGCTATTATTTGTCGGCGACCTGATGCAGCACCAGGCACAAATAGACGCTGCACATGTATCTGAAGGAAAATATGACTACTCCTCCTGCTTCTCCCTCATAAAAGAGCAAATATCCCAGGCAGACCTCGCCATAGGAAATCTGGAAGTCACATTGGGGGGCAGGCCCTATCGGGGCTATCCTATGTTCAGCGCCCCCGATGAATATCTTCAGGCCATAAAGGACGCCGGATTCGATATTTTACTGACAGCCAACAACCACTGTCTGGACCGTGGAAAAAAGGGAATGGAGCGTACCATACAATTGCTTGACTCCTCCGGTATTCGTTACGCAGGCACCTACAAGAATCTGTCGGAGCGCAGGCAACGCTATCCCCTGTTCATCAACAGAAACGGCTTTCGCATTGCCCTACTCAACTATACTTACGGCACCAATGGTATCAAGGCTACCTCTCCCAATATCGTAAACTATATTGATAAGAATACCATCCTGCAAGATATCCAAAGTGCCAAGGCACGCCAACCGGATGCCATTATTGCCTGCATGCATTGGGGAGAGGAATATCAGTCCCTTCCCAACCGTGAGCAACGCGAACTGGCCAACTGGTTGCTCCAACAAGGCGTAACACATATTATCGGTTCACACCCTCACGTCATTCAACCGATGGAACTACGTACCAACGGTACCGAACAGCACATCATAGTCTACTCCTTGGGAAACTTCATTTCCAATATGAGCAAGGCCAACACTGACGGCGGCCTCATCTTCACTTTGCAGTTGGAGAAACATCCTCTCCCCCAACCCATCCGTCCCTCTTACACCGGTCAGAGTCAGACGCCCCTGCCAGACTCCAATCCTCTGCCTTTTCCATACTGTCGTGTTTCCTATTGTGGATATAATCTGGTCTGGACCGGCCGGCCGGAACTTACTAAAGAAAAAAATTACATTCTTTATCCTGCCAGTTTTCCTACAGAACATTTAACGCCGGAAGCTCGTAAACACCTGGAAATCTTTGTCAAAAGCTCTCGAAAGCTGCTCCAGCAGCACAATATAGGTATCTACGAGAAGAAAAAATAATGCAGAAATCTCAAAAATTTTCGTCTCATTCTTTGCAATATTAAAGATTATCCCTATCTTTGCACCGCATTTAAGAAATGCACTAACATGGTGGCTGTAGTTCAGTTGGTTAGAGCGTCAGATTGTGGTTCTGAATGTCGTGGGTTCGAGTCCCATCTGCCACCCGCAAAGAAGAGGAAATTCGAAAGAATATTCCTCTTTTTTTGTTATTGTCCAAACAATCCCCCAAAGGGAGGCAACGTGGAATCAATGTAAAAAATTGTAGGGATACTCCTCACAGAGTATCCCTACATCATAGGAAGGAATCAATTACCTAAACCAGTCCTTGTACAAAAGAGTTTACTTTCTCAAAATGTTCAAAATAGCTGGAAACTTATTCCGATATTTTGCATTCTGTATCAATCACACTTAATAGTACTTCCTTCCTTACTTTATCAAGCCAGTGATAAGACAACCCGTTATCACCTTATAGAAATAAGAATACAAAAAGAATATTTCATCTTTCAAAAAACATTCTATACCAATAACTCTACTATTTTCGATTTCCGACATGCAAATATAACCCTTTTTGTTTATACGAAAAGCAAAATCAGTTATCTTTGCAAAGATGAAATTCAATCAAATATGAAAATTCTCTGGATAGACCTCAATAGCTCGTATGCACACTCTTCGTTGGCACTCCCTGCACTGCACGCACAAATAGCAAAGAACAATTCCGTAAAATGGGAAATCGTATCTGCCACCATCAATGAAAACGTAGGAATGATTGTCGACGAAATATACCGGCACCAACCCGACATCATTGCCGCAACGACATGGTTGTTCAACCACGAACAACTGTTGCACATCACAGCGAGATTAAAAGCATTGCTTCCCAATAGCTACTTCATCTTGGGTGGACCTGAATTCTTAGGAAACAATGAAGACTTTCTGCATAAAAACCCTTTCATCGACTGTGTATTCAGGGGAGAGGGAGAAGAAGCATTCCCCCAATGGCTGTCTTGCTGGAACCAGCCGGAAAAATGGAACAGTATTCCGGGACTCTGCTATATGAATCCTCAAAAGCAATATATAGACAACGGCATAGCCCGTGTACTTAACTTTTCACGGCTCGTACCACCGGAAAACAGCTGTTTTTTCAACTGGAGCAAACCATTCGTACAACTGGAGACTACCCGAGGCTGTTTCAACACATGCGCATTCTGCGTCAGCGGTGAAGAAAAACCGGTGCGCACACTGTCCATTGAAAGTATCCGTGAACGCCTTCAAATTATCCACAGTCATGGAATAAAAAACGTACGCGTCCTCGACCGGACCTTTAATTATAATCCGCGCCGTGCTAAAGAATTACTGCAACTTTTCCTGGAATTCAACCCGGACATATGCTTTCACTTAGAAATACACCCTGCACTATTATCCGAAGAGCTGAAAAATGAATTGAAAAAGCTACCTAAAGGATTGCTCCATCTCGAGGCCGGTATTCAAAGCCTGCGCGAACCGGTCCTCCAGAAAAGCCGTCGGATGGGAAGCCTAGAGGACTCACTGCAAGGTCTTCGTTTCCTATGTTCCCTACCCAATATGGAAACACACGCCGACCTCATTGCCGGCTTGCCTCTATACCGCCTATCCGAAATATTTGAAGATGTGCGTACACTTGCCGGATACAATGCCGGCGAGATACAACTTGAATCCCTAAAGTTACTTCCCGGCACAGAAATGAGAAGAAGAGCGGAAGAACTAGGCATCCGATATTCTCCTCTCCCCCCTTATGAAGTGCTTCAAACAAATGAAATCAGTGTCAACGAGCTTCAAACAGCCCGGCAACTGTCACGTCTTCTGGATGGATTCTATAACACAACTGCTTGGCAAGCCATCACCCGCAAGCTGATTCTGGATGACAACGACTTCCTACGTCGCTTTCTGGAATTTTTAATCGATAAAAATCTTATAGACCAGCCCATGAGCCTGGAAAAGCGAGGCCTCGTACTCTATGAATTCTGCAGTATGCATTATCCGGCCTATAAAATCATGGTCACCATTGCCTGGATAGAGGCAGGCATGTCATTAAAGAAAAAACCAGCAGAGAAAGTCAAGACCAAGCGCCAGATGCCACCGGAATATTGGGAAGTCATCTATGGAAACTACAAAGAAAGCCTCCGCTTATGTTTTCTACCCATTGACGACAATACCCAAAATGGTTATTGGTTCGGCTTCGAATCGGAAATACAAAAAGCAGAACCAGTATTCAAAGCCAAAGGAATAATGGAGAGGTGTCAAAATACACAATCACCGCAGATTAACACAGATAAAAGTTCTTGATTATCAGAAATTCTATAGCAATCTGTGTAACCTGCGGTGAGTTATGCCCTCATTTCTTCTCCTATCCGCAGTGGAAATACTTCTCGACCAGTTTCAGCATCTCCTCCGGACTGTCTTGTATCTCTGCACGCAAGGTTCTATCCTCGTAAGAACGCAGTTTGGAAATAACCCCATCAACCATTGCAGGACTGAACACATGATATTGCTCAAAGACAGCACGCTGTCTTTCCAAACAATCGGCAGAAGCGGCACAACTGTCAGGAAGCTGTTCCAGTTGTTTCAACTTATCTTCATTTTCTTTCTTGTGGATATTTACATTGACATATGTTTTTTCTGCAATTCCTAAAGCATCGTCTATCTCAAATCCATAACGACAAGCTACAGCAAGTCCGGCAATCAATTGATACAAATCGGCCGAACCGTCAGGCGAACGCATTTCCACCGTCTGTTTCTGTGTAGTATCATAATGACTTGGGGTCTCCAACGGATTTGCCAACATGCACATATCCGTTTTTGCCGACCAGCCCAACGGAACGCGTACCAATACCGAACGGTTGCGGTCGCCCCAGCAAATGTTGGTCGGTGCTTCCTGATGAGGAACCAGACGAAAATAGGAAGTAGGATTTGTATTACCGAAAGCCGTAATGGAAGAAGCCAGCTTCATCATGCCCGCAATGGCCTTACGGGCTGTTTCAGAGAGTGCCCCATCTTTCAGCATCTGGTTCTGCCCGTCCTTCATGATACGCATATGTATATGCAATCCGGAACCGGCTTTTCCTGCCGTGATTTTCGGTGCAAAAGTAATGTTATATCCATACTGGCTAGCCAGATTACGAATAACCCATTTTGCTATCACCAGTTGGTCAGCAGCCTCCTCGGCACGCACCGGCAGGAACTCTATTTCATTCTGCTCATAAATCTTATCGTCCAGCGTAAAATTACCGACTTCAGAATGCCCATACTTTATCTGTCCGCCTGCCTGCGCAATATATGACATACATTCCGTACGGAAATCATTGAACTTGGCATAAGGGGCCGATTCGTGATAACCACGCTGGTCGGTAGCCGGAAACAATCCGTCATTTTCAGAAATGACATAATATTCCAATTCTCCCATAGCCTGAAATTCCATCCCCGTAACCGTAGTGAATGCCTGACATGCCTTACGCAGGGTATATTCCGGAGAACTTTCCAGCGGTTCACCATCCTTATTGAAATAAGAACAGAGCATTGACAGTGTGGGCAATTCAGAAAAAGGGTCTATAAAAGCGGTCCGGAAACGCGGCACTACATACAAATCACTGCTACCGGCCTCTATAAACGGAAACAAGCTGGAACCATCTACGCGTTCACCACATGTAAGTATGGCATCAAGGTATGCTTCATTATTGATGACAAAGTTCAGTGTCTTCAGTCTCCCGTCTGCCGCAGGATACATGAAGTTCACCATACGAATGTCGTTCTCCTTTATATAGGAAACAATGTCTGCTTTCGTAAATTCGGAAGCCGGTTTTTGAAGGGCAGCCACCAATAGATTGGGGCTCATGGATAATTCCTGGTTCATAATACGCTGATTGTTTTTAGTTTTCTATATGGTTAACAAAACACATGCAATTTTCTGTCACAATAAAAAACTGCTGTTTCGCAAAGATACTAAAAGTTGTATCAGAAAAAAAACAAACAACCTAAATCTTATCAGAGAGCCTCAACCTTTTCCGTCGTATCCCCACTTCACGTAAATAGCCCCCCAAGCAAATCCTGCTCCGAATGCTGTAAAAATCAGTTTATCCCCCTTTTTCAGCTTATCCTCGAAATCCCATACACACAATGGAAGCGTGCCGGCACTTGTATTTCCATACCGTTCTATATTGACCATTACCTTTTCGGGAGATACTCCCAAGCGTTGCGAAACTGCAGTAATTATACGCATGTTTGCCTGATGGGGAATCACCCAGTCAATGTCCTCCTTCGCCAAGTGATTCCTCTCCATGACCGCCTCACAAGCATCCGCCATATTGGCCACAGCATATTTAAAGACTGTACGTCCTTCCTGATAAATATAATGCATCCGATTGTCCAGTGTATAGTAAGATGGAGCACATACGGAGCCTCCCGCTTTGATATGTAAGAAGGGCAGACCTTTCCCGTCTGTTCTCAATACGGCATCCATTACTCCCATATCCTCCCGGGTGGGTTCCAGCATGAAAGCGGCAGCACCGTCACCAAAAATAGGACAGGTAGCGCGGTCTGTATAATCAATCACCGATGACATCTTATCAGCTCCTACTATGACAACCTTCTTATATTTTCCGGAACGTATAAAATTCGCCCCCGCCTCCATTGCATACAGAAATCCACTGCAAACAGCCTGCATATCAAAAGCAAAAGCATTGTTCAGGCCCAATTTGTCACATAAGATGGATGCGGTAGAAGGAAAGTGATAATCGGGAGTAGTAGTAGCTACGATAACCAAGTCAATGTCATTCGGGCTGGTCTTTGTGCGCTGCATCAGTTGTTTCACAGCCTTACGAGCCATATATGAAGTTCCAAGCCCCTCCTCATGCAAAATGCGTCTTTCCTTTATACCAATGCGCCCCATAATCCATTCATCATTGGTATCCACCATTTTAGATATTTCATCATTAGTCAAGACATAGTCCGGAACATATCCTCCAACTCCCGTAATCACTGCATTCAAATTCTCCATTAATCCTATCCAGTTTAGTGTAAAATCAGGAATAACCCTATTTAAATATGTTATCAGAATATCACACTTTTTTCAGAACAGTCGTGTGACAATCTTTAATTAATGGGCGCAAATATACGAAAAGAGAATAGAAATCAATGAATCTGACAACAAAAAGACATTAACTGTCTACAAATAATAACACTTTAAAACACAACGGGATTCACTACTATCCGAACCCTGCAGGAGTACTTCCGTATAACCTTTCTGCAAACAAAGAACAAAAAATCCGCTACCTGCAACGATGACGCACGATTGGCCGCACAACCGGCCACATTTCCTTTTCCAGCGAATGGAGCATCGCAGGCGGTTGGATGGAAGTTTTGATTACTCACATACTCATAACCGCCATACGTCCAATGCGTGTCTACATTCCCATTATCCGGGTCTGGCATATCCCACAAAGAAACACCAAACCGTGTATACCGGCGGGGAATGGGGAAGAGGAGATAACCTTTCTTCAGTATCTCCGTTGTCATGGGGCTCATTTCTTTTTCCATCTTTGTCTATTCTTAATTCGATAACATGACAAAGGTAAGGGACCAGCCAAGGGGATACAAATAAACAGTTAGAATCGGCTAAAAATTAATGAAATAAATAAGGTGGCGGAAGAGGGACTCACCTCATCCTCCACCACCCTATATATAATATACTAAAATAATCAGAATGTATTAGAAATACATTCTCTATTTTGCATATTTTTATTAATAAAACATGTTGCAAAGTTAGAATGGGAGAGACGTTGGCGGCTGCCATGCCATGAAGGATAGCACCCTCAAAGTCACTTTTCAATTCACTAATGATTTCACCTTCATAGGTAATACAATCCTTTTTAAGACCAAGAACTTTGCCAAACAAGCAATTGTCTTCTTCACCGTATTCCACGCTACCGAAATGTCCTTTGTACTTTAACTGTCCTATACTATTTTGTTATCTTTTGTTCTTTACTTTATTAATATTTCTCAATCAGTCTATTCTCACGAATATAAGTTAGTAATTGTTCATCACATCTCCTTTCATTATATTCGACGGATGCGGCTTATGCATTATATACGAATTTTTCCATCCGAACTAACCAATTTACTTCCTACCCCCAACTCCTCCCCTTCCTCCTTGAAGTAGCCCAGCACCGTGGCTGGCGTGAGACGGCAGCGTTCCACGCCTTTCAGGCGACTCTGAAAGGTGTAGCGGGAGCACAGCACGAGGTAGAACCTATAGTTCAAGCTACGGTGCAAGCGGTGCTGAAGGCAGGCTCTGACATCTTCAGCGGAGAGTTTCATTCCTTTGTTTGGGGTTGCTTTCATTGTAATGGTTATTTTAGAATTGACTGTTGATGTGACGGATTTGCAGAACGCATCATCCATCTGTGCCGGATGCATAATGCACACCGGGCAAACGGATGATGCGTTGGGAGCAAATGCACGTTGCGTTTTCGCTGATAAAGCCTTAATGAGCATTAAGGGTTGTTATATAATATAATATTAACCGCTGCCGGTTTGGAGGTTAGTGGAAAACATGTACATTTGTAATGTGTTTTTCATAGTATTAGATTTAAGGTTAACAAAAGATTGGCTGTCTGGGATAGATGGCCTTTTTTATGTTGTTTTCTGACCTGCTTCGTAGGATTAAGTTTTTAATAGATAAATACTTTAAGGCAGGCACAAGGGGATAAAAAAAGCCCCACAAATCATTGAATTTGTGGGACTTGTATGTTTACTGTCCGGTTTTTCCCGGTTAATTCAGCGGAGAGACAGGGTAATGAACCTATCTCCTTATGTCGCTTTAATTCAACTCTTTATTAATATGTCAATGCCTTAGGGGGTACAATTTAGGTTTCAAAAAAGACGTTTATCTGTCGTCCTTTGGCTGTTCATTGTCTGCCTAAAACTTCGGTTCAAAGATACAGCTTCCTTTTGAATTACGCAAATGTCTGAATATAAATATTTCAGCTTAGGTGTAAGGTGCAAGCTATATATATAGATATATACTTGCACCTTACACCTAATTGTTAATCTAACGTCTCTACATGTTTGTTCCAAATAGACATAGCATCAGTAAATTCACTATTATCCCAATGGATTATCTTAGAGGTATATGATACAATTTTTTCCATATTCACAATATATTGGGAAATAAAGTTTGAAAAACCTGATTTAAATACTTTATTGTCTTCTAACTCTTTATGAAAATCAATAATATCTCTAAAAAGAGAATTTACATTAAGTATAATTCCTTTCTCTCTCCATATAGGAATCTGGGAGAAATGATTAGTTATATTTAAGATAATGTTCAACAATCTTATTAAAGGGTGAGGATGGGAGTATTTATCAAAATACAAATCATACTCACTCGTAAAATTTATAATGTATTCTAAAAGACATACTCCAAATATAGTTATTGTTTTAGAGGCAAAATCTTGATTAATATCATTACCAAAAGTTTTATTAATATACTGATATATATGGGTTGAAATACATATAGATGAATATGTATCTGCATTAATTTCTAATTTATGTTTTATAATATCAAATTTATCATCGCCACCTATTTCTTGCAACTCTTGTTCTTTCGAAATAGTTGAAAATTGAAATAAATGAGCTAATTCATGATAATAAGTAAATTGAGTATTTATTTGAAATGCCAAATAACTTAGAGAACTATCAAACCTATCAACTAAATAAGGTTCTTTAGATGTTATAAAATCATTCAAGGCATAATTATATAAATATTTATCTATGCAGTTTTGAATTAGTCCAATATTAATAAGGATTACATTTTGATTGTTTTTTTTTCGTGCTTTCGCATTTATACTAAAATCATTGGAAAACAAGAATGAAGTGTGTGATATACTTTTTCTTCTGTAGTGAATATTTAGGTTCTCTCTACAAAAAAGATATAAAACTTTATATTGTTTTTCATTAGGAGTACCTTCAAAATCAAATATATCACCATATGGAACAATATTATGTTTTATTGCATAAGCGGCTTCTTGCTGGTAGTCTATTATTTTTTTTTGTTCCTTCTTATTTATCCCGTAACAATTAAGTTTAGTTCTCTTTCTGCTAGAGCCAACAAATCTTTTTCCTTTACGAGTCTTTCTATCTCCTTTTCCCATTATATTAATTTTTTCACAAAGATACAACATCTCAAAATATTAACAGGCTATCTTACTATGTAAAAACATAGCCACTTTTTCTATGCATAAAAAAATCCTAATATAAATACTCCAGTTTTAGGTTACTCAACTTTGCAATTAGGTTGCACTACCCGATTCGTAAATTTGCAAAAAATGAAGAAACAATAAACGCTATCAATAAATTGCAAGCCTTAAATATTGAGAATATTCAGAGCTTGCCAAACGATAAGCAGTGTATTGTTATTAACTTTGCGGAAACGATGGATATATGATGAAAAACAATACTATTCACATTAAAAATATGGTTTGTAACCGTTGCATTATGGTTGTTACAGAAGCACTGAAAAGAATGGGGTTTACTCCACTTAGTGTTGAACTGGGGACAGCTATTTTGCAAGAACCGATAAATGCAGAGGAACGTGCTACCATAAAGCCTGTTCTTGAAGCATACGGATTTGAGTTGATAGATGATAAACGGATGCGGATTATCGAACAAATAAAAGTTGCGGTGATTGAATTAGTGCATTATAACGATAATTCGTCCAAGACAAACCTGTCTGATTATCTTACGGATAAGTGCCATCACGATTACAGTTTCCTTAGCAAGTTGTTTTCCGAAGTGAATGGCATAAGTATAGAAAGATACTACATCATCCAGAAAATAGAACGTATAAAGGAACTGTTGGTATATGATGAATTATCCATTAGCGAAATTGCCGATAAGCTTAATTACTCAAGCGCAGCACATTTAAGTACGCAATTCCGCAATATGACTGGTATTTCTCCAAGCCAGTTCAAGCGTTTAAAAGGACACAAGTTGAAACCTTTGGATGAAGTCTGAAAGATATAAGTCATATCCATAATTATGTAAGAGCCGGAAGATAAAAGCATCCTACCTTTGCAGCATATAAAAATCATCAATATGGGAAAAGGTAAGAACATAAAAAATACATATCCGGTTTTGGGTATGAGTTGCGCTTCATGTGCGGCTCGTGTGGATAAAACATTAAATGGTTTGCCGGGAGTATATCAAGCAACAGTGAATTATGCGACTGCGGTAGCACAGGTAGAATATAATCCGGAAGTATGTTCCGATGCAACACTGCAATCTGCCGTACAAGATGCAGGATATGATTTACTGGTTGATACCGGCGAAGACGTAGCCGATAAAGCGGAAGAAATTCGCTTGACAAGATACCGGAAGATAAAAAGGCGTACAGTGGCAGCCCTGCTGTTATCTCTCCCAATTATGATTATCAGTATGTTTTTTGAAGATATATCCTCTTTAAAATATGTACTTTGGATTCTCGCCACGCCTGTGGTTTTCGGTTTGGGACGTGAGTTTTATATCAATGCGTGGCGGCAATTAAAGCATGGCACTTCCAATATGGACACCCTTGTAGCTGTTAGTACCGGAATAGCCTATACATTCAGTGTTTTTAATCTGTTGTTTCCTGATTTTTGGTTGTCAAGAGGGATTGAACCGCATATTTATTTTGAAGCGGCAAGTGTTATCATTGCATTTATCTTATTGGGACGGTTACTCGAAGAGCGTGCTAAACAAAATACTTCATCTGCCATAAAAAAGTTAATCGGGCTGCAACCTAAGACGGTAATTATTATCGTAGATTCTGATGAACGTACCGTTCCGATAACAGCCGTACAAAAAGGTGATACAATTCTTGTTAAACCCGGAGAACGCATTGCAGTAGATGGCGTGGTTGTTACAGGAGAATCATACGTGGATGAAAGTATGTTGAATGGCGAGCCTGTTCCCATGCACAAGCAATCCGGCGAAAAGGTATTTGCCGGAACCATCAATCAAAAGGGGACATTCCGGTTTATTGCCGATAAAATAGGTTCTGACACGATGCTGGCACAAATCATCCGCATGGTGCAGGATGCGCAAGGCAGCAAAGCTCCCGTTCAAAAGTTAGTGGATAGAATAGCCCGATTCTTTGTCCCGGCTATTATTAGTATTTCAATTATAGCTTTTATTGCATGGATATTTTTAGCACCAACGAACGGCTTCACCAATGGATTGTTGGCAATGGTCACTGTATTGATAATTGCCTGCCCTTGTGCATTAGGCTTGTCTACTCCCACTGCCATCATGGTAGGCATTGGAAAAGGTGCTGAAAAAGGGATTTTAATTAAAGATGCCCAAAGCTTGGAGATTGCCCAAAAGATAGATACGATAATTCTTGATAAAACAGGGACTATCACAGCAGGGCATCCGGTAGTCGTCGAAAGCCTATGGGAAAACGGCTTTGAACATAGCCGAAAAATACTGTACAGTTTAGAGAAGCTATCGGAACATCCTCTTTCGGATGCCGTAGTCAATACTTTGCAGAATGAAAAAGAGATTTCCATTGATAAGTTTGAAAACGTTCCGGGAAAAGGTGTAAAAGGTATAGTAGGCAGTCAGACTTATTACGCAGGCAACCTGTCATTATTGAATGATAACCATATTACGATAGCCAGTCATTTGCAGGAATTGGCAAACAAATGGACACAGGAAGCTAAAACATTGGTATGGTTTGCTGATTCCACACAAGCTATTGCAGCTATAGCCCTTACCGATGAAATTAAACAAACTTCGGCACAAGCCATATCACAACTACAGAAAATGGGTGTTGAAGTGTATATGCTGACAGGAGATAATGCAATTTCAGCACAAGCCATATCTCGAAAGGTAGGAATAAACCATTATAAAGCCGGAGTGTTGCCGAACGAGAAAGCTCAATTCATAAAAGAATTGCAAGCGAATGGGAAAAAAGTAGGCATGGTAGGTGACGGAATTAATGATAGTGCGGCTTTAGCACAAGCGGATTTAAGCATAGCAATGGGGCAAGGCAGTGATATTGCTGTAGATACGGCAATGGCGACCATACTCTCATCCGATTTACTGAAAATACCGGAAACCATCCGGCTGTCGCAATTGACGATAAAAACAATTTATCAGAATTTGTTTTGGGCGTTTATTTATAACTTAATTGGTATTCCGATTGCGGCAGGCATATTTTATTCAGTAAACGGATTTCTTTTAAATCCGATGTGGGCAAGTGCCGCAATGGCATTCAGTTCTGTATCTGTGGTGTTAAACAGCTTGCGTTTAAAAAGAAAAAGAATAACTTAATAATCAATTAAAATGGAAACAATGACTTTTAAAACAAATGCCAAATGTATGGGCTGTCTTGCTAAAATAGAAGAAATATTGCAAGATAAAATGAACAGAGAAGAATGGAATTTGGATTTTTCCGATTCCAATCGTCCCCTGACTGTAACGTCCGATAAGTTGGCAGCAGGTGAAATAGTAGAACTGATTAGCAAAGCTGGTTTCAAAATAGAACAAATGAAATGAGAGTAATAGCATTGGTTGAAAATACAAGCATATCCAAAGACTATAAAAGTAAACACGGACTATGCTTGTATATTGAAACAAAAAAGCATAAACTGCTATTTGATTTAGGTTCAAATAGTTTGTTTTTGGGGAATGCAGTCAAATTAGATGTGGATATTTCGGATATTGATTCTGTGATTATTTCTCACGGGCACAATGACCACGGGGGAGCTTTGAAGTATTTTTTAGAAAATAATGCCAAAGCGAACATATACATTAGTCGATACGCTTTTGAGGAATATTATGCTAATATCTTAGGTATGAAATGGTACGTTGGTCTCGATAGAAAATTAAAAGATAATCCAAGAATTATTCTTATCGAGGATGAGTATGTAATAGATGAAGAATTGCAAATATTTTCCAATGGCAGTTATATACCACCCGACCCTAAGCCGGGTGGGTATAACTTATGTTTATAATTAGACCGCTAAGATAGCGATTATTTCTAATTTACTCATTTTTTTTCATAGTTTTCTTTTATCGAAGGATATGTATTAAACAACTTAAAAAATGGTAGTTGATAATCTAATTTTTCCTTCATAATAGCATTGAATCGAGTTAAATCATTATCTATATCACTCCATTTTTTTGGCAGTTCGCTCATTTTCTTAATATGGTCTTTAATATCAATTTTGCCATTATTATCTATGTAAGCATGATATATATCTAAACTCTTAATATCTCCTTTTGTTACTCTTGCTTTTATCTCATAATGAATATACATTGTACTGTCATTATATTCTAATATTTTATCTAATTCTTTTCCAACAGAGATATATTCTAATTGTTTATCCTCGTAAAAATCTATCAATGCCTTCATGTAAGTGCCAATTTTTTCTTTCTCAGCTCTTGTCATTTTATTTACTACTTTAGCAAATCCTTTTCCTTCTATATAGTAAAATATGCTATCATCTTGTTCCTTTCCTTTTTCATAAAGTCCTTTAGTCATTGAAACTATTTCATATATAGGTCGGTAACTCACTGTATCTTTTAAGTCAATAGATACAACCTCTTTCAAATCGTTTGGGTCGCCAAAATTTTCATTTACATAGATTTTAAATTCTTTCTTAATCTTGTCTTCTATCGTTTCTTGCTTGTTGCAACAAATAAAGGAGAAAAATAATGAGATAATAGTTAACGACATTAAAGTTGTTTTCATACCATTTTGTTTTATTGGTTAATACTAAAATTAAAAAAAATCTTTTTCATTCAGCAATAACCTAACGTAAGAGTATGAAAAGCGCAGACCATTGCCATACGCCTTCTTGGTTCACCACAAACCACAATACATTATGGGGAAGTCTGCGCCTAAATAGGTACAACTCACCCAATATGTATTGGTTCATAGCTCGTTATATTCCGAGGTGGTGATTCAGAAGGCGATTGAGCTATAATTTCATAAGAAGCATTAACTACTTAATGCGTTACAAATATACTATTTCACTTTGAATATACAAACTTAAAAAGTATATTTGCAAAGTAAACTTAAATATATTGTTATGGCTAAAACACGAAAAATTGGCAGAGATGCAGAAACTGGGCAATTTATCCCAATAGAAGAAGCCAAAAGGCGTAAAAAAACTGCTATAGTAGAAACCATTAAAACACCTTCTACGATTAAGAAAAAGAAGTAGGAGATATTTTAAGGTAAATTTGTTTAGTTATATATTGGATAAGATAGGCATAAATTTCATCTGTTTTATATGACAATTTTATTCCAATTTTATCCAATATAAACATTACACAATGAAAAATTTCATGTTGCAAAATAGATAATTCATCTATAGTTTTAGGTATAATATCCATGTATAGTACAGTCTGATTATCATTTAGAAATAGACTTTTATATTTACCTTTTATATCTTTTTGTGAAAGATTTATACCGTATTTTTTCAAATTCATAATTAAGCCTTTTTTATTTCCAAAATGTACCATTATATGAAAAGGGTAAATTTGACAATCTATGATAAAATTCATAAAGCATTATTTAAAAACTATACTTTCTTTTTTTTAATATTTGTTTTAGGAATACTCATTCCCATAAGAAGTTTATTAAACTCCTTCTCTGAGGCTGTGACTTCTGCCTCCTTAATTGTTTCCTTTTCTTTTTTCTTTTTAGCCATGATAGTTTATAAATGTTAGACAAAAGTAATTAAATCTCTCAATATCACTAATGTTTCGGGTATTAAATCTGAAAACATATTCGTCAATATATCGCTGGAGGTGCTTTTTACTAACCGAGTAATAAGTTCCAAATATCATTCTTTTAAAGTGCGACCAAGCATTTTCAATACCATTTGTACTTACTTGTATGACTTCTCCCTTATCTGTTGTGTAGGTAGAGCCATAGTAATGTTTCTCATGGTCTACTGACCTTTGAATGTAATCATTGGTTATTCCTCCATAGTCCCAGCCGTCAGTATATATGACGCTTCCAAATTTAACATAGCCTTTTATCAGAGGGAGCAGTGTCCTTACTTTGGTATCGGGCACTACCTTTGCTACTAAATGACCGTTTCTTTCCAGCATTCCGAATACCGGAACTTTATCCTTGAAAGAACGACCTTGACATTTCTCAACTTTCTTATCCTTATGCCGATTCTTATTCTTGCCCCCAACAAAGGTTTCGTCAATCTCAACTTCTCCTTTCAATTTATGTTCATTTTCAACTCCCATTGTTTCCCTAATCTTTTGAAGCATTTTCCATGCTGATTTCTGAGTAATATCCAAATCTCTCGCTAACTGACAAGAAGAAACGCCACGTTTGTGCGATAGAAACAAGAACATTGCATAGAACCAATATCGTAGTGGTAACTTTGTGTTAGCAAATTTAGTTCCCGTTTTCACGTCAAAGTATCTACCAGTATTCTTGCATTTATACTTCCCATTGCGACACTTGTAAACTTTAGATGAAGGGTCAAACGGAGAAACCGGATTTCCACCCCATCTTTTGTCCTCATAGTATCTAATGCAACTCTCCTCGTCAGGAAATAACTTAGAGAATATTAATTGTTTATCTGTCTTTTTCATAGTCATACTATTAAATAAAGTACAATACAATCAATAAGTTCGTAACTATCCAAGAGAATGAAGCAATACTTATTAACATCTGCATTTCGCTTCATAAGACCAATCAATATGTAAAAGAACACTCATGCTTTTAAACATTATCTTTTAACAACTATATCATTTGGAGTTTAGAAGTTTTAATCATACTTTTGTAAAATCAAAACACATATAAACTATGATAACTCCCGAATTAAAAGATAAAATATTGAACAATCTGCTTAGTCATAATGATGTAACTTATACTTTTAACATTATACAATTAGCCAATGAGCTAAATTGCTCCAGTGATACAATAAGAGCTATTTTAGACTATTTTAATCGTTTAAATCTTATAAGTGCTACAAATTATACTATTGGGGGAGATGTTATAATTTCTCTCAACGTAGAAGCAAGCGATATGGCTCTCCGAGGAGGGTTTGTAGCCCAAGAGGAGCTTATAAAAAAGAATTTTGAAAAGCTTTTGCTTGAACTTGATTCTTTGAAATCTAAGTTTCCTAAAAATATTGAAACTATTACCAGTATTATTGGGAATATCAGTAATGCTTTGCAGTTGACCCGTTGGTTTGGATAGTTCAATTTTTGCAATTATACTTTCTAATTGTTCTAAGATTGAATTGCTTCCTATTACTGATTCTTCTGATATAATTCTTTCTCCATCAATATAAAGAATTCTATATGATACTTCATTTTCTTTCATAATCGTTATTTTTATTAGTTATTACTTTTAGTTATCAGTTTTAGACAAGTGTCACTTTGTATATAAGTGCCTTTCCAATATAGAGGAACATCGTTATTTACCTACAGCAAACAATAGTCTATTCGTCAAACAAAATGGGACGTATGAGCATGATACATTTAAGCATGAACAATATTTGATTATAACCGAAAGCAATTATAAAACTTTATTCAGCGGTTGTGCTCACAATGGAATAGTCAATATTCTAAATAGAGCCGAAGATATTGCAAAACAGGAAATGAAATATTGCATATCAGGTTTTCATCTTTATGACCCATTGAAGAAAAGAACTGAAAACATAAACCTAATTAAAAATATTGCAAATACGTTTTTATGCCGAAATACAACATTTTATACTTGCCATTGTACTGGTGAAGAAGCCTATGGAATATTGAAAGGTATTGCTGACGAAAAAATAAATTATATCAGTACAGGACAAATAATACAGTTATAAGACATAGCGATTTATTTTTTAACTCAATTAATATTATACATCATGGATTTTTTAGAATTAACAAAAAAGCGTTATTCCGTAAGAAGCTATACTTCCCAAGAAGTAGAGAAAGAAAAGTTGGATTATATTCTTGAATGCGCCCGGTATGCACCGTCTGCCGTAAACAAACAGCCGTGGCAATTTATAGTGATAAACAGTGAATTGCAGAAAAAAAAGCTGCAAAAGGTTTACTCTGCCAAATGGTTTGCGGAAGCCCCCCTATATATCATTGTATGTGCAAATGATTCGGTTGCATGGACACGTCAGTATGATAATAAAAATCATGCAGATATTGATGCTGCTATCACTACGGAACATATCTGTTTGGCAGCAGCGGAACAAGGGTTAGGAACTTGTTGGGTTTGCAATTTCGATATAGATGAATGCAAACATAGCTTGGGATTATCTGCTAATATTCACCCGGTTGCAATAATTCCTATAGGTTATCCAGCGGATTCAAAGCACAATCCAACAGCCCGCAAGAGCATTGATGAAATAGTAACTATATTATAACGTCATCATGCCATAGAAAGAGAGAAACAGGGAAATTACCCCCGTTTCTCTCTGCTTTTATAATGACCTTATACCGTTTCTATACTGCTTTAATTCTATTTCACTGCTTTGACGGATTGCAGCATCCAGTTCATTCAATATTCGGACTTTATCATCGGGAATCATACCTACAAAAGGTATTGTATTTGAAACTGTATTTCCCAATAAAGTTGTCCTTATGCTAAGGGCAGAAATAAAGGTTCTCAACTCCAGCAGACGTTCCCGCTCCGATGCCTCAATAAATTTACCCTCTTGTATTTCCTGATAAAGTTCCGATTCGGGAAATACGGTCAAAGAAACGAAGTTTATAGTAAAAGGATGTAGCTGATTAAATATTTCAGCCGTATAGATTGCATTCTGCTGTCCTTTCCCCTTTCCCGCAAGCCCTGTCAGATAAACCAAATTATAACGAATATTGGCTTCTTCCAGCTTTCTGCACTGTTCCAATATATCTACTGCCGTATTACCCTTATTCATTCTTGACAAGGTTTCATCATCTCCCGATTCCGTGCCAATACTAATACTGTCAAACTTTAAATGACGCAAGTTCTTCAGTTCTTCTACACTCTTGGATTTAATGTCTGCTATGCGTGAAAATGTTCCTATTGTTTCGCAATAAGGGAGATACTTCCGAATCAATAATCCTAAATCCAACAATCTGTTATAGCTCAAAGCAAAAGGATTGGCACCAGTCAGAAAGACACGTCTTGCCTTAGGCTGGTATTCCTGAATTATTTTCAAGTCTGATTCAACTTCCGAAACAGGGGATAATCTAAACTTAGTTCCATGATACAGGCTACAAAATTTGCATTTATGATAAGTACATCCTGCTGTTACCTGTAACAGTTGCGAACTTGCTTCATAGGGTGGTCGCCAAATTTGACCGTCAAAGTGCATTTTCTCTATTTCCATACTCTTAATTTTTATAAGTTTCAGTCCTTGCTAAATATTTAGAAAGACCGAAAACTTTGTATATTCAATATATTTAGTTACTTTTGTGCGAACAAAGTTACTAAGATACTTAGTATAAAAAAAGAACTTACCATTAAGTAAGATAGTAACGTAGAGGTAACTATTATTGATTGATAATGAATTAAATAAGAAAAAAAGATGGATGATACTCATTATAGAGAAGCTATTTGTCCTGCCTGTGGAATAATTGACCGTTTCGGAGATAAATGGTCGTTACGCATATTGTTTCTTTTGCATCAGAAGGGGACTTTGCGCTTCAATGAGCTATTAAGAAACACTCCGAATGTGTCACAAAAGATGCTTGCTACAGCATTAAAGAAATTAGAAGCCGATAAGTTAGTGAATCGTAAACTGTACCCGGAAATACCACCAAAAGTGGAATACAGTCTTACATCGCTTGGAAAAAGTTTAATGTCGCCCTTAGATGGTATTATTCAATGGGCTTTGGAACATTCCGATGAAATTTTAGAACACCGTCAAAAAACGGAAAAACAGAAGAAAGTATAGAACTTCAATGTTCTATACTCTCCCTTTTATCATCTTGCATTCACATATTTATATGAGGATAACAAAATATTGTTATCTATAATTTTAGAACTCTCCAAATACCAATTTGAGCCAAAAGTTTCACCTATGAAACTGATACCTTTACCAAGCATAACAGGAATAGTGTAAAGGGTCAGACTATCCAGCAGTCCCGCTTGAATAAGTGTAGTCAAAAGTTTACCACCACCGACTAACAGCATATCATTATCACTTTTCATTTCATGTACTTTCCGAAGTGGAGTATCTATAAGAAATTCCACTCCACAATCCGGCGTAACATTTGCATCGTGGTGGGAAACTACAAAAGTACGTTTACTTTTATATAACCATCCACCCCAATGCTCAAATAAATAGGTATAAGTATTAGCTCCCATCAGCAAGCAAGTAGCCGCTTCGTATTCTTTTCCAATAAGCGATTTTACATTTGAAGTAATCCAGTCCAGTTCATTGTCCGATGTTGCGATAAAACCATCGAGAGACACAGCAATATGCGCTTTAATTTGTTTCATATTGTTAGGCATTAAACAGTTTATATTTTTACGGGTGACCCGTTTATAATCTTTATTCAAACTGTCCGCTAGTATCTCAAAAAAGAAGCGTGAACTCACACTGCTCCACTACGAGGTACTGGCATACCTAAATGACGAAACAGGCAAGCCCACGCTATGTTAAAACATAGCATAGACATTGCGCTGAAAATCTCGTCATTTTGAAAAGTGCCAGTTTTCGTAGTGAGATATTCGGCGAACGAATATGATATATATAAAGGCAACATCACAGGTTACTGTTCAATCGCCATTATCTTCTATGTAACTTTTGCAAAGTTAGCCAAATCCCTGAAAATTCCTATATACAAAACAAGAAATCCTGCCTTATCTTACGACAAAACAGGATTGAAAGCCATTAGAAAAGAAAAAATTAATCGGTTTTCTCCCGGATTAACTTGTGTACGTCCGTTGCACGGTAATAACATCTGCCATCCAGCATAAGGAAAGGGAGTATTCCCTTTTTCCGATAACGGGTCAGTGTTCGGGGGGCTACTTTTAGCAGCAGGCACAAGTCCTGATTATCCAGCAGTTCTTCGCCATCCAAACAGTTACGACCTTTTATAACTTTGTCTATCTTCTTGTCCTGCATATCGAACCTGTCCATGATACGTTCCATCCATGCAATAAAATCTTCTCTGTCTATATACATAAGGCTGTCTGATTAAATTAAACCAATCATAAAATAACTTTGGTTTGACGGGTCTTTGATGATAATGTCCCGTTCCCGCATGAAACGGATATAGCTTTTGGCGGTGCGTTCTTTCACGTCCAAAATCTGTTGTATCTGCTCGCACAGGTCTATATAGGTTATATGTTCCTGCCTGCCGAACACGTCACGGGCAACCTCGACCAGTTCCTTTTCCTTGCGCTTCTCTTTTTCCTCTCGTGGCTTTTCTCCTTTGTAAAGGTGCATCCCGGCTGCTTTATCCCATGCGAACAGCATCAAAGGAACGTCCAACGGGCTACCATCCCTTACTTTCAGGGCTTTTACAACTGACTGCGTAGGTTCATCGTCTTTTTCGATAGAAAGAATTGTAGCCGCTTTACGCTGTAATTCGCTACCCAAGTGTCCCCGTAGTTTTAATCCGTTCGGTACGAAATGCAACACACAGAGAATACAGGTATTATAAATTCCTGCCAGTCGGTATAGTTCATCTATCACTGCCACACTTTCCACTTCATCATTGGCACTCTTTACAAGGTCGGCGATGCCGTCAATAACTACCAACTGGATGCCGCCATACTGGTAATAGAATTTATCCATACTTTGTACGATAGCGTGCAAGCGTTCTTTACGGGACATACCCGTCAGGCAGAATGCTTTCAGTTCTTCCGGTTTGTTCGGTTGCTTGGCACGTGTCAACAGGTTACTTACATTCTTGAACAGTTGTACTTCGGACTGCTCCGTATCATAGAGTAATACCGCTTTGTGTTTACTGTTGGCGGCTATCTGTATGCCGAGCGTATCTATTTCCTTATCCGGTTGGCAGATACAGCCCGCTAACATGGCAGCTATATAATTACTCTTTCCTGTTCCCTCGCCGCCTGTAATACCAAACAGGTTTCCTTGTGTCCCTAACGGAACATCTCCGGCAGAAATTATTACCTGCGCTTTTGCCGGGGGATTATTGAAGTCTATTTCGCACGATTTGAGCATAATCAATGTATCACTATATAGGTTATCTAAAAATTCGATAAACAATTTCAGGAAATCTTCACGGGTATTTCCTGCCTTAAAATAATCGGAAATATCTTTTTCCTCTTTTGTTCCAGGAAGCGGTAGAAGTAACCGTCTTATTCCAAATTCTTCCAACAGCTTTTCCTGTTTGCGTGCGCTTTCCTTTCCCGTCTTGTCAGTATCATATAATAAGATGATATGCTTAAAACGGAACGTCAATTTATAAATCAGCGTAGGCGGGATAGTCACCGTTTCACTGTTGAAGCAGATAGCATGAAAACCATGTGCCGCCAATGACATGACATCCTTTTCTCCACCTGTGATAAACAGTGTATCACCCTTTGCGGGTAGCTGCTCCAATCCGAAACAATAGTTTTCCCCGAAATTGCCACCATAGAGGAAACGGGGTTTCGAGAACGGACGGTACAGTTTTATGTACCGTTTGTTCTTATACCCGTACATCGGTTCTGTTACGGATGAAGTATAAGTGAACGGTGTTCCATCCGCTGTTACGCTCTGAAAGTCCCGTAAGGAACACACCTTATAAAGTTCCAATACTTCCGGTGTAATACCATACTGCTGCCAGTACATTAATTCGGCAAGCGGGAATTTCTGTTCCCTGAACTGGTAGGGTTTGCTTTCCTTTTCAGGTGTTTCTTCCGGCATATCATTTATTATATGGGAAGAAGTACGGGTAACTGGTATCGGATTACCTGTTGCCAGTCCCAATCCCAAATCCCGGTCTATGGTTTCCAGTATTTCCACAAAATCCATTGAGTTGTTGCAGTCCAGCCCTTTAAGTTGTCCCACGAAAAAGAAACAATCACCGCTATAACTGTTGTTGCCGAAATCTTTCATCTTATAGATACCACTTCGGCGGTCGAAATAGATGTTACAGGACGCTTTGTTATCCTCATAAAGCGGGTTTAAGAAATTGCGTCCTATCCGCCAATTACCGGATATGTAATGCTTGAACACGGATAACCCATTATTTGTCCTTTCTAATATTTCTTCTTTCCTTAACATATAATTGGTGGTTGGTTATCAGGTCATTAATACTGTCCTTATCTCGTTTAATCAGGCGTTCTTCCAATAATCGTTTTATTTCTCCAATCTTGTAGAAATAATGTCCCTTGATATTGGAATAAGTGACTGTCCCAGCTGCCCGCAAGCGTTGTAATGTCCGGTCACTGATTTTTAGAAATGTGCAGACCTCGTAACTATCCACCCAAATTTCATCCTCATTGGTACTTTCCGCTTCTGTGTGATTAAATATATAATCGGCAATAGCGGTAATCTTGTTGTCTAATTCCTTATAGGCTTTTGACTCAAATGTTATTATCTCCATTTCGCTAACTAATTGATTTGCTGCAAAGATGGCGGGTTTCAAAAGATAAAAATTACAAGGTATAACCAAGTTGGTAAATATTTATTTTTCTCTTTTTCAGTAGCAAAAGCAGGGTGTTATTACCCGAAAATGCCGCATTTCATGTCTAAATCGTATAAAAACAAAAACTACCAAGTTGATAATTACTTGGTAGTTTTTATGTGAACTAAATATCTTTATTACAGTTCATCCGATTCCATTCGCTTTAACAGTTGTTCGATTACTGATGTAAAAAAGGCAGTTCGATTTTTCTTTCTGCTTTTGAGAGTTAGATATGTTCGATAATAATCTCCTAAATCTATATCAAAAGCTGCTTCAATGAAAGCCATGATTTCTTTTATTGTCACATTTCCATTATTGAGTGTTGCAATAGCAACAAGTCCATATCCAAACTCTACTGCATCTGATTTAGAGCCAGTCCATTTCAGATTAAAGTCAGAAAGTGCCGCTCGTATTTTAGATATTTGCATTTTCCTGTCTAACAATTGTAATTGTCTATTGAGATATATTCGTAGCATTTCATTCGACAAAATTTTAGCTACTTTGTAATCATATCCAGTAGAAAAGGCTGGGTCTTTATCTAAAAATGCGCTATCAACACACAATCTGAAATTCGCCTTATATCGAACAAAGTAATAAGAATCTAAGTGGGTTGCTTTCGAACGATAATATTGGTAGAAATCAAGATTTTGGTCAAAGAAATATTTCAAATTATCCAATTGGCAATGAAGATACTCTCGTTGTACATCATCACTGCCAATCGGACGTTTCATCTCAATTCTTGTTATTTTGTAAAAGTATAAATACCGACTAAGAATGTCTGGCTTTATATCTTTAAAGAAATGAATTTCTTCTTCTTCGTTCTGAAATTCATATTTTACAGTCATGCTCCGCAAGTTATCGAATAAAGGTCGTATGACATCTATCATATGCAAAGCATCCTCCACGCAGACATTTTCATCAATGCCAAGCAACTCCATTTCTTCATTTATTCGATGCAATATTTCATTGATATAATCTTGCATGATTGAATTTCGTTATAATCAAAAATTTGCATTTCGGGGTGTACGTGGAAACGGAATAACATCCCGAATGTTTGTCATGCCTGTAATAAACAGCATCAACCGCTCAAAACCCAATCCAAAGCCTGAATGGGGAACAGTGCCAAATTTGCGTGATTCAAGATACCACCACAGTTTTTCGGTATTCATATTCAATTCTTTCATTCGCTGCAACAATTTTGTATAGTCGGCTTCCCGTTCAGAACCTCCTATGATTTCCCCAATTTTCGGAAATAATACATCCATTGCACGAACTGTTTTTCTATCTTCATTCTGTTTCATATAGAATGCTTTTATTTCTTTAGGATAATCTGTAACAATCACAGGGCGGCGAAAATATTCTTCCACCAAATGACGTTCATGTTCAGCACATAAATCAATTCCCGGTTTTACAGGGTAGTCAAACTGACGCCCGGATTCTTGTAAAATCTCTATAGCTTTAGAATAAGGCAAACGCATAAATTCATTATTTGCAACGAAATGTAATTTATCCATTAAACCATTATCTACGTTGTCATTTAAAAAAGCTAAATCACTTTCGCAATTTTCAAGTGCATAACGGATTAGATATTTCAAAAAGTCCTCTGCCAAATCCATATTGTCGTTAATATCATTAAAGGCAACTTCCGGTTCAATCATCCAAAATTCGGAAAGATGACGGAATGTATTTGAATTTTCTGCCCTAAAGGTCGGGCTAAAGGTGTAAATCGCCCCCAATGCTAACGCACCGAGCTCGCCCTCTAATTGTCCCGAAACTGTTAAATTGGCTGGGGAACCGAAAAAATCATCTTTTAATTCCGTTTTGACTTCAAAGAGTTCTCCTGCTCCCTCACTATCCGATGTTGTTATTATAGGAGTATTGAAATAGAAGAATCCTCTTTCATTGAAATAACGATGTATGGCAAAAGCCATATTATGGCGCATACGAAATATTGCGCCAAAAATATTTGTGCGTAAGCGTAAATGAGCTATTTCCCGTAAGTATTCTAAAGAATGTTCCTTTTTCTGTAAGGGGTATTCCTGTGGGTCTGCTATTCCATATACTTCAATATCTCCGGCTATTACTTCTACTTGTTGTTTACCTCCGGCAGACCGGATAAATTTGCCCTTTATACCGATTGAACTTCCTGTAGTAATAGTCTTTAGCATGTTCTTTTCAAACTTTACATGTTCAATCACAATTTGAAGATTGTGTACAGTAGAGCCATCATTTAAAGCAATAAAGCTTATATTTTTACTCTGCCGATGCGTACGAACCCAACCTCTCACATAGACATCAATTCCATAAATATCTGATTTTAATAAATCTACGATTCTTATTTTCATAACATTATTCTTTTATGCAATATCTCTAATACTTATAATAAGAGCATTATTAGACGTAAACTTGTCATTAAGAAATAAATCATAATTCAATTCAACACGAATGCGGTCATCATATATTTTAAGCTGATAAAGCAATGTCCTTACTTTTATATTAATATCTCCATCAGCAGTGATATAATCCGATTCCGTTAATTCCCCATTTAGGAAAGACATTTCAGTAAAAATCGACCCTGTACGATATAAATTAGCTTTTTCCAGATTGATTATCAGTCGGTTTTCAACAACATGTCCTCCTGCACATAATTCTCGGTATAAAACAGAATGACTACTACCGGAACGTGAATAGTTTCCAATGGCATTAGTTACTATTTTATCCGTATAGTCGTCATACCGTTGAATATTTTGAACGATTATTCTAACATCCTTTTTCATAAATGAGGCAAGTTCTCACGGTATTGCCGCAAATAAGATTCATCTTGATTATGGATTTGTTGTTCCAAAAAATGAACCATCTTTTGCTTATCTGTTTTTAAGTTACCACGGACTTGGATTAAGTTAGAAGCTCCATCAGTAGCAAACCTTGCATTTACCGTCAAGCTCTGAATCAGTGTTTTTAGCTCCTGCAATTTTTCAATCTCTGTTTCCTCTTTCCAATTTCCTGCTTGAATTTCTTGAAATAGCTGAGAGGTTGGATAGATGGTTAGCATGGAAGCATCTATGATTTGTGGGTGAAGTTGGTTGAAGATTTCCGCAGTTGCCTTTGCGCCAATTTCCCCTCTCCCTGAACCGGAAATGCCAGTCAAATAAAAGAAATTGTAGCTCATATCCACCTCTTCTAACTTTTTGCATTGTTCGATAATATCTTTAGACAAATATCCCTTTTTCATAAAAACAAGTGCTTCATCATCTCCCGTTTCAATTCCAAACGTAATTCCATCATAACCGAGGTCTTTCAACTCTTGCAAGTCTTTGACGGATTTCTGGCTAACATCAGTTATTCTTGCAAAACAACCGATGCTCTGACAGTTTGGAAAATATTCATGTACCATCTTCGCCAATGTTTTGAGCTTATCCACACTAAGTACAAAAGGATTAGCCCCTGTAAAGAATACTCTGTCTGCATCTTTATAGTAGTGATTAGCTTCTTTCAAATCTGATTTAACTTCTTCGAACGGTGACATTCGAAACTTGAAAGGCAAGTCTTCATAAAGAGTACAGAACTTGCATGAATGGTGAGTACATCCTGCTGTAACTTGAATTAAAAGGGAGTATGCCTCATAAGGCGGTCTCCAAATAGTTCCTGTGTAATGCATAATTATTTCTCCTTTTATTTATGTAAACAATGACCAAAAACAGTAGAATATCAACTGTTATTTAGTTTCTTTTTCGATGGCAAAGTTACAAATATACTTAGTATAAAAAAAGAAGTTACTTAAACGTTAGACAGTTACAAAGGGGTAACTATTTTTGCGTATCAGATAGTTACATGCGAAAAAAAATAAAAAAAGATGGGAATGGTATATTTATAGGGTGATGTAGAGAAGATTTATAAAAAGCACCCGGTGTCCCTCCGGGTGCTTCAACCACAAAAAATTCAATTATAATCTATCTATAATGAAACTTTCTGTGGCAAATATAATGATTTTCATTCTATTTCTTCGGCTTGCCTTTCTTTTCAGGAAACACGAAAGTAACATTAAACTGCCCGTCAAAGGCAAGTGAAGCGTCAAAGACTTTACCATCCCTGTTCTTGAACCCTTTGATTAGCCCGGTTTTCCCGGTAGCCACCAGTTCGGTAATCTGTTTGTCTGTTAGTTGCTTTTCGCTCTTGTTGCGGAAGATGGTAACGGAACAATCCACATTGGAACATTTGGCGACTTTCGGATAGAAAAGGATGCGTCCGGTCTTGCATTTGGGGCAAATGCAACCACTACCCGAAGCGAAAGAAAGCTGAACGTCCAAAAGTTCAGCCGTGATTTGCCGTGCATATACTTCGATGCCTTTACGGAACGTATCGGGGTTCATTTCGCCGCTTTCTATTTTGGCAAGCGTATTTTCCCACATTCCCGTCATTTCAACGTCTGCTATCTTCTTGTCCCGGATGATATTGTAAACGGCAAGACCTTTCTCGGTCGGGACAAGGTTCTTTTTCTCCCGGACGATATACTGCCGAGAAAACAGCGTTTCGATGATGGCTGCCCGTGTTGCGGGCGTGCCTATACCCGTATCTTTCATGCTGGCTTTCAGTTCTGCGTTTTCCAGTTCCTTGCCTGCGGTTTCCATTGAAGAAAGCAGGCTGCTTTCCGTGTGTAACGGCTTGGGCTTGGTCTGTTTCTCCAACAGTTCAATACCGGAAAGCGGTAAACTATCTCCGTCCTGCATGGCTGGCAAAGTGGCGTTATCTTCTCCGTCCTCTTTCTCGCCGAATACGGCACGCCATCCGGCGGGCTTGATTACAGACCCTTTGACGGTGAAAAGCGACCCTGCACATTCCAGCGTCACACTGGTAACGTCCTTGACGCATTTTTCTGAAAAGGCTTCCAACATCCGTCCGGCTATCAGTTCATAGATTGCCTGTTCGTCAGCTTCCATCTTGTCGGGCAGGTTTTCCGTCACTATCAGGGCGTGATGGTCTGTTACCTTGCCATCGTTCACGGAGCGGGAATTTAAGGCTTTGCCTTTCATCCCGGCTGCATACCCGGCAAAACGGGCGTACTGTTCCAAATTAATAAGACGTTCCGGGATTTCCTCGAACACGTCCTGCGAAATGTAGCGGCTCCCGGTTCGGGGATAGCTGATTAGCTTACCCTCATATAGCTTTTGTGCGATAGACAGGGTTTTGTCTGCGGAAAAGTTCAGTTTCGTATTCGCTTCTTTTTGGAGCGTGGTTAAATCATAGAGCAATGGCGGTTCTTGGTTCACTTCCTTGCGTTCTACGGATTTCACCTGTACCGTTTCCGCTTCTTTTACCCTTTGCAGCGTGTCGATGGCAGCTTGCTGCGTATCGTATTTGTCTGCGGACAGGGCGGCAAAGGAAACATTGTCCTTTACCGCCTGTAATTTCAGTTGCCAATACTTTTGTGGGACAAAGTTCTTGTTCTCTAAAAAGCGGGTACATATCATTGCCAACGTGGGCGACTGTACCCGTCCCAAAGAAAATATTCCTTGTCCGGCTGCCACGCTTAAAGCCTGTGTCCCATTTATGCCAATTAAATAATCGGCTTCGCTGCGTGCCTGTGCCGAAAGGAAAAGGTTATCATACAGGCTGCCGTCTTTCAGATTTTGCAGTCCCTCACGGATTGCCTTGTCCGTAAGGCTGCTTATCCATAAACGGACAAAGGGCTTGTTGCATCCGATATACTGGTAGATGTAGCGAAAGATAAGTTCTCCCTCTCTCCCTGCATCGGTGGCGACTATAATCTTGTCCGACTGGCTGAATACTTCTTTGATTACCTTTAGCTGTTTTAATGCGCCGGGGTCAGCCTTGTACCCCTTATCCGCTTTCACCTGCCGGGGTGTAAGTTGAAAATTCTCCGGGATGATAGGCAGGCTTTCCCGGCGGAAACTCTGTATGCCGTATGCTTCCGGCATTGCCAAACCTACAAGATGCCCGAAAGCCCATGTAACGAGATACCCGTTACCCGAAAGGTAGCCATCCTGTTTTTCATTCGCTCCTAAAATGCGGGCAATGTCCCTTGCCACGCTTGGTTTTTCTCCGATTACTGCAATCATTCTAATTTCGATTTTAATTGTTCCACTTCTTTTTGTCTTAGGATTTTCCGGTCATAGTAGATGTGATAGCCATCTACATAAAATTGTCGGTTCTGCTCGTCTATGGCTTCCTAGTCTGTTTTGTAACAGGCGAAGAAAAACAGGGAGAAACCGACAACCGGGATAAGGATTAATACTGCTATCATCTTTTGCGTCCCCTGTTTTGTTTGGGTTTGTCCGCTTGCTCCTGCTTCTCCTTTTTATCCTGCTTGGTCTTTTGTTTTTCAGTGGGCTTGTCCTGACCCTTTTTCAAGGGTTCTTTCACTTTCTTGGTGGCTTCGTTGGTCTTGCCCTCCGAATTGACCGCCACCTGTGTGCGGTTCTTGTTTGCCGGAGTAATCTCTTTCACGGCGGAACGGTCAAAGCTGGGATTGTCGCTGTAAAAGCCTAATTTCTTCTTATCATGGTTCACCTGAATATAAGCATCGTATTCTACCCCTCTCTTGTCTTTCAGCCCGGCAACAAAAATGGTCTTGTCATTGACTAAATCCTGCTGTTGCTGGCGTGATAGCTCTATTCCTGAAATGCTTTTGGGAATGGTTACACCGTCACTGGTGACAAGGCTGTTCTGCTGCGCCTGTTTCTGCCCTTGCTCCTGTGACTGTTTGGCATTGGGATAGATAAATTCCAGACTTTTCTTGTCGGCATTGACCTGAACGGTTGCGGAAAAGGGATTTTTACGGTTGGAAATCATATTTTCAAGGAATACCCCTTTTCCTTCCCGTAAGGCTTGCTGTTGTTCCTTGTTCAGTTTGGCACCCTTTATTTCATCGGGTATTTGGACGCTGCTTGCACGCATGGAAACCAGTTCGTTCGTCACCTTATCCACGCTGATAAAAGAGGGTATCATTTCTCCTGTGATATAGTTTTTCAGGTTTACTATGCGTCCCATATTGCCCGTTTCAAGAAGATTGGCTTTATCCTCTTTGGAAAATTCATGTCCGAAGAACGGACGTTCAAGTTCCGGCTTTTGGCGGATGCCGTGTATAGCCAAAACCACATTCCCGTCCTTGTCATGCCGAAAAGACAGGCGTGCATCCAGTTTCATAATGGCGGAATTATAGTTTCCTGCGATGGAGAACGCACCGGGTGACTTGTACCCCCTTAACATGGGTTCTAAAGCCTTTGCCTTTTCAAGCTGTTCTTTGGATAGCCCGAAGTTCTTCAGGGCTTCCCAGTCCACCTTGTCAGGATCGATAACATACTTACTTTTGTCAGGTTGCTGCGGTGCTTGCGCCGTTGGTTCTTGCTGCGGTTGCTGCGTTTGGGTCGGCTGTTCGTTCTTCACTTCCTGTTTCAATGTTTCAGGCTTTACCCGGTAACGGTCTATGTCTGCTTCATTTTCGGGTGTCGGATGATTGAAGTTCTCTCTAATCATCGGCTCGATTTTGGGAAGTTCAATCTTCGGGATTTTGAAGAAGTTAAAACGGGTCGGGTTCTTCAACTGGTTCATCATATTGGAAAAGAAGTTGGAAAAGAAATCACCGTGACGGTCGAATTTCAAAAGTTCGCTGTTGTTCTCCGGTGGTACAGTTTGGAGTTCCCCGTTTTCATCTACGCCTTTTACTGCGCTGATTGTCTTTTTCTCCTTATCCAGTACAAGAAGAATATCCATCATCTGTTCGTCAGTGGTGGACTGGTTGGCTGTGTTTACATCCATAACTTTTTGAATTTTAGTGAATAAATAAAATTATCGAAAGTAAAAGTACGGATGAAATAGAGTATATTTAAGGATTTGGGAACGGGTGGCTTCATTAGTCCCCGTTTGGCTTCATTTGTCCGCAGGCAGACAAATAAATATTGCAATCATTGAAAAAGAGGTTAAAGTTCATTGCTCACTATTGTAGCTTTTTGACTAATAGCTAAAATCCCAATAATTTTTTTAATCAGAGATTAAGAAAGAAGTATCTTTTTAAATCACTAATTGTTTTGTACCATAAAATTATTACAAAAGGAATATTACTATAACATCTTATCATATATTCTAAGCCTAATAAAATGAAAAAATGGCTGCCCAGAGAAACTGGACAGCCGTCAAAATTAAAACTATTTCTCTTTTGTCACTCCTTTAAAAGGAGTACCATCTGATTTAACATCCATAAATTTTCCTGTTTCGGAATTTCGTTTAACCCAATTACCTGTTTTAGGATTAAAGGTTTGAGTTCTTCCTCTTACAGCCCCATTACGATGTCCATCGCCAACTTTACCATTTCGTGCCATAAAATTTCTTTTTTAAATGACTAACTATATTCTCATTAATAACGGGTAATGAGTTTTCCCGATAGGACGAACCAATATTGAAATATATTGCAATCTGTTCGTTTTATTGAAAACATGACTATATTTGCAGTAATATTGGATTTTCAATAAAGTAGGAATGGCAAGGGTAACCAACCCTGTAATACTCCTATAGTTTTAACATTCCTATGATAAAGCCTTAAAAGTTACCCGCTTTTGAGGCTTATTGTTTTTTCTTGGTTTATTAGCTATTTAATCTGATTCGTACTTCTTCTTTAACTTTCACATTGCTATGTATAAAACTAAAATTATCAAGCAATTGAGTAACTTCATTGTATATATTACCTTTCTTTTTGGTATCTTTGATGGTTATTACAAGACAAAAGTCTTGGCTTGGTGTTCTATCTTCCATCTCACATTTTTCTTCTGTAAAATGACGATACAATCCTTCCATCTTTAAATACCAATTCTTAGGTGCTTTTAGAAATTTCTCCTTATTAGCAGGCGTAAATTCATCAAAATTTACACTCCATTTTTTGACTGGCTGGAATTTATCACCATAAGCAACCAGCATTCGTTCAGTTGCAAAAGGAGAAGTGATGTCCTTGGATGCTTTTTTGCTATAATTTGCCATTGCTAAAACATTTTGCCTTCCGTCCGCACCAATAGGATTCTTAACAGTTCGCTTTGTAGTATCACGTTCTATCTTTTCATCATATGTGCCAAGCATAACATCTATATTAGACTGACAATATTCTGCACCTTGTGAAACCTCCAGAATAGGCGATGTAACTAATGTAACTGTAACTTCTCCATAAAAATAGCCTTCATCATCCACCATGCTTTGAGGAAATGGAAAATCAAGTATATCAATAAAATGTCCTCTTTCTAATGTATCTTGAAGTATAAGTGTTATTTCATTAGGTTCATTAAAAAGAATATCTTTAACATTAGAAGGAAGTCCAAATCCTGTATATTTAATTTTATCAGCTATCTGCATTTTCATCTCCTCCGGATATTTTGCAGAGTGTATAATTAAAGCTTTTAATAAGTTTGGATTAAAGGATTCATTTAGCATCGCATCAAGTCCAGAAGTTATTGCAGCTATTCTGGGCGTTGAAAAACTTGTACCAACATTCCCAACTACTTGACCTGAAACCGAAAATGATTTAACAGGGTTTGTTGTAATATTATTGAAACTATCTAATCCCACGTTACCTCCAAAATGAACTACATCTGGTTTTATTAAATGTGAAGGACCACGTCCAATTCTTGAAAAAGGAGACGGATTATTTTTTTCTGCAATATCAGTATTATTTTTATCATGTGCTAAAGAACCTACAACCAAACCTCTTACAGTATCTGCTGATTTTGCTATTCGTTCAACCGGAGCATTCAATTTAAAATTAGTACAATTACCTGCTGATTTACAAATAAGAACATTGTTTTGTTCTTGTATTTCATCTAATGCCTTGGCAAAATCAGAGAACTCATATAAATCAGCTTCCCTATTAGTTCCTAAAGAAAGATTCCATACTTTTACATCAGGATTTCTACTGACAGCATCCCATATTTGAAATATCAATTCATCTTCAGTTATACTTTGTTTTGAAGTATCTGGCATTACAATAGCTTCCAATAACCTACACCCATCAAATCCAGTATAATTTTCCCCCTCTAATTCATCTCCATATAATAATACTCCTGCAACAAAAGTTCCATGATTTTTATTTACATCTTCTTTAGAATAGTATGTAATGCTTTCGTCACATAGCCAAGGCTTTAAATGATCTATATCTGCAATTCCTGTATCCAATATTCCTACTACCGGATATTCAATACCAGCTTTAGGATATTTTACAGGTATATTATTCTTTTCAGAAACAGAATCCATAGTAATATCATAAGTTGGCATCTCTGATATTAATTGAATACCATCAAATTCTTTTATTTCATTAAATGCGTCTATAGTGATACCATCTATTCGGTAAATATTCAGTTCTCCAGAATAAGGAACACTTTTATAATTTAACTTATGCTCTTTACAATACTTTTCAAATTCTTTAATTAAGACACTATTCAAAGAATTGTCATAGTAGTTAAATAGTTTGACTTTCAATATTGTTCCGGCAGTAGGTGTTACATTAACTTGAGGTTTAAACTCTTCAATGTTAATTATAGCAGAAATACCTATGATAACAGAAGGAGTAGGATGGCTCATTTCTGCATATGCTATTTTATCAGAAATTCTTCGCAAATCATCTTTGTTATCTATTTTAACCAAAACCTCATCTTCACCACTTACTCCAATCGTATTTAACTTACCTACATTAAATAGGTTTGCAACTTCTCTGCGATAAGTTTTAGCTAAGGCATCAGAATTCATCTTTAATTTTACAACAGAAGGAACGTAGTTATTACGTCTCACTTTTCTTGACAAAGATTCTGCAACTTCATTTAACACTTGTCTAAAATGTATTGATTTCTCACATACAGTTTCAGGATTGACCCATTTAGGTGGCTTATTGCTACTACCACCTTCCGTATCTAATTCGTCTTTTTGTCTTTTTTGAAAGAACTTAATAGGAAGATTTTTTGCCATAACTATGATTGTTTATTTAAATAATTGCGAACTTGTCTAAGAGAAATCCCCATCCTATCAGCAATAGCCGCTTGGGGAACTCCATTGTCATTCAAATATTCTACTAACCCGTCAACAGTAAGATTACCTCTATTGTTAAACTCAAACAATTCAATCAGAACATCTTCATATTGGAGAATATCTCTATTGCTTATAACAATTTTAGCTTTTGCATTATTGATGATTGTTTTTATATCAGATGGCGACTTACCAATAAGTAATTTAGCTATTTTATCGCATTTTTTTTCATCAGTCGTAAAATCCGTATTAAAATCATCTACAAAAGTTTTTAATAGTCTAACTAATTCTTCATCTTGAGGAACACCTATTTCTATAACCGTATTAAATCTTCTCCAAATTGCTTTATCTAACAATTCTGGATGATTAGTAGCTGCGATAAGAATATTCTGTTTTGCAAAAGAATCTATATTTTGCAAGAGGCTATTTATTACTCTTTTTAATTCTCCTAATTCATATTGGTCATCCCTTGCTTTCGCAATAGCATCAAATTCATCCAAAAATAAAATACAAGGTTTATGATCAGCAAAGTCAAAAATTTTTCTAATATTCTTGGCTGTATTCCCTAATAAGGAAGACACAATGGCATCAAACCTTGCAACGACTAAGGGCAATCCTGTTTTTTCAGATATATATTTAGCAATAGTTGTTTTTCCACATCCCGGACTCCCATAAAGAAGTAGTGAATTTGACGTTTCTACTCCTTTTTGAATTAACTGACTTTGGTGTTTTACAACATTAATAAAGTCTGCTATTTTATTATCTATCAATTTTGGTAGAACAATTGGCGTACTATCAACCGAGGGGACTGATACATCTACAATACTCAATCGGCTTTCTTGGTCAACAGGTGTTGTTAGCAATTCATCCATAGTAATGGTCGTAGCCATTCTATTTTCTATTGCTTTCATAATCATTTTAGACATCCTGCTATCTCCATCCTTGCCCATTTTTTCGGCAAGTAACTTGGAATAGCTATAGACTTTTTTCGTGTCTTTAGCTAATCCCCCTTCTATTATTCTTAATATTTCTGTGTACATAACCCATTAAAATCAATTATGTGGCAAATGTAGCATTTTTCGTAATACAAAACAAGCATATTGATATAAATATATCAAATATCGTAAATAAAAACACGATTATCGATATAACAACACCAACGAAACGATATAAACTACTATTCCTTTATTAAATATTACAATTCAGGGTCGTTCTTTATCCGTTCCATTTCATCCGTGACAATCTGCTGGACTTCTTGCTTGACCCGGTTGTAATTTGCCTGTATTTCTTCCTGCATCCGGTCGTTCCCGTCCTCGTCCCGGAAATCTATAATTTGGGGCAGCTTTTTGTAGTTGGCTGTTTCCCGTTTCACTTGCTCGTTATCCACCACAATTTCCGCATGAAATATTTTCTGCTCAATGCGTTCATCGAAATTATCACTGACCGCACCCACGAACATACCCTGCGTTAAGTTGGATATTTTACTGGGTGGTATCAGGCTATCCATTTGCGTACTGATAGAGGTTGATTTATCATTCCGGTTGATAGTCATGCTTTGGCGTTTTTGTAAGACCTTTCCGAAACGGTCTGAAAGCGTTTTTGCCGTTTCAGAAACCACCTGACCGGAAAAGATGTTACCCACCGTATTTTCGATTACTTTGCTTTCCTTATCCCCATAATCCCGGCGTAACTGGCTGAAATCCTGAAAGCCCAAACAGACCGCTACCTTGTTGCTTCGTGCCGTTGCTATCAGGTTATCCAGTCCCCGAAAATAGATGGTCGGTAATTCGTCAATGATTACGGAACTTTTCAGTTGGTGCTTCTTGTTTATCAGCTTCACAATACGGGAATTGTACAATCCTAAAGCACAGGAATAGATATTCTGACGGTCGGGATTATTGCCTACTACCAAAATCTTAGGTTCTTCCGGGTTGTTTATATCCAGTGAAAAATCATCCCCTGTCATTACCCAATATAAAGCTGGGCTTATCATACGGGAAAGTGGAATTTTAGCACTTGCAAGCTGCCCTTGAAGCTGGTCTTGCGCATTACTTTCCCATGCGTCCATGAACGGTGAAAGATAGTTTTCCAGTTCGGGATAGCTGGTTAAAATAGTGAACGTATCGGCATATTTCTTGTTCAAAAATTCAATGGCGTGCGGAAATGTACAATACTTGCCCCCCTGATAGATTTTCAAAAACCAAATGATAGAAGCCAGCAGGATAATCGGGCTTTCTACAAAGAAATCTCCCTGCTTGGTTATCCAACTGCGGTTAAGGTTTAACATGATGGTATAACTGGCTTCGTATGCGTCCGATATGTCCGTCATAAATGCCGGATTTATCGGGTTGCATCGGTGACTTTTACGTGGGTCATCAAAGTTAATCATGTAGAATTTAGGCTGTACCTTATACCCGTCTAAATGGTTGATTAGGTGATTGTAAGCTATCTCTGAAAGGTCAGGAAATTTGTAGTCATAAATATAAACAGCGAAGCCTTTTTCGATTTGCTGTTTGATGTAGTTATTGACTATCGCATACGACTTTCCTGAACCGGGCGTACCCAATACCATGCTTGCCCTGAACGGGTTTACAACGTTTATCCAGCCATCGTTCCACTTCTTTTTATAGTAGAACCGTGTCGGCAGATTGATGGAATACTCGTTTTCTATCAGGCGTGTTTCCTGTGCGAAACTTTCATTTTCCAAATTAAACACATCATCCATTAGGTTGTTTTTCAACAGGCGGGAAATCCATACTCCGGCAGCAAGTAGCGAAAGATACCCGGCGGTCATGGTAAAGATATACAATGCTGTGTTTGCCGCCAGTGCCAACGGCAGAACCAACAGCCACCAGTTCAGGAAAAACAGGATAAAACCGATTGTCAGGAATACATAAATCTTGTTCCATGTGATTTTTTCCTCTTTCACTCCCTTTGTACCCAAACAGGAAAGCGCAAGGAATACCACCGAAAAAAGTTTGGTGTACAGGATATTGGAGAACAGCCCGGCGGTACGCTGGAAGTTCAGCAGGATTTTATCGACTACCCCGATATTGATACCCCACTGCCGGAACGACTGGTAACAAAACCAGTAGATGTTTATCACTACAAATAAAATACTGATTGCCCGCATAAAGTCCATGACCTTTGCAAGTCCTCTTAAATCATCTTCATTCTGCATAATTGAAATTTTATAGTTATTAAATACGTCTTTGTTTCTTCTTCTTTTTCTTCTTGGGTGGTGGAACTTGGCTGTTGTCGGGTGGCGTATCGTTCCCACCGGATAACAGGCTGAACAGTCCTGCAATGGTTTTGCCTGTATTTTCAAGGTGTCCGGTCGGGTTAAATTCCAGTGCGTCTTCCTGCATTTCCTGTTTGCTGTTTCCCGACAAAGTATGGGAGCCGGAAAACAGGTCATTGAACACATTGGCGGAAAAGTCCTTTCCCAACCGTGAACCGTTCAGGACGGTACGGTTTTCGTGGTCGATGAATGTTACACCGTATATCCTGCCTGTATCGTTCTGCCGGAAAAGTACATCTATGCCTTTCGCTTTCAATTCCGTAATAAGCTGTTCCCGGCTACGGGCGGATTGCATCACTGCGCCGACTGTCCGGCGAGTACGCTCTTTCAGGTTCTTGTCCTGAATGTCCTTTGCCGATTTCTTGATACGCCGCTGAATGGCTTCGTAACCTACCGACTTACCCAAAGAAGAAGATTTGAACGGGTTTCCCTGTTTCTCCCCTTTGTCATTGGTCGCTGAATAGACAATACCGTTATAGGGTTTGCCGTTCGCTTCCCCTTTCACTTCCTCCGCCTGTACATTATATATAGATAGCAACGCTTTGTATTCCGTAAAACTCTGAAAACGGTAACTGCTGGCAAGGGCTTTCACCGTATTGGATAACTGGTGCTTTACGTCCCCTGCCCGGTAGTCCACCTTTTTAAGTTCGGGGCGTTCGGCTGCCTGTTTCTTCTCTGCCGGATGCAGCCCGTACTTCTGTTCCAGTTCACGGGTGATTTGTTTGCTGCGGATATGCTCGAACTTGTCGTTTATCTTTTTGCCCGTATCGTCCACCCGGATGGAAACGATATGTATATGATGCCTTGCAATATCTTCGTGCTTGTACACCATATACGGCTGGTTGCCATACCCCAACTTATCCATATACTCTTTGGCTATATCTGCAAGCTGGCTGTCTGAAAGCACATCATCCGGGTGTGGGTTCAGGGAGATATGGATAATCGGTTTTTCCGTTTTCAGGTCTGCGGGCAGGTGCATATCGAAACATTCCATACAACGCCGGATGCTGAAATTCCCGTCCTCGCTCTCAAACATACGGTTGCTTAAAAGTACCTTTCCTTGCTCTTCATCCACCTTGTTTTGGTTGTAGGAAAGCGCACCGAACAGGGAGCTTCCTACGCTTATCTTTGCAACCATCTTGTTTCAAATTCACGGGTCAGTTCAATAATTTGGCGGTTCAGGTCGGCAAGTTCTATCGTTGCCTTTTCCAGTTTATAGAGAAATGCGAGTGCTTTCTTCTCTGAAAAATTGGTATGGAGAGCCTTTACCACCTGATTGTAATTCACGGCAATTCCCCTGTACTGGGAATATAAAGCGGTCAGCCGGGTATAATATTCGACTGCCGCCTTGTCGATTTTAATCACTTTGAACGGTTCGCCGAAGATGCGGGCGGTGATAAAATGCGCTTTGGTGCGCATACCGGACTGGTCGAACAATGCCAAAAAGCGGGCGTGGTCTATCGCATTGAAGCTGATAGAGTACCTGAACACTGCCGGGTCTGCTTTGGGCTTGCGTCCTGCGCCACCCGGACGGGGCGCATTTTCATTTTTCTGTTTCATGCTACATTTTTTTAAAGGGTTACGACTTCGGAGTGACCCTATCCCGGCTTCGTCCGGGCAAGGCGTTCAAAGCTGCTGAAAGAATTTCAAGCAGCTTAAAACACACCTTGCTATTTGCCAGTGCAAATAAAAATCCATCTACCGATGGATTGGAGTTAGCGGATATTGGAACGCTCCCGGCGGCGGGGGCTTAGTTAGCCTGACCGATACCTTTCGGTTGCAAAGTAACGGGTATTAAAAATGCTGTGAAATAGCAGGTTATAGGACAAATGAGGACAAACGGGGACATTTGAGGACACATCTCGAAACGGGTTGTTTTTCTATGTTTATTTGTCCCGAATTTAAGAAAGAAAGCAATATGGACGGATGGAAATATGTAACAGAAAGCGGACGGAAAGAAAGCGGTTTTGAAAACTTGAAAACAAGATTTCAAGATTGTAATCTTTCAAGAAAGCAGGAAAGCAAAACGGATGGAATGATTGAAAGCAAACAGTCTTTCAATCGGGAAAGAAAACTGTCCGTCTTTGTGGAAAGATTGAAAGGAACAAGAATAAGAAGAAAGAAATCATTCCTGCTTTCGGGCTTCCTGTATGGAACGAAAGAAAATACTCTGTCTGTCAATCTGAACGGATGGAAAACAATAAAGATGTATCACAATAATTCAAAATGACAATGAAGAAAGAAACCTTGTATGTGGCTTTCTCCACCCAAAAGGGCGGGGTCGGCAAAACAACGTTCACCGTCTTGGTGGCAAGTTACCTGTATTACCTAAAAGGGTATAACGTGGCAGTCGTGGATTGCGACTACCCGCAGCACAGTATCAGTGCCATGCGCAAACGGGATGCCGAACAGGTGAACGGGGATGATTACTACAAACAGCTTGCCTTTCATCAGTTCAAGACACTGGGAAAGAAAGCGTACCCGGTGCTTTGCAGTTCACCGGACGAAGCGATAAAAACGGCGGATGAATATCTTGCGTCTGCCGGGATGGACTATGATGTGGTCTTTTTCGACCTGCCCGGAACGGTGAACAGCGAGGGTGTTATCAACTCCCTTTCAGGGGTGGATTATATTTTCACCCCCATAGCCGCCGACCGGGTGGTATTGGAAAGCAGCCTTTCCTTTGCGGTGGCTATCCATAAACTGCTGGTTAAGAATGAAGCGTGCCGACTGAAAGGGCTGCACCTGTTTTGGAACATGGTAGATGGACGGGAGAAAACAGACCTCTACACCCTGTATGAGCAGACCATCAGAGAACTGGAACTACCCCTTATGAAAGTATTTATCCCGGACACCAAAAGGTTTAAAAAGGAACTGGACGCACAGCGTAAAACCGTGTTCCGTTCCACGCTGTTCCCGGCGGACAAACGGCTGGTAAAGGGCAGCAACATGGAAGAACTGATAACCGAAATCGCATACCTTATAAAACTGTAACGATATGGCAAAGCAAAGTGGCGGGAAACCGCAAATTGACGAAGATTTTATGAAAGAGATTATTTCACAGGGCTTGCCCGTGAAGAAACAGGAAACGCCAACATCGGCGGCGGTGGAAACCGAAAGGGAAACACCCGATAAGCCGGACAAACAGGAAACGGCAAAGGAAGAAAAGGCAGCGAAAGAACCTGCCCGCCGGAAAAAGAACGCTCCGGGCGATTACCGGGAAACCTATTTCATGCGGGTGGACTTGACCGACCGACAACCGTTATATGTCAGCCGTGCCACACACGAAAAGCTGATGAAGATAGTAACCGTTATCGGCGGACGCAAGGCGACCGTGAGCAGCTATGTAGAAAATATCCTGCTCCGGCATTTCGACCAGTTTCAGGACGAGATAAACGAACTGTACGAAAGCAAATTTGAAAAGCCGTTCTGATATGCTAAAATGGTTTATTATCGGAACGCTCCTGTATTACGCCATCCTCTTATGGCGATACCGGGACAGCTTGGGAACATGGTTTACAAACGGAAAAAGAGAGCCGGAACAGCCGGGAAGCAAACCGACCGTGAAAACCGGAAACAGGGATTCCCTTGTAGGGGCAAGCCGTTACCGGATGGGACAAATGAGGACAAACGGGGACATCTTAGGACACCTTTCAAAAGGGGTTGATAATGCTTCTATATTTGTCCCGAAAAGCGATGGAGCAGAGGAAGAAAGACCTGCCCCGCAAGCGATTGAAACCGAATTTGAAATGGAATTTGAAGCGGAAGATGCGGAAGAACTGGACGTTTTACAAGATGAAATCGAAGCGGAAGAAATCGCCTGTTACATGGGTGAGGGTGAACCGGAAATGGCACAGGGCATCACGCTGGGGGAACTGGGTCAAATGGTACAGGTCATTGAGGTTAAACAAGCATCCGAAGCGGAAGAACGACAAGCGGTACAGACCATCTGCCGAACGGAAACAAACCTGTTTCATTCACTGGTGGAGCAGATTAACGGGGGCAGGTCACGGGTAGCGGAACTTTTACAAAAGCATGAGATACCCGTACCCGCCATCATCCCGGCTGCCGGAAGTAATGAAATGGCAGATTTTGACATGAACGATTTTCTTTAATGGTAAACTTTAAATAATAAGATGATGAAACAAAGAGAGTACGGTTAAGACAAAGCTTTCTAAACACTGGGGAACACTCCCCGCAACCACAAAAATTCAATTATTAATCACTCCGCCGGGCGGACTATCCACCCGTCCGGCAATTTAAAAACAATGTATTTATAATGAAAAAGAAAGTTCTCTTTTCGGCAGCCGTTCTTTTGGCTGCATCCTCCGCTTTTGCACAAGGTAACGGCATGGCGGGTATTACAGAAGCTACCAATATGGTAACAAGTTATTTCGACCCGGCGACAAAATTAATTTACGCCATCGGTGCGGTGGTGGGCTTGATTGGCGGCGTGAAAGTCTATGGCAAGTTTTCTTCGGGTGACCCTGATACAAGCAAAACGGCGGCTTCATGGTTCGGTGCTTGTATCTTCCTGATAGTCGCTGCCACTATCCTACGTTCATTCTTCCTCTAAAGAAACGGACTATGGCAGACTATCCGATTAACAGGGGGATAGGCAAGCCAGTTGAGTTTAAAGGGTTGAAAAGTCAATATCTTTTCATTTTTGCGGGCGGGCTGTTAGCCCTGTTCGTGCTTTTCATCATCATGTACATGGTGGGTATCAACCAGTGGGTGTGCATCATCTTCGGCGTTACTTCGGCGACGCTGCTTGTATGGCTCACATTCCGGTTAAATGAAAAGTACGGGACACACGGGTTAATGAAATTGTCCGCACGCAAAAGCCACCCTTTCCATATCATCAACCGCAAAGCCATATCCCGATTATTCCATTTAAAACAAGCATCGAAATGAGAAATATATTAAAAGCTACTACGCTGGAAAACAAGTTTCCACTGTTCACGGTGGAAAACGGCTGCATCGTTTCCAAAAATGCCGACATAACGGTGGCGTTCCGGGTGGAACTGCCCGAACTGTTCACCGTCACGGCAGCCGAATACGAAGCGATACATTCCGCTTGGAACAAAGCGGTAAAGGTGCTGCCCGATTACAGCATCGTACACAAACAGGACTGGTTCATCAAAGAGAACTATGCGCCTGACATCCAAAAGGATGATTTGAGTTTCCTTTCCCGTTCCTTTGAACGGCATTTCAATGAAAGACCTTTCTTAAATCATACCTGCTACCTGTTCCTGACGAAAACCACAAAGGAACGCAGCCGGATGCAGAGTAATTTTTCCACCCTTTGCCGGGGTTTCCTTGTCCCCAAAGAGATAAAGGATAAGGAAACGGTTACAAAATTCCTCGAAGCGGTGGGGCAGTTTGAAAGCATTATGAACGATAGCGGTTTCATTACCCTTACCCGCCTGAACTCGGACGAAATCACCGGAACAAGGGAAACGGCGGGTATTGTGGAGAAATACTTTTCACTCTCACAGACCGATACCACCACACTGAAAGATATTTCACTGGGTGCTGACGAAATGAAGATTGGCGATGATATTCTTTGTTTGCATACCCTTTCGGATGCGGAAGATATGCCGGGCAAGGTGGGAACAGATACCCGCTATGAAAAGTTATCCACCGACCGGAGCGATTGCAGGTTATCTTTTGCTTCTCCGGTGGGCGTGTTGCTCTCCTGTAACCATATCTATAACCAGTACATCTTCATTGACGACCATACGGAGAACCTGAAACAGTTTGAAAAGATGGCTCGCAATATGCACTCGCTTTCCAAATACAGCCGTGCCAATCAGATAAACAAGGCTTGGATAGAGGAATATTTGAACGAAGCACATTCACAGGGGCTTATCTCCGTGCGATGCCATTGCAATATCATGGCATGGAGTGACGACCGGGACGAACTAAAGCATATCAAAAACGATGTAGGCAGCCAGCTCGCACTTATGGAGTGCAAGCCACGCCATAACACCACCGACACGCCGACCCTGTTTTGGGCGGGCATACCCGGCAATCAGGGGGACTTCCCGGCGGAAGAAAGTTTCTACACTTTTATCGAACAGGCTCTTTGCCTGTTCACTGAAGAAACGAACTACAAAAGTTCGCTTTCCCCTTTTGGTATCAAGATGGTGGATAGGGTCACTGGAAAGCCGTTGCACATTGATATTTCAGACCTACCCATGAAAAAAGGTATCATTACCAATCGCAACAAGTTTATACTTGGGCCGAGTGGTAGCGGCAAGTCATTCTTTACCAACCACATGGTGCGCCAGTATTACGAACAAGGGGCGCACGTCCTGTTGGTCGATACAGGAAACAGTTACTTGGGGCTGTGTGAAATGATTAACCGCAAAACACACGGGGAAGATGGAATATATTTCACTTATACCACCGAAAACCCGATAGCGTTCAATCCTTTCTATGTGGAAGATGGGGTATTTGATATTGAGAAAAAGGAGAGTATCAAAACGCTTATCCTGACCCTGTGGAAAAGGGACGATGAAGCACCCACACGGGCGGAAGAAGTGGCTTTGTCAAACGCTGTAAGTTCCTATATCGAACTGATTACTAAGGACAGTTCGGTTACTCCCTGCTTCAATACGTTCTACGAGTATGTGAAAACCGATTACCGGGAACACCTGCAAAAAAAGAACGTCCGGGAAAAGGATTTTGATATAGACAATTTCCTGAATGTATTAGAACCTTACTACAAAGGGGGCGAATACGACTACCTGCTGAACTCCGACAAGGAGCTTGATTTGTTACATAAACGCTTCATTGTCTTTGAGTTGGATAATATCAAAGACCACAAAATCCTGTTCCCGATTACTACGATTATCATCATGGAAGTGTTCATTAACAAGATGCGTAAACTAAAGGGTATCAGAAAATTAATATTGATAGAAGAAGCGTGGAAAGCGATTGCATCGGCGAACATGGCGGATTATATTAAGTACCTCTATAAAACCGTCAGAAAGTATTTCGGTGAAGCGATTGTAGTCACACAGGAAGTGGAAGATATTATTTCCTCACCCATTGTAAAAGAGAGTATTATAAACAATTCGGATTGTAAGATACTGCTCGACCAAAGAAAGTATCTGAACAAGTTCGACAGCATACAGAACCTTTTAGGGCTGACCGATAAAGAGCGTTCACAGGTGCTTTCCATCAACCTTGCCAATCATCCCAACCGGAAATACAAGGAAGTTTGGATAGGCTTAGGCGGTACACAGTCCGCCGTATATGCCACAGAAGTGAGTTTGGAAGAATATTTTACATATATGACCGAAGAAACGGAAAAGATGGAACTTTTCGCCTTGTCTGAAAAGCTGGGCGGCAATCTCGAACTGGCTATCAAACGGCTTGCCGAATGCAAGCGTAATCCCGAAAAATAATCAATTAACAATTTAATAATCAATCAGTATGAAACATTTAAAATTCCTGTTTCCGGTGCTGTTATGCACCTTGTTACTGGGGTTTTCTTCCTGTAAGGAAACGAACGCCGACCGTCTTAGGGCGATGCGTGGCGACTGGGAAAGCGTGAAAAACCGTCCGGCGTTCTCTCTCTTTGAGGAAAACGGGCATTATAGGGTAACGACCCGCAAAATAACTTACCGGGGGACTATCCAAACGGAAACCTATCAGATTTCAGAACAGGACGGAAACCTGTTCATCGAAACGGGGCTTTCCGTCCTTTTGACCTACGACAAGGAGAACGACCGGATTCTGCTTTCACCCGGCGGAGAATACAAACGGAGTAACCAACCAATAAAGAAGTAAGCGTATGAGAACAAAGATTATAATGCTGCTCGTAGTATGCAGCCTGTTTACCGGAAAGGTAAACGCACAGTGGGTCGTGAGTGACCCCGGCAACTTGGCGCAAGGGATTATCAATGCGTCAAAGAACATCGTGCAGACATCATCCACCGCACAGAATATGGTAAAGAATTTTCAGGAAACGGTGAAGATTTACCAACAGGGTAAGGAATACTACGACAGGCTTAAATCAGTACATAACCTTGTCAAAGATGCCCGCAAGGTGCAAAAGTCCATCCTGCTTATCGGGGAAATTTCCGACATCTATGTGAACAGTTTTCAGAAGATGCTTTCGGATGAAAACTATACGCCGGACGAACTTTCCGCCATTGCCTACGGATATACCCAACTGTTGCAGGAAAGTTCCGATGTGCTGGAAGAAATGAAAAGCGTGGTGAACATCAACGGGCTTTCCATGTCGGACAAGGAACGGATGGACGTTATCGACCGGACGTATAACGCCATCAAAAACTACCGGGACTTGGTAAGTTATTATACCCGCAAAAATATTTCTGTCTCCTACCTGCGGGCGAAAAAGAAAAAGGACACTGACCGGGTAATGGCTTTATATGGTTCGGCGGATGAACGTTACTGGTAACTTCTAAAAATAAGTAGTATGTTATTAGCAATCGAATTTGATAACCTGCATCAGATTTTACGAAGTCTGTACACGGACATGATGCCTTTATGCGGGAACATGGCGGGGGTAGCCAAAGGAATAGCGGGACTGGGGGCTTTGTTCTATGTGGCTGCCAAAGTATGGCAGTCGCTCGCCAGTGCCGAACCGATAGACGTTTACCCGCTTCTGCGTCCCTTTGTGATTGGCTTTTGTATTATGTTCTTCCCCACATTCGTACTGGGTACGATTAACAGTGTCATGTCACCTGTGGTAAGGGGCTGTAACAACATGCTCGAAACGCAGACTTTCGATATGAACGCTTACCGGGCGCAAAAGGACAAGCTGGAATATGAAGCGATGGTACGCAACCCGGAAACGGCTTACCTTGTTTCGGATGAAGCATTTGACAAGCAGATAGATGAACTGGGATGGTCTGCCAAAGATATTGCCACGATGGGCGGTATGTACATGGATAGGGCAGCCCACAATATCAAGCAATCCGTCCGGGACTGGTTCAGGGAACTTTTGGAACTGCTCTTTCAATCGGCAGCCCTTGTGATAGACACTATCCGAACCTTTTTCCTTATTGTACTGGCGATATTGGGTCCGATAGCCTTTGCCATCAGCGTGTATGATGGCTTTCAGGCGACACTGACCCAATGGATAACAAGGTACATTTCCGTTTACCTATGGCTGCCTGTTTCAGACCTGTTCAGTTCCATTCTTGCCCGAATACAGGTGCTTATGCTCCAAAAGGATATTCAGGAGCTATCAGACCCCAATTTCATACCGGACGGAAGTAACAGTGTGTACATCATTTTTATGATAATCGGTATCATCGGTTACTTCACCATCCCCACCGTATCGAACTGGATTATTCAGGCAGGTGGAATGGGTAACATGAGCCGGAACATCAACAATGCAGCTAACAAAACAGGTAGCGGAGTGGGTGCGGTAGCCGGAGCAGCCACCGGGAACGCTGGCGGCAGGGTCGGCGGTAAACTAATCAAAAGTAACCAATAAATAAAAATCAAGATGGAATTTAAAAGTTTAAAGAATATTGAAACCAGTTTCAAACAGATACGTCTTTTCGGAATTGTGTTTGTCGTCATGTGTACCCTGATAACGGGTTATGCTGTTTGGAACTCCTACACGTTTGCCGAAGCTCAACGGCAGAAGATTTATGTGCTGGACGGTGGCAAGTCGTTGATGCTTGCGCTTTCGCAAGACCTCTCGCAAAACCGTCCGGTCGAAGCAAGGGAACACGTGAAGCGTTTCCACGAACTCTTTTTCACATTGTCCCCGGATAAGAACGCTATCGAAAGCAATATCAAACGGTCGCTGTTCCTCGCTGACAAGAGCGCATTCAACTATTACCGTGACCTCTCGGAAAAAGGGTATTACAACCGTATCATATCGGGCAATATCAGCCAAACGATACAGATAGACAGCGTTTCATGCAATTTCGATGTGTACCCGTATGCGGTGGCTACCTATGCCCGGCAAATGATTATCCGTGAAAGCAGCATGACGGAAAGAAGCCTTGTCACCCGTTGCCGGTTATTAAACGCCGTAAGAAGTGATAATAACCCGCACGGCTTTATCATGGAAAACTTCGAGATAACGGAAAACAAGGATTTAAACACCATAAAGCGGTAAGCCATGATACGGAAAATTCTCTCTCCGGTCAATCAGGCGATTACCCATGTACGGGACTGGGCGGATGAAAAACTCCGCCACCTGTGCGGGCGCATGACACCGGAAATAAGGCTGGCGGTAATCCTGCTTATGCTCCTGTTCTTCGGCGGGCTATCCATCTACTTTACGGTATCATCCATTTACCGGATAGGAAAAGAGGATGGCGAAATCCTGCGGATAGAACACATCAGGCAGTTGCAGCTACAAGGTAAAGACAGTACGAACATTTTTAATCAGTCAGACAATGGAAGAAAAAGAAGTGAAGAATGAAGTTCCCGCACCGGAAACGGACAGGAAGAAAGAACCTGAAAAACAGGAAAAAGAAAAAAAGGAACTTACCCCGCAGCAGATACAGCAGCGAAAGAAGATGCTGGTTTATCCGATTATGGGACTGGTTTTCTTGGGGTCTATGTACCTGATTTTTGCACCGTCCGATAAGGATGAAGCAAAAGTGGAAAACGTGGGCGGATTTAATGCTGATATTCCGCAACCCAAAGGGGACGGGATAATCAGCGATAAAAAGACAGCCTACGAACAGGAGCAGATGGAGAACAAGCAGGCGGACAAGATGCGCTCCTTACAGGATTTTGCCTTTTCGCTGGGAGAGGAAAACGGGAACGGGGAAGATTTAACCCTGATAGATGATGCTCCGGCGGAAAAGCCGAAAACCAATGTAATAGATTTCGGGGCGGGTGCGCCGAACAATAGCCGTTCCTCCATCCAATCATCGGCGGCAGCTTACCGGGACATGAACCGTCAGTTAGGCAGTTTCTACGAAACGCCGAAAGAGGACAAGGAAAAAGAGGAACTGAAACGTCAGGTGGAAGAACTCACTGCCCGGCTCGATGCGAAAAAAAACGGGGCGGGCAGCATGGACGAGCAGGTGGCTCTTATGGAAAAGTCCTATGAACTGGCGGCAAAATACATGAACGGCGGGCAGCCGGGACAGGTAGCACAAGTAACACCCACAGCAGCTATTCAGGAAAAAGGAAGTGCCACACCCGTAAAAGCTATATCGGACAGGACGGTTTCAGGATTGCAGCAGCCCATGAGCAATGCCGAATTTATCGCCGAATACAGCAAACCACGCAATTATGGGTTTAATACGGCAGTCGGCAGTGGTTATTCGATGGGAAAGAACACTATCCGGGCATGTATTCATAACGACCAAACACTTATGGACGGGCAGACCGTCAAACTGCGGCTGTTAGAACCGTTGCAAGCGGGGAACGTGATTGTCCCGAAAAACAGCCTTGTATCGGGAAGTGCCAAAGTGCAGGGGGAACGGCTCGACATACTGGTGTCCTCGCTCGAATATGCGGGTAACATCATTCCTGTGGAACTTGCCGTTTACGACAGTGACGGGCAAAAGGGGCTTTCCGTTCCCTCGTCACTGGAACAGGAAGCGGCAAAGGAAGCGATGGCGAATATCGGCGCCGGGCTGGGTACGAGCATTTCCTTTGCGCAAAGTGCCGGGCAGCAGGTCGCAATGGATATTACAAGGGGCTTGATGCAAGGCGGTTCGCAATACCTTGCCAAGAAGTTCAGAACGGTAAAGGTACACCTGAAAGCGAACTATCAGGTGATGCTTTACGCCAAACAGCAATAATCTATTTATCAATTATCAACCATAAAAATTTCAATCCAAATGAAAAAGTTAATGATTTTATTCGCTCTTATCATGGGCATGGTTTCCGTGAAAGCACAAAGTAACGATTTGTATCAGGGCATTACTAAAAAGCTCCCTTACCGCCAAATGGTGACACCTTACGGCGTACAGGTGACGTTTGCCAAAACAGTACATATTATTTTCCCGTCTGCCGTTAAGTATGTGGACTTAGGCAGTAACTATATTATTGCCGGAAAAGCGGACGGGGCGGAAAATGTTGTCAGGGTTAAGGCTACGACAGAGGGCTTTCCCGGTGAAACCAATTTTTCCGTTATCTGTGAGGATGGCAGCTTTTATTCCTTTAATGCAAAGTATGCACATGAACCGGAAATGCTGAACATCGAAATGAAAGATTTCTTGGAGAATGAGGACACAACGGATTTTAGCCATACCCGGATGAACATCTATTTTCGTGAATTGGGTAACGAAAGCCCGCTCTTGGTAAAGCTGATTATGCAGTCCATCTACAAGAACAATGACCGGGAAATAAAGCATTTGGGATGCAAGCGGTTCGGGGTGCAGTTCTTGGTAAAGGGCATTTATTCGCATAACGGGCTTTTTTACTTCCACACACAGGTAAGGAACAGTTCAAACGTGCCGTTTGATACCGATTTTATCCGATTCAAGATTGTGGATAAGAAAGTAGCCAAAAGAACGGCTATTCAGGAAACCGTCATTGACCCGGTGCGGAGCTATAACGAGATACTGGTTATCGATGGCAAAAGTACCGTCCGCACCGTGTACACCGTTCCACAATTCACTATACCGGATGATAAGGTCTTGGTTATTGAACTGATGGAAAAAAACGGGGGCAGACACCAAACTATCCGGGTGGAGAACTCGGATGTCGTGGCAGCCAAAGTGATTAACGAACTTAAAATCAAATGAACATGAAAAGGATATGCTGTATTATATCCCTTTTTGTGCTGTGCCTGACTTTCAACCGGGCACACGCACAAAGATGTCTGCCGGGAATGAAAGGCTTGCAGGTTACGGGCGGCATGGCGGACGGCGTTCACTGGAACAGTAAAAGCGATTTCGCTTATTACTTCGGGGCTGCCATGAGTACCTATACCAAAAACGGGAACAGGTGGATTATCGGCGGGGAATACCTCGAAAAGCATTACCCCTATAAGGATTTACAGATACCCGTAAGCCAGTTTACAGGTGAGAGTGGTTACTACCTGAACTTTCTTTCAGACCGGAAGAAAACCTTTTTCCTTTCGCTGGGTTTGTCTGCCCTTGCCGGGTACGAAACAAGTAATTGGGGTGACAAGCTGCTACCTGATGGTTCGACCCTGACCGATAAGGACGGTTTTGTCTATGGCGGTGCGCTGACGCTGGAACTGGAGAGTTATATTACTGACCGGGTGGTATTCCTGATTAACGCACGGGAAAGATGCCTGTTCGGTTCTTCCGTTGGCAAGTTCCATACACAGTTCGGGGTCGGACTAAAGATAATCATGTGATAAACTAACCTATTATATACAATGTATATGAGAAATGTAATTTATAAGATGCTGATAGGGTGCTACATGGTGGCTGCCCTGTTGTTAGTGAGTGCCTGTAATGACAATGTGGATATACAGCAGTCTTACCCGTTCACTGTCGAAACGATGCCTGTACCGAAGAAATTAAAGGTAGGTGAAACGGCGGAAATACGCTGCCAGCTTCACCGGGATGGGCGGTTTGAGGAAACAAAGTATTTCATCCGCTATTTTCAGCCGGACGGGGCGGGAACGCTGAAAATGTCCGATGGAACGGTTTTACTGCCGAATGACCTGTACCCGCTTCCGGGTGAAACATTCCGGCTTTACTATACCTCTGCATCGACCGACCAGCAGACGGTAGATGTGTATTTTCAGGATAGCTTCGGACAGGTGCAACAACTTACGTTTTCATTTATTTAATAATGATAGTAGTAAGAGAAAATAGCATGTTTGGTGTTATTAAAATTATTTCAGACTAAAATAAACATCAAAATAAAAAGAGCTATTTCTACTATTCTATTAATTAATAGTAGAAATAGCTCTTTATATACTCTAATTGCTATTCCAATGTATATTCAGGTTCTATCCCTGTTATTTTATCTATAGCATTAAACAAATCTATGAAATAAATAAAGTGCTCTTTATTTTGAAGCCCTCTTACTAATTTAGAGAGCGCTTTTTTCTTTGATTCTTTTATTTTATATACTTCGGGGATATCTGTAGATTCTACGATGTCATTTTCAACCAAAAATGTTTTGCCAAAATAATGTTCAATTTCAAAGAAATTAAATGATTGGTCTTTCTTTAAATATATGTCCATCTCGCCGGGTACAGGGAGTAAAAGCGCATATGCTTCGCAGCTAATATGCTTTCGTACAGTATCATTTATATATTTTTCAAAAACAGAAGGTTTAAGTCCTCTAAATTCTTGCAAACCTTTAGCATCATGGTCAAAAATACCAATTATAACTCCATTTTTATCTATTAAAGATTTACAATTCATAATTACCTTACTAACCTCAATGGCTCCACCTGATTCATTTCCCGCTGGTTTTATACTCCAATAGGGGGATTGTCCCGTCAATACATAAAAAGCATGTTCTATAATTTCAGCGTCAGATTTCCCCTCAACAATTAATTGAACTTTTTTATCTAAAGATATGGTATCCAATTTAGTAAACCTAACTCTACTAGCCGGCAATTTTACTAATTCTCTAACAGGGGATGATATCTTAGGGAAATAATTATCTCTAATTTCCTTTTTCAATTTGTTGTATTTCTCATTATTAAACGTGCTAAACGAAAAATCTAGGATTGTATATAGCCCTGGATCTTTCAGTATTTTATCGTTTTCTAAAATTTGTTCTAATGCTTGGGGATAACATATTCGTTTTGAATCCAACACCAGAGCTAAAGTGATTGCTTTTAGCGCATTAATTGCTTTGCCTGTATCTTTATAATCTTGATAATAAAAATCAAACGCCATTTTTAATGGTTCTTTTATTGTTACAGAATTGAATGTTTCGTAAAAATAGAATAGATTCATTATTTGAAGAATTGGTATTGAATAACTTCTGAAAAGAATAACATCGTCTGCCGCTAGTTTGATAAGTATATCTGTGGACTTTGCATTAAGGTCTAATGCTTGTAATATAGCATCTTTTCTCAAAGTATTATCTGTTTGATATAAAGCTTGCAATAAATATCCAGCACCAAGTACCCCAGACATGAAATGTTTTAACGCAGTAGCCTTCTTTAATTTGGCAATTATTTTTTCTAGAAAAACGGGCATATCTTTAGACTTTCCTGCATAAAATACTGCTGCATTTTGTAGCTTAAAATCGAAAAAATTTTCAATCAATAAGTCTTCCTTATCTCTTCGGTGTTTAAATATTTCCAAAGCGCCATAATATTCCATATATGAATCATGGCTGAATTGCACCCATTTATTATCTTTAATAATAAGAACTCCTGTATTATCAATTAAATAATCTAGCACTTCTCTCAATGTACCTTTTTTTATTGGCAATGTTTTTTCTTTAAAATAATTTTCAAAAAAGATAAAAAACTCTTCTTTTGTTAATGGAATATGTTGTTCCTTTTCCAGAAGATGCAATGCGTATAATGACAATATTCTTTCCTTAAATGAAATATCAACAAATTCAATCCGACTAGAAACAGTCAATCTCCCTATAATTAAGGAGTTAAAATTGTCGTAAATATCGGCGATTGTTGCTGGAATCTCTAAATTATTCTCTTCGTATAATATAGATATAAGAGATAGTGTTAAAGGAGTAATAGGAAGTCTTTCGATAATTCTGTTTTCACGTAATGCATCAAGAAGTGATTCCGTTTTAGAATTCTCACCAAGAAAAAAGTTTGATATAAATTTCTTAACTTGTTCATTATTGAAACGTTCAATCGTATAAGAATCAAATATTTTCTCTCCGAGAGATTCCATCTTATCTGAATTTCGAGATGTAATTATATACCTAATTTTATGATTCTGCGATAAATTCTGTAACTCGTTCAATATCATTTTTTGTTCTTCACCTCCAAACTCATCTATACTATCAATTAAGAGAGTTATTTGATAACTTTTAGATAAATCTTCTAAATTGAAATTCGCAAAAAATACAGATAACTTTTTAGTTACTAATTGGTTTATTTGGTATTTTTCTTCTAAAAGCTCTAACGTACTTATACAAACAGGTATGTTTTTTCTTTCAATATTTTCTTGATTTAGTTTGATTAGTTTTTCTCCAACTTTCTTTAAAAGAGTAGATTTTCCTGTCCCAGCATCACCTGATATAACAATGGGTTTCAAGTTTTTAACAACGTCATCTATTAAAATTCTTTTTTTTACGGGCGTTTGAGTCGCTTTCTCTTCGTAAAAATGAGTAATTCTAGGTTCAATATATATATCTAAAATCTTCTGATATTTATCATTAAATATTTTAAGTTTCTTTAGTTCATTATCTTTTGATATATTTTCGTGAAAATATTTTTCGTATTCTAACAACGCTAAATCTTTATGCTTCCAAAAATCATCATAATGCTTATTTATCAAATCTATGAGATTGTCTCTGCCTATAAAATTAAGCTTTATTTGTGGTATTATTTGAGTTAAACTGCGCTCAAATCCATTTGAAATGTTTTTAGGAGAAACTAAATACGTAACATCAGGCTTTATTCTGTTATGATAATCAAGTATTGTTTTTTCAATTTCATCTACATTAACAATACCACTCAATCTTTCTTCTAACAAAATAAACATATATTTTTCAGAACTCAAAGGACTTTCTCTGATAGCAGTAATTGAATTTGCATCCACAATAGTGTCCGTATATCCTAAAAAACTAATCAAGTTTCCCATTAACTCTTTAAAATCTTCAATTGTGATTTCTTCCAGTTTTTCAATTTTATCTTTACTTATCATATTTCGCTATTTATATGTTGTTAAACATAAAAAGAAACAATCTCTTTACTGATATTTTATTTCGTAAAGATAGTGATTTTAATCAATAGAGAATGTTTACATAAAGAAAAATAGTACTTTTTACAGAGTTTCCAGCCATTATAGAATGCTTTCTTTACTAAAGTTCTTATAATAGAGGTAGAGTTCTTCCAATTTTTATAGATGCCTAAATCATTTACGAACTTTCAATTTAGTTTCTACTCATAAATGAAAGTAGTTTAACTGGATTTCTATGTCCTATTATTCTTTGCAGTTTTTAAGCATCTTAGCAAATACCTAAATTGTTTTCTTTGGAACGCGATAAGTCTAATACTATAAACCCTTTTTCATGAATGCGCCTAAACAGCATTTTACATATTTTTCCTCTCCCGGTGTTTGGGTAATGCTTACCCCGTTTTTGTTTAAAGTTTCCATATCGTTATAATTTAAAATGAGTTGTCAGATAATCAAAAGCGAAAGCAGTACAATGAAAATAAAAGCCATACACAACAGGTAAACGGCGGAGATAAACAGCCAGAGAAAGAACCGGACTATATAAAAGCCTATGATTAGGACTATCCATGCTCCGGTGGTGCTGGTGGCTACCTGATAGATAATAAAAGCCAGTATTACCCACCTTAAAACGGTCTTTATGTTATTATATACTTTCATTGTCTTTGTGTGTTGCGGGTGGATTGCTCCACCCGATTAGTAATCAGGCACAACGGAAAACAAAACCGTTATCCATCCAGTAATCAGTCATAAACAAGTCACGGGCAAAAGCCGAATAATCAAAGTAGGTCTTTGCGAACTCCGGCAGTTCGTAACATTCCTCTACGATTTCATAGGCGTAATCTTCCTCGTCTTTATATTCTCCCTGATATTCGTCCTCAAAGGAAGAAACAAGGTCGTCCGCATCTTCTTCGCTTATATCGCTGTTGTGATGGTCGCACCATACGAAAAATGCTTCCTGCTCGGTTTCGCTTAGTTTTTCGATGGCATCCCGTAGCTCAAAGAACTTATCAGAAAGCCAACTTTCGGAAATCAGGGCTTCGGGTATGTTCTCGATGTCCTGAAACATAAATTCCGGGTCTTCTTCGTCCTCGTGGAGTTCCCGACACGCTTCCAAAAACTCGTCCTTGTCCGAATAGTCGGAAAGGTCTAACCACTTGCCGAAAAGTGAACCACTGTTATACTTGTTGTAAGTACCTACATAAACTCTTGCTTCTGATAATGTTACTGCTTCCATGACTTTTGAATTTTAATCGTTTACATCGCTTGTCGCCCACCACGTAAATTTTTCCTTTAACTGAATGGGAACATTGTCTTTTCAAAGGTTCGGGACTGGTACAGGGCAAATTATTATTTATGAAATACTACCCGCAGGTGTGGAGATTTCTAAAAAATAATTTGAACAGTAACAGGCACGGATATACCTTTGACAATGTTCCAATCAGTTTTAGGGAAAATTTTTCTCTTGTTTGAGAGGATAGAAGTAAAAGCCATCGGGCTTTTTGTATTGGGTAATGAGAGAGTAAAAAAAGGGCTTATAAAAGCTCCTCGTCTGTAAAACTGTAATAGCTTTCTTCTGTCAGGATGATATGGTCTAACAGGTGTAAATCCAAGACCTTGCAGGCTTCTTTTATTTTTGAGGTGATTTGTTTGTCCGGTTCGCTCGGACGCAGGTTGCCCGATGGGTGGTTATGTGAGAGGATGATGCCCGAAGCATGGACTTTCAGGGCGGTTTGCAGGATGATTTTCACGTCCATTACAGTTTCAGCCATGCCGCCTTTAGAAATAAGGGAAACGCCTAAAGCCTTGTTTGCCCGATTGAGGAACATTACATGACTTTCTTCGTGGTGTTCCATACATTCCGCATAGAACGGTTTCAGATAAGAGTAGGACGTTTCGGATGAGAGTATTTTCACCCTTTCGGATGCTTTTACATTGTCTTTATAAGAGATAGTGATTTCCGGCATGGTAAATTCTGTTGTTTTCATGACTACTGAATTTTAAATTAAACAATAAGAAATTTTGCCGGACACCCACAGTTTGGCGGGGACTTCAACCATATCTTTTCAAAAAATACGACCCGCAGGTGTGGAGATTTTTTAGAAAACCGGAACGGCTCGGATTTGGTATTTGTCCCCACCGGGCTGTAACTTTGCTAAAATTTGTGATTGAGATACATTACTTTAGGGAACTGAAAAGGGGTATCACTGGTGACACCCCTTAGACAACCGAATACCTTAAACCGTTATTCGTCATAGGTTCTATATCCTATCGGTTTGCGTGGCTTCGGTTCGGGCTTGCTTAGTAACTGGGTCAGTGCTTGATAAACCTCGCTGAATTGTGCATCCGTACTCTGTTCCAGTTCTTCGATGCGTTTAAGAAGTTCCTCGTAACCGATTGACATTTGGCGCATGAGGACGAAAGCACGCATGATGGAAATATTCACGTCTATGGCGGTCTGACTGCGTAAAACACTGGATAGCATCGCTACTCCCTGCTCGGTGAAACAATCGGGAAGTATATAGCTGTGTTTCAGGTTCTCCGGCAACTGGTCACAATTTGTGACCAGTTCGTCCCATTCCTCTTTTGTCATGGTAAAGCGGAAATCACCGGGGAAACGCTTTTCATTACGCTTTACTGCCTGTTTCAAGGCTTTGGTCTGTACTCCGTAAAGTTCCGCCAAATGGAAATCGAGCATGACCCGGCAACCTCTGACCTCAAAGATTTTGTTTTGGATGATTTGTAAGTCCATAATGTTATTATTTAACGGTGAGTAATTGGAAGCATAAAGGGACTTATCACAAATTGTGATAAGTTCTCTATATACCTATTTCATAGATACTTCTTTGTAGATTTTTTCAATGCCGACAAACTTCTTATCAAGCCCCTGCATATCGTTACTGATTTTGTTGTTGGTGACGCGGGCGTATATCTGTGTCGTTTCTATATTGGTGTGTCCCAACATCTTGCTGACTGTTTCAATGGGTACACCTTTGGCAAGCGTAGTCGTGGTTGCGAAAGTATGCCTCGCAAGGTGAAATGTCAAGTTCTTTTTAATCCCACATACATCCGCTATTTCTTTCAAATACGCATTAAGTTTCTGATTGCTGATAATGGGAAGTACCTTTCCGTCCGGCAATTTACCTTTGTATTTTTCCAATATCATTTTAGGAATATCCAGCAAGGGAACATTCACGTCTGTATTTGTTTTTTGGCGTTTCGTAATTATCCATAGGTTACCATCAAAAGACTTGCGGATATTATCTTCCTTTAAATTTGCAACATCCACATAAGCCAAACCACTGAAACAGGAAAAGATAAAAACATCACGCACCTGTTCCAACCGTTCGGAAACCATCTTCTTTTTGAGGATTATCTTTATTTCATCCTCTGATAAATAACCTCTATCCACTTTTTCCAAACGTATTTTATAATTGGCGAACGGGTCACCTATCAGGATGCCGTTATTACGGGCTATCAGGATTATGCGCTTGAAGAACTGCATGAACTTGGCAGTCGTATTATAACCGCATTTGCAGGTAGTACGCAAATATAACTCAAAGTCAGTAATGAACATCGGGGTTATTTCCTTTATAGAAATATCCGACAGGTTATATTTGCTTTGGATGAACTCGGCAAGATGGCGGCGGGTCACTTCATATTTGCGATAAGTGGCAATCGTTTTGGATATGCCGACCAACTGTTTCACATCGTCATTGTGCTTTTGGAAAAGGTTAAGGATGGTGTCGTGGTTCTCGCTATGCCCTAAAAATTCATTCTTCACCTTTTCGGCGGTAACATAATTGTCACGCCTTTGCAGTTCGTGATAAATGGTATTAAGGGATGCGTTTATATCATCCAGCAATCGGTTGATACGGGTAGCTTCCGCAGAACGTCCGGCGGCTTTACCAGCCTTACCGTCCCAAAGTTTGGGTTGAACGTCCAGCTTGGAATTAAAACGGCTTGCCACACCATCAATCGTGATGCGGACAAAAATAGGGTAACTGCCATTGATTTTTTGCTTGTCCTTTTTCACAAAGAAAAGAACGGAAAATGTACTCTTCATAAACTCACTTTTTTAGGTTACAAAACTACGTTAATTAGCTCAAAGTGAAGTTTATACAGGCTCGCCAAATAGCGACAGAAGTTCGCCAATTTCGGACTAAGTGTACCCCTTTTGGACTTTCAGTTGTCGGGGGTACGAGTTAGGTTACTAACTTTGTCTTTCAGGGTCTAAATGATGTCCGGTAGGGCAGACATAAGGGGATAAAAAAAGTCCCACAAATCGTTGAATTTGTAGGACTTGGCTGTTCATTGTCCGGTTTTGTCCGGTTAGTTCAGCGGAGAGACAGGCTCTCGAACTTATACTTTCACAGAATCTCATAAAACCGCAAACAACTGATAATCAAGTGCAAATTACAACATAGAGTAAAACTAAATGTTTCTAAATGTCTTTTGCTATCTCAATAATTGGGTGTATATTTGGGTGTAGAATTTCAAACGCACCCAATTATGAATATCAAGCGCAACATCATTTTTGCATTGGAGAGCCGGAAAAAGAACGGTGTGCCAATCGTAGAGAACGTACCCATCCGTATGCGTGTCATCTTTGCCAGCCAACGCATCGAGTTTACAACGGGCTACCGGATTGACGTAGCCAAATGGGATGCAGACAAGCAGCGGGTAAAGAACGGATGTACCAACAAGCTAAAGCAGAGTGCAGCCGAAATCAATACGGACTTGCTGAAATACTATGCCGAAATCCAGAATATTTTCAAGGAATTTGAGGTGCAGGAGGTCATGCCAACGACCCAACAGTTGAAGGAAGCTTTCAACATGAGAATGAAAGACACCAGCGAAGAACAGCCGGAAGAAGCCCCTGTCAGCTTTTGGGAGGTATTCGATGAGTTTGTAAAAGAGTGCGGTAACCAGAATAACTGGACGGCATCCACCTATGAAAAATTTGCAGCAGTGAGGAACCACCTCAAAGAGTTCAAGGAGGATGCAACGTTCAACTATTTCGACGAGTTTGGATTGAACGAATACGTCAACTTCCTGCGTGATACCAAGGATATGAGAAACAGCACCATCGGCAAGCAAATGGGATTCCTCAAATGGTTCCTGCGCTGGAGCTTCAAGAAAGGACATCATCAGAACATTGCATACGATACATTCAAACCGAAACTGAAAACCACCTCGAAAAAAGTAATCTTCCTGACTTGGGATGAACTGAACAAGCTGAAAGACTACCAGATACCCAAGGATAAGCAATACCTGGAACGTGTGCGTGATGTTTTCCTGTTCTGCTGCTTTACGAGTTTGCGGTATTCGGATGTTCGCAATCTGAAAAGAAGCGATGTGAAGTCCGACCACATCGAAATAACCACAGTCAAGACTGCCGACAGCCTGACGATTGAACTGAACAAATACAGCAAAGCCATACTGGACAAATACAAGGACATCCATTTCGAGAATTACATGGCTCTGCCCGTCATCAGCAACCAGAAGATGAACGATTACCTGAAAGAGCTGGGCGAACTGGCAGAAATCAACGAGCCTGTACGGGAAACCTACTACAAGGGAAATGAACGTATTGATGAAGTCACACCCAAATACGCTTTGCTCAGTACCCATGCAGGAAGAAGGACATTCATCTGCAATGCGCTGGCTCTCGGAATCCCGGCACAGGTGGTCATGAAATGGACGGGACACAGCGACTACAAAGCTATGAAACCCTACATTGACATAGCGGATGATATTAAGGCAAATGCCATGAACAAGTTTAATCAACTATAAAAGTATCAAACAGTTTCATAGATAGTTATCAATGACTATATTTGTAGAAATTATCATCACAATATGAGCAACAAGGAATCCAACATAGAGAAAACGAATTTTGATGCATTCATACAAGCGGTCGGTTCGGAAATAGAACAGGCACAAGTAAGGCTGATTGTTGCAGCCAATGCACAAATGCTGTTCCATTACTGGAAGATAGGCAATTACATCCTTTATCACCAGCAGCTGCACGGATGGGGAAGCAAAATCATCAAGCAGTTGGCAAAGGCTATCCGACTGCATTACCCTGAAAAGAAAGGCTATTCGGAACGTAACCTTACCTATATGTGCCAGTTTGCAAAAGCATATCCTTTAAGAGCGTTGCAAAGTTTCATAGAAACAGATGCAAGCCTGTCTGTCCCAACCATACAGAGTGTGACCAATGAAGTATTAAAACTGAATGACAAGCAATTTACGCAGGAACTTACTGCGCAAATACAATCGATTGATTGTCAATCATTAGCAATTACGCAGGAAGTTCCTGCGCAATTTGAAGATGTGGGAAAAACCGTGTCTGCCATTTACAGGATGGGAATCAGGGAAATAGAAGAAGTTTTCTTGACCTCTCCTATAGCCAAAATAAACTGGACAAGCCAAATGACTATACTTGACAGTTCGCTACCTTTAGGTCTAAGCTACTGGTACATGAAGCAGTCTGTGGAAATGGGATGGAGCAGCAATGTATTGAAAATGCAAATTGACAGTGATTTGTATAGCCGACAAATCAGCAACAACAAGGTAAACAATTTCACGACCACACTTCCGGCTCCACAAAGCGACCTTGCCAATTACCTACTCAAAGACCCGTACATCTTTGATTTGGCAGGAGCCAAAGAAAAAGCAGACGAAAGGGATATTGAAGAACAGCTGGTGAAACACGTTACCCGCTACCTGTTGGAAATGGGCAACGGTTTTGCCTTCGTTGCCCGGCAGAAGCACTTCCAAGTCGGAAACAGCGATTTCTTTGCCGACCTGATTCTATATTCCATTCCGTTGCACGCATATATTGTCATAGAATTGAAAGCCACTCCTTTCAAGCCGGAATATGCCGGACAACTCAACTTTTACATCAACGTGGTGGATGATAAGTTGAGAGGAGAACACGACAACAAGACCATCGGTCTTTTGTTGTGCAGAGGAAAGGACGAAGTGGTTGCCCAGTATGCCCTTTCCGGCTATGACCAGCCCATCGGCATCAGCGATTACCAATTGAGCAAGGCGATTCCCGAGAAATTGAAATCAGCGTTGCCCAGCGTAGAAGAAGTGGAAGAAGAACTGGCTTCTTTCCTTGACAAGGATCCCCAATAATAAGAGTATGCCATGCAGAAAACGATAACAACCCTCATTCCTCAATACGGGGAGCTGAACAGAATCTGCAAAGATTGGATTGTAAGCCATACTTTCTCTTTTGAAAAGCAGAAATTCATCGTTGATTTCTACTCGAAATGGAGCGATATAAAGGCTTTTGAGCAAGCTATCCTTGAACTGGTGCTGCATACACCGCCAGAACCATGTACCCTGCTGCTGAAAAGTCTGAAAAAGGAAGTCAAAGAATACATACGGCTTTATGAATCTTACCGCCTTCTCCATGACGAAGTGATCATACGTGTATGCTACCAATACGCAGACCGCTACAAGGAAACCATCAAGGAAGAGATGGAAGTGGTAAACAGGCTGCGCAAACCGATGAACGAAGCCAACAACCGCTATGATTCCATTGGCTACCGAGAGCATACACCCGAAGAAGAAAAGCTGGCGGAAAGAGAATATGAGCGTTGCAAGGCTGAATATGAAAGGGAGAAAGCCCAACTGGAGCATCTTTATGAGCAGCAAACCCTTCTCTGGAAAGAAGCCCGGCAATACATGAAAAACCGTTGCGACGACATCTACCTGCTTAGCGTACACTTCATGGGCATCCTGACCAAATATGTACCGGACGAAGAAAGCCAACCGAACGAAGCAGACAGGCAGAGCCGTACAGACAGCCAGCCGGAAGCTGAAACTACAACCGCATCGACTACAGCTACGACTGCCGGATTGCCTGAATATTTCAGCATGAAGCTGATTTCCCTAATTCATGAAGTTTGTGCAGGGGAACAGTTTGAAGACATTACCGCACCGGATTTCTATGCCTGCATGAATCTGCATCCCTGCCAGTGCGTACTGAAAATAAAGCCAAGGGAAAAGATACGGGTATGCTATCTGATTTCCCTGATGAGGGAGCAGTTGCCGGGGCAGGATAAGGACAAATGGAAGGAAGCCATCCTGAAACACCTGGATATTGATGAAGACTATTACAAGTCCAAGTACAGGGAACCCGTTTCCGATTTACCCAGTATTCCCAACCAAAAGTTCGCCAAGGAAATGGACGGAATATTCCGATAACCCGTGATATTCCAATATATTTTACGACATGACCACTTATACCACTCAAAATAATTTTTGAGTGGTATTTTTATTTCTTGATATTCAGCGATATAACAGAACAATCCATATCTATCATCCACATACTTACCACTCAAAACCCTACCTAATTTTGCATCGTTCGAGAACAGAAGAAACAGCCTGTGCGCAGGGCTATTGTCAAACAAGTAATCATACGGACGATGAACAACCTCAAAGAACTGTTAGTGAAACCCGTCTGGCAGATGACAGGCGAAGAGTTCCTTTTTCTAAGCAGACACGCTTCGGTACAGGCAGAGGCGCAACCGCAGCCGACCACCGACACGGAAAGAAAGTACGTGTACGGCATACTCGGCATAGCCAAGCTTTTCGGGTGCAGCCTGCCCACAGCCAACCGCATCAAGAAAAGCGGAAAGATAGACAAAGCCATTACCCAGATTGGACGCAAGATTATCGTGGATGCGGAACTGGCGCTGGAACTGGCTGGCAAGAAAACCGGAGGACGCAGATAAAGGAGGTGATTATGGACTATATAAAAGAAATATCACCCGAACAAGCCGTTATCCTCTGGCAGGAATCCCGGCTAAGTCTGTCAAGATGCTACGAAAAAGCCCCCGAAATTCTGAAAGTACACGGCTCTGTCATCGGGACGCTGGGCAATTTCAGCGCATCCATCGGCAAAGCCAAGAGCAAGAAAACCTTCAATGTATCGGCTATCGTAGCCGCTGCATTGAAGAACGGTACCGTGTTACGATATGCGGCTGAACTGCCCGAGGAAAAGCGGAAAGTGCTTTATATAGATACGGAGCAAAGCCCCTACCACTGCCTGAAAGTGATGAAGCGGATCCTGCGGATGGCAGGATTGCCCGATGACAGGGACAGCGGTTATCTGGAGTTTCTCGCTTTGAGAAAATACACCCCGGAACAGCGCATCAGCATTGTAGAACAGGCTATCTACCACTCACCGGATATTGGGCTGGTCATCATAGACGGCATCCGGGATATGGTGTACGACATCAACAGCCCCGGTGAATCCACCCGCATCATATCCAAGCTGATGCAGTGGACGGACGACAGGCAGATTCATATCCATACGATACTGCATCAGAACAAGGGGGATGAGAACGCAAGAGGGCACATTGGTACGGAACTGAACAACAAGGCGGAAACAGTCCTGCTGGTGGAAAAGGACAAGGGGAACAGCGACATCAGCCATGTTTCCGCCATGCACATCCGGGCGATGGATTTCGAGCCTTTTGCATTCTGCATCAACGACAGAGCCCTGCCCGAACTTGCGGAAGGCTACAAGCCGGAAGCAAGGAAGCCGGGAAGACCCTCGGTGGAAAAGTTTGACCCTTACAAGGATATTTCAGAACCGCAGCACCGTGCCGCACTGGAAGCCGCTTTTGCACTGAAAGAGGAATACGGCTACAAGGAGCTGGAAGACACCTTAATCAGGACTTATCTGGCAGAAGGGGTTAGACTGAATCACCAGAATGCAGTGGCGCTTATCACCATGCTGCGCAACAAACGGATGATAGTGCAGGAAAACGGCAGGAAGTATTCCTTCAAGCCCGATTACCACTATTAGCCGACAATCCCGAAAATCGCTTCACTTTATTCCCGTATCCTATATATACGACAATTTAGTGAAGTGATTTCAGAAACAGACAAATCACTTCACTTTATTCCGGGGGTCTATATATTAGGAGTTTAGTGAAGTGATTGTACTGACCGCATACTTTTAAGAGTTGCGGGCAAAAAGAGAAATAATCAAAGCACTCACTAAAAACGATTTCCTTATGAACATCGAGACTGCAAAACAAATCAATCTGGCTGACTACCTGCACAGCCTGGGGTATTCACCCGTCAAACAGCAGGGTATCAACCTTTGGTACAAATCTCCCTTGAGGGAAGAAACAGAGGCTTCCTTCAAAGTGAACACCGAACGCAACCAGTGGTACGACTTCGATGCGCCCATATAGGCTACACAATAAATATCTCTATGGCAAGAGATTAGGTTAGAGTTCAACAGACCTATCCTCAACGACTTAGCTGGAGGAGAAATCCAAAGGTGACAAAAGCATGTCGGTAAAGTCATTAGTCAGCTAAATACCAAGCTGCGACTGCATGGCGAGAGGAAAAGACAGACACAAGGATGAAGCCTGATTGGTTGAACGATAGTTCTGCTGCACACGTACCAGCCCCGACGAAAGGTATTTGATTCACGTCGGGCTGAAGCACCCCATGTAAACCGAAATTACAATGGAGCAGGAGCTGGCTTCAGAGCAACCACAATAAGTGGAATAGGAACGTAAGTCGCATCCGACAGTCTGCCGAGCCAAACAGTTATTGTGAAAGCAAATGGGGATTCCCTAAATCAGAATGCCGTAAGGCTATGGGCATAGGACCCTGAATATCTGACATGGGAACGGAGCTTCCGTAGTAGTCCGAGCAAGGGAAAGCCTTGTAACATGGCGAAGGGAAGCAGTTAGATAACTTAATACAAATAATGGAAAATGTGTGAGACATTATGAGAAGTCCTGAGCAAGTATTAAAAGCTTTAAACAAGCATGGTAAAGTTTCGGATTACAAGTTCGAAAGGCTGTACCGTATCTTATTCAATGAGGAGATGTTTCATGTTGCTTACCAGCGTATTTACGCCAAACCAGGCAATATGACACCCGGTACGGATGGGAAAACCATCAATCGGATGAGTCTTCAAAGAATAAACAAAGTCATTGCATCTTTGAGAGATGAGTCTTACAAGCCTAATCCGGCAAAAAGGATATACATACCCAAGAAAAACGGTAAGAAAAGACCGCTTGGAATTCCTTCCTTTGAGGACAAACTTGTACAGGAGGTGGTGCGCATGATTCTTGAAGCCGTCTATGAAGAGGTGTTTGCAAACACCTCACATGGATTCAGACCAAACAGAAGCTGCCATACCGCATTGACCCATATCCAAAAGACATTTACAGGTACAAAATGGTTTGTGGAAGGAGACATTAAAGGATTCTTCGACAACATAGACCACAATGTATTGATTGCAACTTTGCGGAAACGGATTGCCGATGATAGATTTCTAAGGCTTATCCGCAAGTTGTTGAATGCGGGATATATTGAAGACTGGAAGTTTCATAATACAAACAAGGGAACTCCACAAGGCGGTAATATCAGTCCTATACTGGCAAACATTTATCTTGATAATTTTGACAAGTATATGGAAGAATACGCCCTACGCTTCAATAAGGGAAAAGAAAGACACATCACCAAAGAATACAAGCAACTTAGCGATAAGATGCAACGCATCCTTAAAAGCATCAAGAACATACAGGATGCAGATGTCAGATTACAGCTTAGGGATGAGTATGAGAAACTGAGACGTGAAAGGCAAAAGATTGAGAGCAGAGACAGTATGGATGAAACATACAGAAGGCTTCGATACGTAAGATACGCAGATGATTTCCTCATTGGTGTTATCGGAAGCAAGGCAGAGTGCGTTAAAATCAAGTCGGACATTACCAAGTATATGGAAGAAAACCTCAAGCTGGAACTGTCACAGGAAAAGACATTGATAACAAACGCACAAAAGCCCGCGAAATTTCTTGGCTTCGATGTTTCAGTCCGTAAGTCTGATGCTATCAAGCGGGACAAGAACAATGTGCCAGCCCGTTATTACAACGGTAAGATAGTCCTAAAGGTCGCCATAGAAACGGTGCGGAACAAACTGGAAGAATACAGCGCCATCAGATACAAGGTAGAAAATGGCCGACAAGTTTGGTTTGCAAAGTTCAGAGGCAATCTTATGAAGAAGAAAATCGAGGACATAGTGGCGGCATATAACTCTGAAATCAGAGGGTTCTACAACTACTACTGCATTGCCAACAACGTGGCATACGCGCTCTCAAAGTTTGGATACATCATGGAGTACAGTATGTACCATACCATTGCAGGAAAAACCAATAGCACTGTAAGCAAAGTCATTGACAAATATAAGGTTGGGAATGACATTATAGTGCCATATCAGGATGCAAAAGGTAAATTACGGTACAGGAAATTCTATAATGAGGGATTCAAACGTAAACCACCAATGTACTATACGGAGGTAAACGACTTATCCTACACAATCGCAATTCCACAGCCGACACTTACTGAGCGATTGGATGCGAGAACATGTGAATTATGTGGAAAAGTCGGACCTGTAGTCATGCGTCATGTCAGAAAGCTAAATCAGCTTAAAGGAAAAACTGAATGCGACAGGCTGATGCTTGAAAAGCATAGGAAGACATTGGTTGTCTGTGAAAAGTGTTATGCCAAAATACACAGCCATGCTAAATAAAGTCATGTTATCAACGGAGAGCCGTATGCGTGGAGACATGCAAGTACGGTTTGGGGGCAGGTACGGGAAAACCTACTGCCGAAAGGCAGTAAGGCGTTCTGTACCGAGCCTACGTTTAGGGAAAGGGGGCGGTATCATTGAACTGGCTGCACACCTGTATGCTACCGACCATGTACCTTACCTGCTGGAGCGGATTGCGGAACAGACACCGCATGTACACCCGGTATCTTTCTCTTTTGGCAAGCAGGACTCTTTCGGTCCGAGCTTCCAACAGCTGGAGATAGTACCGCTATCGTCTCCTGCCCTGCTTTCCTATTTACAAGGTAGAGGAATAAATCTGGAACTGGCAAAAAGAGAATGTAGTGAAGCCCGTTACACCCACAACGGCAAGCGTTACTTTGCCATCGCATTCCCTAACGGTTCGGGTGGGTTTGAGGTTCGTAACCCCTATTTCAAGGGCTGCATCGCCCCCAAGGAAATCTCCCACATCAGACAGTCGGGAAAAGCAAGGACTGCCTGCTATGTGTTCGAGGGTTTCATGGACTACCTTTCCTTTCTGACATTGAGACAAGAGAGCTGCCCAAATTATCCGGAATTGGACGGGCAGGACTATATTGTATTGAACTCCGTATCGAATGTGAACAAGGCTCTCTATCCGTTGGGCAATTACGAACGCATCCACTGCTTTTTCGACAACGACCATGCAGGAATGGAAGCACTCCGGCAAATCCGCATGGAATACGGCAGAGACCGGTACATCCGGGACGCTTCGCAGATTTACAGCGGATGCAAGGACTTGAACGAATACTTACAGAAACAGGTTGAAAGAAAAAGGCAGCTCCAGTCCGCCAAAGGGGTGCGCAGCCAATCACCGGAGAAGAAGAGCGGCTTCCGGTTATAGCCCACTATAACTACACGCTCCGCTTTCGTAGTTGTGGGCTCTCCCGAGGGGATTAGGGCTTTGCCCTAATGACCCACTCAGGGCGTTTCACCCCTGAGAACCCCGAGCAAAGAGTGACCCTCTCTTTGCAATCTCCGCTTATGGGTTACCCCTAAGAAATCTCGTGCAAATGAGAGCAGAGGCAAACTTGCTTGACCTATGCCGAATGCAGCCGAGATTCATAAAATAACCCCTCTGCGAAAGCGAGCAAAGTAAATTAATTGTAAACAAAGAAAAGAAGCTATGGCAACAAAATCAAGCATACACATCAAGCCTTGCAACATCGCATCGAGCGAGGCACACAACCGAAGGACTGCCGAGTATATGCGTAATATCGGGGAGTCCAGAATCTATGTCGTTCCCGAACTTTCCACCGATAACGAACAGTGGATAAATCCCGACTTCGGCACTCCCGAACTGCGAACTCATTATGACAATATCAAGCAAATGGTCAAGGAAAAGACCGGACGTGCCATGCAGGAAAAGGAAAGGGAACGCAAGGGAAAGAATGGAAAGATTATCAAGGTGGCGGGATGCTCACCCATCCGTGAAGGAGTATTGCTTATCAGACCGGACACCACACTGGCTGATGTACGCAAATTCGGTGAAGAGTGCCAAAGACGCTGGGGCATCACTCCGCTACAGATTTTCCTGCATAAAGACGAAGGGCATTGGCTGAACGGTCAGCCGGAAGCGGAAGACAAAGAGAGCTTCCAAATAGGAAGCAGATGGTTCAAGCCGAACTATCATGCTCATATCGTATTCGACTGGATGAACCACGAAACCGGGAAGAGCCGAAAGCTCAATGACGAGGATATGGCAACCATGCAGACCCTTGCTTCCGATATTCTGCTAATGGAACGTGGGCAGACAAAAGCTGTCACAGGTAAAGAGCATCTGGAACGAAACGATTTCATCATTGAGAAGCAGAAAGCCGAACTGCAACGTATAGAAGAAACCAAGCGACACAAGGAGCAACAGGTAAGCCTTGCCGAACAGGAACTCAAACAGGTAAAAGCTGAGATACGTACAGACAAACTCAAAAGTGCAGCTACCGATGTAGCCACTGCCATAACCAGCAGCGTAGGTTCTCTTTTCGGAAGCGGTAAGTTGAAAGAACTGGAACATAACATCGAGCAGCTACATCAGGAGATTGCCAACCGGGACAAAGCTACTGATGAATTAAAAATTCAGATGCAACAAATGCAGGAACAGCACGGCAGACAAATACGCAATCTTCAAGGAATACATAATAAAGAGATTGAAGCTAAAGACAAAGAAATATCACGGCTAAACACCCTGCTTGAAAAGGCATTATGCTGGTTCCCATTACTCAAAGAAATGCTGAGAATGGAAAAATTATGCTATGTCACTGGTTTTACCAAGGGGATGGTTGATTCTCTTTTATACAAAAAGGAAGCTCTCAGATGTAGTGGAAAAATCTATTCCGAAGAATATAGACAGAGATTTGAAACAAAAAATGTAATTTTCAAAATTGAACGAAGCCCGATCGATAAGAATAAATTGATGCTGACTATAAACCAACAGCCAATCAGCGAATGGTTCAAAGAACAATGGGAGAAGTTACAGCAGCATCTGCGTAACTCAGTGCAGAAAGAACAAAAATCCAGAGGATTCAGGATGTAATATAGAGAAGTACAATTCATCATGGATTGTACTTCTATCGTAATATATAGTACAAAATCTAAGTTGTCTAACTATTCTAAAGTAAAATAAGCAATAAAAGAATATCTTATTCACTATTAATATACCATATTGTCAATATCTTTCCCTCATTTAGTCAATCGTATCTTTTCGTGGTAGAAATAATTTACGATAACCGGCTTGCCTTTTTCCGAGCGCCCGTAAGGCAAATCATTTATTCTATATGGAAACCCCTGTGCCTTGGCGTATTGGGAAATGTCCTGTTCCAATGCCTGCCAGTAATCAAGCCTCTTTTTGTTGTATATTTCTTCGTATAACGGAAAGAGGTCGGGATGCTTCTCACGGATATACGTCATTATCCCTCCCTTGAACTGCCCGCGCAGATTCAGGTTTTCGAGCCATATCAAATCGGCATATCCTTTCACTTTCTCGATAATCGCCTTCATATCGGTTATTCCGGGGAATATGGGCGATACAAAACACACGGTACGGATGCCCGCCTCATAGACCTGACGCATTGCGTTCAGACGACGTTCTATGCTCACGGCATTGTCCATATCCGTACGAAAACGCTCGTCAAGCGTATTGACCGACCATGACACCGTTACTTTGGGAAAACGCTTCAACAGGTCGAGGTCGCGCAGGACAAGGTCGGACTTAGTGCATATCATAATCTCGGCGTTGCTCCCACGCAGCTCTTCGAGCAGCCTGTGGGTACGGCAAAATTGCTCCTCATACGGGTTGTAACCATCCGTCACGGAACCTATCACAATGCGCTCTCCGTCATATTTGTGCGGATTGGCTATCGGTTTCCAGTTCTTCACGTCCAGAAATGCACCCCACGGTTCTGTATGCCCGGTGAATCGTTTCATAAACGATGCGTAGCAATACTTACAGGCGTGGGGACAGCCCACGTAAGGGTTGACCGAATATCCTCCGACCGGCAGTGAGGATTTGGTCATAACGCTCTGTACGTCTATTTCTTTGATTATTTCGGTATTCATTGTAAGCGTTTTGTAAATTGTTCCGGCAGTTCCTGAATCATCCTTTCTTCGCCCATTATAGGCAGCAAATCCTCTTTCATAAACACGGGGACGCCCTGTGTTTGGGCTTGGTCGGCAATGTGAAGCACCCATTCGGGACGGGAATCCACTTTGCCTTTCCGATGTCCGGTCTCCGTACCTATGACAATCCAGTCGATACCCTCGAAATCTATATCGCCGATTTCATCGAAAATAGGTTCGAAAGTGACATGGTAGTGCTTGGCCTTGATATTTCTTTTCAAATCGTCTAGCCGCTTTTTTTCGGAATTGCGCGTGACGGTCACGCCCATCCATACATTCTCGTCATCTGTAGAGAAACTGATCTTGTCCGGACATTTCGTAAGGAATATATAAGCGTGTTGCGGATTGCTTTTCATTCGTCTGAATATTTCCGCATTCCATTCAGGCTTCCAATCGGAGAAATCGCTCATTCCGGTCATCAGCCATACGTGAGGCTTGGGCGTGTCGATGATACGCAGCTTTCGCACCATATATTCCGGTACGGAGAAGTCGTCCGTAATATGGAAACGGCGGCAGTTGTTACGGGCATAGCAGTAGCTGCACCCGATGGAGCAGCCTACCACTATGTTCATATTCTTTATCAGGGATTTTATACAGATAGTCATCTGCTTAGAGTTCCTTTTTAGAATCATTTCGGAGAGACTTTCCATTTTACCGGTTCTTTCAGTATGATTCCGTCAGTGGCATCCTCCTGTGAGAATGTATTGCTGCAATATTGTATGCAGAGCATGAGGAGCGGAGTCGTTCCGTTGTTACGGACACTTCGTTTTCCTGCAGGAGATACCCTGACAACGCTACCTTCTTCCACTGGGAACACTGTTCCGTCTACTTGAAATTCACCTTTACCGGAGAGGAAAAAATAAAGTTCCTCATGACTCTTGTGACTATGCAGAAATCCGGTTTCTGTACCCGGGGCGAATGACTGGAAAGAAAACTCGCTTCCCGTAGTTCCGAGAGCGGTGCTGCAGAATACTTTTCCGGGAATTTTCACATCCGGGCCAAGCTGAAGTTCGTATTCATTCAGTTCATTCAACTTACCGACACTGATCGCGGCGAAATTCTGTTCTACCGCGATTTTCCTAATCTTTTTCATCTTTCTAATATTTTGAAATGATTGTTTATACAGTTATTTAAGTGTTATGCTTTCTCCGTCTTCCGGTATAATCAGTCGGCTCATATCCGTCCCGTGATGGCGAGCTTCGTTGCGAAGGATGGCACGGGTGGTCTGGCAATGATCGATGGCATCCATGTGTACGGTAATCAGCTTGATGTGTGGGGGGAGTGTGTCAAGCATCGCCATTACTTCCTGTTCATTGGGGATGATACAACCGTCCGTCTTAGAGAATTCGGGGAATACCGCACCGCCACTGTTCACCACAATATAATTAGGACGATACTTTTCCACGGTAGCAAGAGTACATTCTTCCCATTTGCAATCGCCCATGATATAAATAGTCGGAAGCCCTTCGGACATCAGCACATAGCCCGAAACAGGTCCCATCATCTGGCCTATCTGACCGAAACCGTGATGGCCAATAGCACGGTGGATGGTCAGATGACCTAAGGTTATGCTCTCTTCAATCGCTTCTACATTTGAGAAACCATCTTTCAGGATGGCGGCCTTATCTTGTGGCTGGGTGTAGAAAGGAATGTCTTTCGGCAAATGCTGCTTTACACTTGGTTCGTAATGGTCGATGTGGTTGTGGGTGAGCAGTACCATATCAACACCTTCAGTAATGTCGCTAATAGGCATTACGAGATGTACCCTCGGATTCTTATATACACCGAGAGCTGATTGCAGGGTTCCTTTGTCGGCAAATACGGGGTCAATAAGAATGGTATGTCCTGCATAGTTGATTTTCAAGGTGGCACTGCGTACCAACCGAATAATTGCTTTTTCGTTCATGATGTTATGTTTTGTATTATTTTTCGGGTACAAAGTTCGAAAGGATATCCCAATGTCTCTATGCCTTAAAAACAGGAATATATGCCATTTTGATAAAAGAATGATGTATATTTGCAGAAAGCAAAAAACAAGAGTGATGAAAGCTATAATCAATCCCGAAAGACTTGTAAGCGTTCCGTTCAATAAAACGCAATGTGGCGTAGACTTCTACATTAACACAGGCGAAAGCAAGGACATCTGTGGTGTCTTGACCGAGCATAAGGCGTTTAAGACAGATTTTTTCAGCTTCTATTTCTTTCGTCGTGCCAATGGATATTTGTTGCTGAACTTCCGAAAAGTGGAGTTACGGGATGGTATGGTGCTGCTTTTGTCGCCGCACCAGCAACAGGAATGGCACGTGAACGAGGTAGAACTAGATTACACTTTTCTTATTTTCCGCGAAGACTTTATGCGCACGTTCATTGCTGACAAGTTCTTCGTATATCGGCTGTTGTATTATTATCAGACTGATACACCGCCCTACTTGTTTGCCGAGCCGGAGGAGCTGACGGAATATATGCGCCTCTTAAAAAAGATAAAACAAGAACTACAACATCCTGTGGTAGACACTTACAACCTCATTGTGTCAGTGCTTTATTATCTACTGGTAATTATCAACCGGGCATACGCTCAAACTTATCGTCTACCTGTCGAAGTGCCAAAAAACAATTACGCATTCAAATTCAAGGACTTACTCGAAAAACATATCCGAACGACACAGCGCGTTCAAGAATATGCTGATATGCTTCGGGTAAGTCGTATCACCTTGAATAATTCTGTCATGGCGCAATTTGGTGTATCAGCCATTCACTTACTCAAGCAACGTCTTTTGGAAGAGCTGAAAAATGAGCTACTGTTCTCCAATCTGAATGTGAGCCAACTGGCAGACGAGTTCCACTTTTCCGACCCCAGTCACCTCATGCGTTTTTTCAAAAAAGAAACAGGCAAGACTTTTACCCAATATCTAATGAATTACAAAAGAGGAATATATGAATAGAAATTTCATATTTGGCAAATGAATTCCATATTTAAGATATTTATTTTTTTGAATAACTATATTTTTCGTCATAAAGGTTCATTCTGCCAGTCCATAGAAATACCAATCGCTTTGTAATTGACATTCTTTTGAAGAATCTTAAAAAATACAAAAACACCCAATTTTACATTCTTGGGTGTAATAAAGGGTGTAAATCTCGCAAATGCTTGATTTACACCCTTTATTGCGGAGAGACAGGGATTCGAACCCCGGGTGCCTCGCAGCACAACGGTTTTCAAGACCGCCGCAATCGACCACTCTGCCACCTCTCCAAAACTTCTTTTTCAGAAGTGCTTTTCTTTTAAAGCGGTGCAAAGATACAAATCATTTTTTATTCTACAAACTTTTCTGCACAAAAACAGAGCAATTATACCAAAATTCTTGTTTATACCCACTACGGAACGAACATAACGGCATTTAGGCTATTTGTTGAAATTTATCAAGGGCAAGACAGAGTTTTATAACTTACTGGCTATCAGTATATTTACAAAGAACCACATTCAGTATACGATTGAACCCTATTCAGTATACGACTGAATGGCATTCACTATACGACTGAATTAGGTTCAGAATACGACTGTTCCTTAAACCTACATCATTTGTAAATAATGCAGATTATTATTCGGTTCTTGTTTCAATTCATAAACCACATATAAAGAAAGTATTAACATCTCTACTCCCCCGGACATTCACTACCTAATAATAGTTATTTTATGCTGTTCAACATAAAAAGAGAAGTATCTCTTATAAAATTACGGAATTTATTCAGTATTTTTGTGCGCTCTAAAGGATAACATTATCTAACCTACTAACAAAAACAAATTTTATGGAATTGAACAAAACCTTTACCAATGGGCTTTGGAATAAAGAAATCAATGTCAGTGATTTCGTCAGTAAAAACATCGCACCCTATACCGGGGATGCATCTTTCTTGCAGGGACCTACCGAACGTACCAAACGTATCTGGGACATCTGTCTGAAGGCTCTCGAAGAAGAAAGGAACAACAATGGCGTCCGTTCACTGGACAATACCACCGTATCTACCATCACTTCTCATAAAGCCGGGTATATTGATAAGGACAATGAACTTATTGTCGGTTTGCAGACTGATGAACTGTTGAAACGATCCATCAAACCTTTCGGAGGCATCAACGTGGTAGCAAAAGCATGCCGTGAAAACGGAGTGGAAGTGGACGATAAAGTAAAAGACATCTTCACCCATTACCGCAAAACACATAACGACGGCGTATTCGATGTATATACCGAAGAAATCCGTTCCTTCCGCTCACTGGGATTCCTTACCGGATTGCCCGACAACTATGCCCGCGGACGTATCATCGGCGACTACCGCCGATTGGCTCTCTACGGCATCGACCGTCTGATTGAAGCCAAGCAGGAGGACTTGCGCAACCTCACCGGCCCGATGACCGAAGCACGCATCCGTCTACGCGAAGAAGTGGCGGAACAAATCAAAGCTTTGAAGGACATCAAGGTTATGGGCGAATATTACGGACTCGACCTCAGCCATCCGGCTACATCAGCTCAAGAGGCCGTGCAATGGGTATACATGGCATATCTTGCTGCCATCAAAGAGCAAGACGGTGCTGCCATGTCATTGGGTAACGTATCTTCGTTCCTCGATATATTCATTGAATACGATCTGGCTCACGGAAAAATCAATGAGACGTTTGCGCAAGAACTGATAGACCAGTTCGTCATCAAGCTGCGCATGGTACGCCATCTGCGTATGCAGTCGTACAATGATATCTTTGCCGGTGACCCGACTTGGGTGACCGAAGCCATCGGAGGACGCTTCAATGACGGACGCGTGAAAGTCACCAAGACTTCTTTCCGCTTCTTGCAGACGCTATACAACCTCGGTCCTTCTCCGGAACCAAACTTGACCGTACTGTGGAGTCCCGAACTGCCGGAAGGCTTCAAGGATTTCTGCGCCAAAGTTTCCGTAGATACCAGCTCCATCCAGTACGAAAACGACAACCTAATGCGCGAAGTGCGCAACTGCGACGATTACGGCATTGCCTGCTGTGTATCCTACCAAGCCATCGGCAAGCAAATCCAGTTCTTCGGCGCACGTGCCAACCTTGCCAAGGCCCTGCTGCTTGCCATCAACGGTGGCCGTTGCGAAAACACCGGAACTGTCATGGTGAAAGGTATTCCCGTATTGACCGGCGAGACACTGAAGTTTGAGGAAGTTATGGCCAACTACAAGAAGGTACTGACTGAAATAGCCCGTGTCTACAACGAGGCCATGAATATCATCCACTACATGCATGATAAGTATTATTATGAGAAGGCCCAGATGGCATTCATCGATACCAACCCACGCATCAATCTGGCATACGGTGTTGCCGGCCTTTCCATCGCCATAGACTCACTGTCCGCCATCAAATATGCCAAAGTCACTGCACGCCGCAACGAAATCGGCCTGACCGAAGGTTTCGACACTGAAGGCTCATTCCCCTGCTTCGGCAATAATGACGACCGTGTGGACCACCTGGGAGTAGACCTCGTTTACTATTTCAGCGAAGAACTGAAAAAGCTGCCTGTCTACAAGAATGCCCGTCCCACCCTTTCCTTGCTGACTATCACCTCCAACGTGATGTACGGCAAGAAGACCGGTGCCACTCCGGACGGACGCGCCAAAGGTGTTGCCTTTGCTCCGGGTGCCAACCCAATGCACGGACGTGACAAGAACGGTGCCATCGCTTCCTTGAGCTCCGTAGCCAAATTGCGCTACCGCGACTCGCAGGACGGCATCAGCAATACGTTCTCCATTGTTCCTAAATCACTGGGCCCGACACCGGAAGAACGTGTAGAGAACCTGGTAACCATGATGGACGGCTACTTCACCAAAGGTGCCCACCATTTGAACGTAAACGTACTGAACCGCGAAATGCTGGAAGATGCCATGGAACATCCTGAAAAGTATCCGCAACTCACCATCCGCGTTTCCGGCTATGCCGTGAACTTCGTGAAGTTGAGCCGCGAGCATCAGTTGGAAGTCATCAGCCGTTCATTCCACGAAAGAATGTAATATGATAAATGTACACTCCTACGAAAGTATGGGAACATTCGACGGGCCGGGTCTCCGGCTCGTCGTTTTCCTGCAAGGATGTCCATTCCGTTGTCTGTATTGTGCCAATCCGGATACGATTGATGTAAAAGGAGGCACTCCCACCACTCCGGAAGAGATTCTGCAAATGGCTATCAGCCAAAAGGCATTCTTCGGGAAGAAAGGAGGTATTACTTTCTCCGGCGGTGAGCCTACCCTGCAAGCAGAAGCGCTGATTCCTCTTTTCAAGGAGCTGAAGGCGAACGGCATCCATATCTGTCTGGACAGTAACGGAGGCATCTGGAATGAAAAGGTGGAAGAGCTCTTTAGCCTGACTGACCTCGTGCTGCTGGACATCAAGCAATTCAATCCCGAACGCCACCGTACGCTGACGGGACGAAGCAACGAACAGACACTCCGCACCGCTGCCTGGCTCGAAGAACATGAACACCCCTTCTGGCTGCGCTATGTACTGGTCCCCGGTTACAGCGATTCGGAAGAAGACATCCGCCTGCTGGGTGAAAGTCTCGGCAAATACCGGCAGATACAACGGGTGGAAATACTTCCTTACCACCGTCTGGGTGTTCACAAATACGAAGCCATGGGATGGGATTACAAATTGAAAGAAGTGAAGGAAAATGCTCCGGAACAACTGGAACGGGCAGAAAAACTGTTCAAAGAGTATTTCACGAATGTGATAACCAACTAAAACAGAAAAGCAAGGCTGTCCGGATATGATTCCAGACAGCCTTGCTTTTCATTTATAGGGTAAGAATCCTATTCTTTCAAGTTATAGGTAATCTGCTGTACATCATCACTACTGCCACCCACCATAAAGACGAAATCACCAGGTTCTACCATATAATTCATCTCATTGTCATAGAATCCCAGTGCATCGTCAGTTATCTGAAAAGCTACAGTTTTGCTTTCACCCACATTCAGATGAATTTTCCTGAAGCCCTTCAATTCCTTTATCGGGCGCGTAACAGACGCTACCTTATCCTGCACATACAACTGGACTACTTCCTCTCCTGCACACTTACCGGTATTAGTCACTTTTACCGACACCTCCGTATGGACGCCTGCAGCCTTGCCCGGCAGCAGTTTCAAATCAGAATATCCAAAATCCGTGTACGAAAGCCCATATCCGAAAGGATAGGCAGGCTCAGTGGAAGCATCGATATAAGATGCCTTATAGGTCTGTTTCAATGCGGTAGGGCGGCCGGTGCTCTTATTCTGATAATAAATGGGAATCTGTCCTACGTGTGCAGGAAATGTCATGGGCAATTTAGCCGAAGGATTATACTCTCCCCACAACACATTGCATATGGCATTGCCAGCCTCACTTCCCAGCCACCAAGTACACAGTACCGCATCAGCATGTTCCCTTATCTCATTGAAGATTACCGGACGCCCACACATGACAAGAGCAATGACAGGTTTTCCAGTCTTTGCCAGTTCCGACACCAGCTTCTGCTGCCCCTCGGGTATGGCTATATTCACTTTGGAAGCCTTCTCGCCACTCTGACCGAATCTCTCGCCTACCGCCACAACAATGACATCCGAAGCCTCAGCAGCCTGTAATGCTTCCTGCAATCCGGTCAACTGATTGCTCTTCATATCATAGCCTTCAGCATAGCTCACCTCCAGTCCTTTCCGGACCAATGCATCATATAAGGTCACCACTTTGTTCCGGTCCGTAGTGGCAGCCCAAGCACCTGCCATATCGTACTGGGATTTTGAGAGTCCTCCTATCAAGGCTATCTTCCTCGTCTGTGCCGTCAACGGAAGCACAGATTCCCTATTCTCCAGCAATACAACGGAACGCTCGGCCATACGGAGCGAAGCATTACGGACTTCGGGCGCATTGAGTATTCTGGCCGCTCTTTCCGGATTACAGTAGCGAAAAGGGTCCTCAAACAATCCCAACTCATATTTCTTCTCCAATATACACCGTACTGCATCATCAAGCACACTCTCCTTTACTTTCCCTTCTTGAACAAGCTCCTTCAGATAAGTCAAGTAGCAGGTACTTACCATCTCCATGTCCAGACCAGCATTCAGCGCTTTGGCTGCGGCATCTTTCTTGTCAGCAGCATAACGGTGGTTCACCAATTCCTCTACCGAATTATAATCGGACACAACAAATCCCTTAAATCCCCACTGCTCTCTCAATAGCCGGTTGAGCAAGAAATCATTGGCAGTACAAGGAATATTATTAAAATCATTGAAAGCACTCATCACGGTAGCTGCTCCTACCTTTATGGCCGCCTTATAGGGAGGCATATAAAAATTGGCAAAGTGGCCCATTGACATATCCACACTATTATACTCCTTTCCTGCTATCGGTGCACCATATCCGGCAAAATGTTTCATACATGCCATGACAGTCGTCGTGTCTGCCAAATCGTCTCCTTGCAAGCCTCTGACACGCGCCTCCGCTACCCGAGAACCATAATAAGGGTCCTCACCGGCCCCTTCCATGACGCGTCCCCAACGTGCGTCCCACGAAATATCCACCATCGGGGCAAAAACCCAGTTCAAACCATCGGCGGCACTTTCCAAAGCATTGTAGCGTGCAGCTTCCTCAATCATGGCCAAATCGAAACTTGCAGCCTCGGCAAGCGGAAGCGGAAATCCGGTACGATAGCCGTGGATAACATCCAGTCCGAAAATTAAAGGAATGCGCAAACGCGATTGCAAAGCAAGCTCTTGATAACGGCGTATATCCTTTACTCCTATCACATTCAGCATAGAGCCTATTCTGCCTTGCCGGACATACTCTTCTTTAGGAATATTTCCACCGTCGGGTCCGGTAAAATTCCCTCGGTAGGTGCATTGTGCAAGCTGGCCTATCTTTTCATCCAGCGTCATCTGCTTCATCAAGCTTGAGATGAATTTCTCCTTCTCCGTAGTTTGTGCCGAGGTAAAGGTGTTACCAAGTCCCCACAGACAAACCATCAGTATTATTATCTTTTTCATACTGCCATTCTTGTTTTGATATTTATTTTATCATAAAACAACAGTTGCCTTCAATGGTAAATCAGCTGAAGAAGGACCTGCCAGAATCTCAAAAGTCCCCTTTTCCACTACAAACCGATGTGATTCCACATCATAGTAGGCAAAGGCTTCCTCATCCAGCAATATCCGAACGCGCTTGGTTTCACCCTTCTTCAAGTAAACCTTATCGTAGCCTTTCAACTCCTTCAATGGACGCGGAACAGAACATTCCACATCCCGCACATATACCTGAGCCGCTTCCGCAGCATCCATCTTTCCGGTATTCTTGATGTCAAAGCTTACCGTAACCCGGCTTCCCCCCGTCTTCTCAACACTCAGATTACTATATTCAAAACTACTGTATGACAGTCCATACCCGAAAGGATAAAGCGGCTGCTTTCCGTTCCGGTCATATCCCCTATAACCTACGAAAACACCTTCGGCATACTGCACCCGTTTATGAGGTACATTGCGATTGTCATAATAATTACCATATACCGGATTATCTTCCCATTTTTCCTCGATGCTGACTGGTAGTTTGCCACTTGGCGAAAGCTTGCCCGTAATGATTTCGGCAAGGGCCTTTCCACCCTCCTGCCCCGGATACCATGCCATCAAAATAGCTTGTACACTCTGCCCCCAATTGCGGAAATCTATTTCACCTCCGGCATTCACCACCACAGCCACATTATCATGAAGTGAAGCCACTTTATTAATGAGATATTCCTGCCCGTATGACAATGCAAACGGACGGTCGAACCCTTCACCTTCTGTACTGCTGTTGAACCCGGCACATACAATAACATTCCTGGCATGCTTCAGTGAAGAGGCCAAACGCTCCTCATCCATCATTCCTGCCTGGAAACTGACAGTCGCCTCACCCACATTATCAAAATATTCAATACGCAACCGGTATATCTCCCCTGCACTGACCTGCATAAATGCACTGCGGGTACTGAATGAATGGTTCCCCCAATCTCCGGTAATCAGCTTATCGTTTACAAACAGACGGTATCCGTCATCGCCAGCCAGCTGGAACTTGACAGTTCCATCCTTGTCAGCCTTGTAAACTCCCGTCCAACGGGCAGAAAACTGATCTACCGGCATGCCGTCGAACGGTGCACCGTATTTCCAGGCATGGTCTATGGCAGGCTCTATGGCAGCTTGAAAGAGTTCTCCGGTAAGATTACGAGTATTATAATATTCGCCCTTAAAACCGTTTTGCGTAAAACTGCCATCCGTATAAATCTGTTGGGACATATCCTTATAAAGAATGCTGTCAGACAGCAGCTCTATCTGTCTGCCGCCCTTCAACTGAACCATACCGTCATAGAGTGACACTACCGAATAAGGGGTGACAAATCCGCTTCCTCCTCCTGTGGGAATAATATCGGCATTAGGCCCGATTACCAATGTTCTACCGTTCCGGTAAGGCAACGTACCGTTATCATTTTTCAATAAGACTACTCCTTCTCTCGCCAAGTCAAGTGCAATTTCCTTAGACTGTGCATTGTCTTTATCGATAGATTTATCTTCTCTCGGAGTATCAAGTGCTCCAAAAGCAATCAATGTCTGGAGTATATGCCGGACTTTGGCGTCAATGGTCTCTTCCTTCACGATACCATTCTCTATTGCCGGAATAAGAATTTCCCTGGTCATGAATTTACCGACGGGCATTTCCAAATCCAACCCTCCATTAGCAGCTCCCACACCGGAATATACAGATGTCCAGTCAGACATCAGGATACCTTTAAATCCCCACTGCTTGCGTAATACATCAATGTTCAGCCAGCTGTTTTCGGTGGCATGTACCCCGTTCAGCGGATTATAGCTATCCATAACCGCCCCTACTCCTGCTTCCTGCACAGCTTTTCGGAACGCGGGAAAATAAATTTCCTGCAGCGTGCGTTCATCCACATCTGAGCTGGCATGATGTCTGCTCCACTCCTGGTTATTGGCCGCAAAATGCTTCACCGTAGCCATAACTCCCTCTTCCTGCACTCCCAAGATATATTCTTTAGCAGTTTCGCCCGTCAAATAAGGGTCTTCACCAAAATACTCATAGTTTCGCCCGCATAGAGGAGAGCGGTAGATATTGACTCCAGGCCCCAACAGAATACTTACCCCACGGGCCTTTGCATCCCGGGCCAAACCATGTCCCAGCTCTCTAGCCAACTTACGGTTCCATGTCGAAGCCGACAAGATGCCACAAGGATACAAGGTACTTTGAGTATTGTTACGTATGCCTTGCGGACCATCGGCCATCCTGATTTCGGGTATGCCAAGCCGGGGTACAGCCCGGATATAAAAAGATTTGGGACCGGAAATGTAATCGATTTTTTCTTCCAGCGTCATTTGAGAAACCAACTCCCTGGCACGCTGCTCCACCTGGGGAGTAATACACACTTGTGCTTTTGCCGTGATTGCACAACAAAGCAATAGCCCGCTTAAGGCTACTTTCTTTTTAATCTTCATTTTGTCTATTTTACTACGTGTTTGTTATATTGCCGGGCATGTCCCGACCTACTTTCTTTCTTCTCAATCAATAAAAAACCGTGTCCCTTCATCCACCAACGAAGAAACACGGCCGAAAGTTATTAAGAAAATTCTGAATCTACAAGAAAGTGGACAAAAACATGTCTGTCCTGCTATCAATAAGTAAGACGTATACCGGCCTGCAACGTAAAGTTACACGGGTTCTCCTTGCGTATAGTCTGTATCGACGAACCGTCATCAAAGAAATAAGATACTCCCGGTTCCACATACAGGCCCACCCTATTGCTTATGTTATACTGGGCACCGACAGCACCCATGACAGAAAGCTGTACCGGTTTCACAGTCTCACTCTCAGTACCAATCTTGCCATACACACATTTTTCAATGGCACCCCCCGCCGAAACGTACATCGTAAAGTTCTTTGCATCCACAAAGTTCCAGTTGGCCCGTACCGGAATGCCAATATAATGCAGCTTCTGGCTTATCTTTTCCGAGCTGCCCTCATACCTTACGTCAGAAGCAAGATAGGTATACGTCAGCCCGCTTTCCACAGAGAAACCCTTCGCCAAGTTTTTCCGCACCGAAACACCGAAACTGAGCGGTTGTTTATGGTCTATATCCGCAATTTTCTTTTCGCGTCTTTGCAGATAGGGCATACCATCCTTAAAAACCAGTTCCTGCCCGTCGGGAATAGTAACAATGCCATTGGCCGTAGAGGATAAATCTACGTTACCGCCATAAATAGGACTTCCAGGCATGTAGTCCGACATCACATTCGCTTCCCCTTCATTCGCCAATGAAAAACCTCCCGTATTTCCTACGGACAAGCCAACCGCCCATCCTTTAGCATCCCTACCAGAACTGTTTTTTTCCGGAAGATGCAGTTTGTCCCGGCCTGACGGACGATAGCGGTCTTCCCTTGTCTCCGGTTCCTCGGCCTGCATTGTAGTTTCATGGTCCGTATCTTCCACTACCGGTTCTTCCGCCTGCTGTCCAATACCGACAACCTCATCTGCAGTTTCAACCGGCAGCATTTCCTCCTGCTGTTCTTCGCCAACCGATATTCTGATATGTTGTGCAACCAAAGGGCGACTTGCCTCCCTATTGGGTGCCGATGCATTTCCATGTGCCCGATAGGCAGGCTCTATGGAATTAGTCCGTACGGCAGGTACCGTCTGTTCCGGCAAGACGTCCGGAGCCACAGCCAAAGCAGGCACTGACGTATGCCGCATTTCATTCCCTACCGGACTCTGCAACAGCCACAGACTGACGGACGAAACCGCCACCAGCAACACAGCTGCCGCGGCCACCGCCCAGCGACGGAAAGGTATCATCCTATGCGGTCCGGTTATCGGAGCTCCGGAAACGGACAATTCCTTCTCCAACCGCTCCCATCCGGCAACCGGCAGCGGTTCGGAATAGTCTTCCAGCTTGTCCTTTATCTTTTTCAACCACAATTCATCTTCCATACGTTCCTTCATTTAATCATTTCTTTTCATCCACTCACGTACTTTTGCCGCTAAAGTCGCTTTAGCACGCGTCAACTGCGAGGCAGAGGATTTTTCATTAATTCCCAATAGTCGAGCAATCTCCTTATGGGATTTCTCTTCAAAAATATATAAGTTGAATACGGTACGATAGCCGGCAGGCAATTCACTGATAAACTGCATCAGTACTTTTTGAGGAATGACATCTATTGACGAACCTTCCGGTTCCTCATAAGCTTCGGGTGCATTCTCCAAGGCCGATAACTGATTCATCACATCATTTTTCCGCAAATACTGCAACACCGTATTCACCATTACGCGTTCCATCCATGCCCGCAGAGAACCCTCTCCCCGCCAAGTGAACTTATCGAAAGAATCAAAAAGCTTCAGAAAACCGTCATGCATCAGGTCTTGGGCAGTCTCCCGGTCACCTGCATAACGGAGGCATACGCTGAGCATGCGTCCCGCATAGCGCTCATACAGTTCTTTGCGGGCAAGATTGTCTCCTTGCCTACAGCGTTCTGCCAATTCCTGTTCTTCCATTCTCTCTTTTAACACGTGTTTACCCTATAAATGCAATCGGCGCAAAAATACTGCATCAGGCAGAGAAGAAAATCATACTTTCATTTCTTTAACAGTATACTACGCAGTATTTAGCTTTTCACCGCATTTTCTGAATACAAAAATAAGTTTTAAACAGAAAAAGAGCTAAAACCTACCACTTATGAAGAAACTGAGAATGACATTGGCAGCATCCATGCTTTTATTCCTGACTGCCATTGTATTGCAATCATGCCTGGACGATTGGGATGACAAATATGACACTTTGTTCGCCGTAGGTACGGTAAAGGTCATCGAAGGAAAAGACTACTATTTCTCACTGGACGAAGGCAGTAAACTATATCCCAGTGACACAACCTATGTTCACGACTATGCCGTAATAGACGGCCAGAGGGCTTTCATCTACTTCCGCGAACTGGAAGAGAAACTTCCAGGCTACGAATATAATGCCCAAATAAAGCACATCGAAAACATTCTGACCAAAGACATCTACTCCATGCCTGCCGAAAAGGCAGACAGTATCGGAGACGACAACATCAACGCCACGGATTTATGGATTACGGGCGAGTATCTGAACATCAAATATCAATTCTACCACAGCAACAACGAAGATAAGAAGCACATGCTGAACCTGGTCATCAATGAAGCATCCACCGGCGAAAACGACAAACCGGATTACGTCAATCTCGAATTCCGCCACAATGCCTACAATGACAGCCAGCTCACGCTGGGCACCGGACTGGCCTCCTTCAAGCTGGACAATATAGCGGAACAACTGAAAGAGAAAAAAGGGCTGAACATCCGTGTCAAAAGTCTATATGACGGTGAACGGTTCATGACCATAGACATTAAAAAAGAAAACAACTAAATCTCCTGAAAACACATCTTTCAACATCTCAATGAGAAGCGGAGTGACATTTCAATATGTTGCTCCGCTTTATTTTTCCATATCCCGCTTAAATTCATCTTTTTCTTTGTCTATCCACCGGGAAACCCCTACATTTGTAAGAATTTTCACAATAGCAAACATTAAAACGGTCCAAAGGATATGAAATACATACTGGGAACAGTAATTGCAATACTCTGCTCGTTCACCTGCACAGACACCCTATATGGAAAATCTCCCGCAACAGACGTCGACGATATTCTGATAATCAACACTTATACAGAAGCCAATCCCTGGAGTAATGATTTCATCACCTCCATTGTGAACATGGCATCACAGAACAGCCACATCGGAGTATACACCGCACACATGAAAATGCTGACACTTGACGAGGAAAATAAACTGGAGACATTCAAAGAGAGCTTGTTCAAGAGTTACAAGAACCCTAAACTTATCGTGCTTATCGGATGCGGAAGTTTCATCATGTGCGATGAACTGAACCGGCAGTGGCCCGATATCCCCATGATATTATGTGGTGAGAGGGATTATACCGGTCCTAAGGAAACAATGATACGCGAGCACGCCCTGCCCCGCACAGAGCGTATTCCCATCAGTGACCTACAGAAGAAGTACAATCTGACCTTAATGCAATCCAGTGTATACCTGAACGAGAACCTGCAACTCATGAAGCAACTCATCCCCAAAATGGATAAGGTCATGTATATAGGGGATGAAACATACATCTGCCAGCAGAACGACTATGACTTGTCCGAGATTATCCGTGAAAAGTATCCGGAGTTGGATTACCAGTTCCTTAGTGCGAAAGACATCCGAACGGACAGCCTTTTCAATATACTGAACCACGTGAATCCCCATACTACCGGAGTCATCTTTTCATCCTGGCTGTACAAGAGCTCTCCCCATGACAATATCATGAGGAGTAATTCCCACCGGGTCATCTCTACCGCCCCCATCCCTTTGTTTTCGCTAAGGGCCATCGGTATTGAAGAAGAAGGGGGGATTGTAGGCGGCTACATTTACAACAAAGAGAAATATAATGCCCGGCTACTAGAAACCATCCACAAGATATTGGATGGTACCCCGGCACGCAACATCCCGTTATACTATCCCGACGACGGAGCCCCCGTATTCAACTATAAATCCCTTCTGCAGCGTGACCTGAATCCGAAGCTATGCCCCAAGGGTACCATATTCTACAACATGCCTCCCACCTTCTGGGAGAAGTACGAATATGTCATTATCAGTATCACTGCCGCAATCATAACTCTGCTGTTCTTTTTCCAATATCTCCGCCTACAGTCACTGAGTAGAATCAAAAGATTACAACAGCAACAACTGGACAGCAATCTCAAATACCGAAATCTGATAAACAACATGCCCATCCTATACATGTATGAGAAACTTATAAAAGATGAAAAAGGGCGCATTACTGACACCTTATATATAGATGTCAACAATTTCTTCGAAGACAGATTTATCATGCGCAAAGAGGCTGTCGGCAAGCGGGGAAGCGAATTATTTCCCGAATCCATGAACGAGTTCCTCCATTTCATGAATATTGCATTGAAGGAGAAACGTTCCGTAACTTTCCCCTATTATTACAAGAAGATAGACACTTTCTACGACATTGTAGTCAAGGCAAGCGACAATGGCGAATACATGCACGTCTTCTGCGTTGACAGCACCGAGTTGCACCACACCCAAATACAGTTGAGGTCGACAAACCGGAAACTTTCCATGGCACTCGACGTTGCCAACATCGTACCATGGAAATGGAACCTCCGGACACACACCATACTCTGCGATGTCAACAAGCCGATAGAGCTCAGCAATAATGCCGGTATCATGGACGATGAACAGCTGTCCGTACCCGACAGCCAGTATTTCTCCAAAATACACAAGGAAGACCTGGAAAAAGTGAAACAAGCCTATACAGACCTGATTGAGGGACGTATCCAGAAAGTCAAGGAGGAATACCGCGTCATCAATCATGCCGACGGACACAAACACTTCGACTGGGTGGAGGCCCAGGCCGCCGTAGAAACCTACGACGAGAACAATAAGCCGCTGACCCTGGTGGGCTCTTCGCTGGTTATCACCGAACGGAAAAAGATGGAGACGGAACTGGTTTCCGCCAAGAACCGTGCGGAAGAGTCGAATAAACTGAAATCCGCATTCCTCGCCAACATGAGCCATGAAATCCGTACGCCGCTCAATGCCATTGTGGGATTCTCCGGAATATTGGCTTCCACCGAAGAGGAGGAAGAAAAACAAGAATACGTCAGCATCATTGAGAACAACAATACTTTGCTGCTGCAACTCATCAGTGACATTCTGGACTTGTCAAAGATAGAAGCAGGCACAATGGAATTCATTGATACGGATTTTGAATTGAACAAAGTGATGAGAGAGCTGGAAAGTTCGCTCTGCCTGAAGCTATCGCCCGAAAAGAATGTCACCCTCTCCTTTGAGCCCGGACTGCCCGAATGCCACATTCATTCCGAGCGTAACCGCTTGTCTCAACTCGTCATCAATCTGGTGACCAATGCCATCAAGTTTACCCAAGAAGGCAGTATCCGTTTTGGCTACAAGCTGCAAGACGACAAGATGCTTTATTTCTACGTATCCGATACGGGATGCGGTATCCCCGAAGACAAACAAGAGAGCATATTCGGCCGCTTTGTCAAGCTCAACAATTTTGCCCAAGGCACCGGACTGGGATTATCCATCTGCCAGATGTTGGTACAGCACATGGGAGGCAATATCGGACTGACTTCCAAGCCCGGCGAAGGCTCTACCTTCTGGTTCACCCTCCCCTATGTGCCGGCAAGCCGCATCCGGCAGGCAGAAAGCAAGACCGAACCTATAAAAGTAAAAAAGCAGAAAATCACCGTCTTGGTTGCCGAAGACCATGACAGCAACTTCCGGTTGATTGAGTCCATCCTACGAAAAGACTACAATCTGATACATGCGTGGAATGGTCAGGAAGCCGTGAATATGTTCAGGGAATACGACCCGCAGCTTATTTTGATGGACATCAACATGCCGGTGATGAATGGTTACGAAGCGACCAGGGAAATACGCAAATACTCTACACAAGTCCCCATCATAGCCGTCACCGCCTTTGCCTATGCTTCTGATGAACAGCAGGTCATGGAAAACGGCTTCGACGCATATATGGCTAAACCTATCAATGCCAATCAGCTGAGGACACAAATATCAGCTATACTGAAGCAGCATATTATCTTTATGTAAAAAACATCCGGACGGAAGAAGCATGCCAACGTCCGGATGGCGAGTATCAGAATTCATTGTTCAGGCAAGTCAGCCTCAACGAACCGTTGAACGCTTCGGCAGACAATCGCGTCCTGACCTGCACCTGCACGCTGCCCTTCGGCTGGACATCAAAATAATTGTCGCTATACACACTTTCATTGTCGGCAACGGACAAGCATACGGCACGGGCAAACTTGTCTGCCGAAACCATCACTTCATATCCACCTTCAATGGAACGGACTTCAGTCTGCAAATCCACCTTCGGATAATCCATATCCTTCTGCTTGCCCAGACAGTAGTTGTTATGGTACACCCTGCCCGATTTGTCCGTATAGTCTACGCGGACATATACCGTTCCTCTATCTGCCCCCTCCAGCAACTTGGCAAGCGGTGCGGAAAAACAGACACGGCTGTCATTACCGGAGATGCCGACAGACTTGCCCCAGTGATGAACCACGGTTCCGTCGAACTGGCAGACCTGAAGCTGCAGCCGGCCGGAAGTATTCTCCAAGCGGTCGGACACTGCATATACTATCAAATCATCCCCCTCCACTACCGAAGAAATCAGGATGTCATCATAGGCCTTGCGAACATAATAGTGCTGCGCCTTCCAGCGTCCGTAATAGTCACGGCTCGCCCAGGAAGCTACGGGCCAACAGTCGTTGTGCTGCCAGAAAAGCGTCCCCATATTATACGGCATCTGGCGGCGGTGCGACTCGATGGCCGTCTTGATGGCATCTCCCTGCAGCACATGGTTCATATAAAGGAATGCCCGGAAATCACGCGGTTTTTTATATTCATTCAACAGGTAAGTCTCAATCAGCCCGTTGGCATGGTCGCCACCACGCTGATGGGACATCATCACCTCGGAACGTATATCCCAGTCTTCGGGGTAAGGAGCATAGCGCTTGACGGACTCGAACTCAGGAAAAGACTGAAAACCGTACTCGCTGAAAAAGCGGGATTTCTCGCTGTCATAATCAGAAATGGGTGCTTTACCATGCCAGACACTCCAATAGTGACGGTCCCCGTCAGTAGTACCGGACATCTCTCCCTCGAATGCGAACGGAGAAGAAGGCCAATAGAAGGTTCCGGGTGCATACTCCCTGACCACCCCGGGTAAGGTGACATGATACTGCTGCCGGTACTGTGCCCAAATCTTGTCGGCATATTCCTTGTTCTGCCGTTCTATCTCGCACTTCCAGCCCCAGCCCAGCCAGGCATCCTGGCATTCATTATTTCCACACCACAAAGCAATGCAGGCATGATTGCGCAAACGTTTCACATTGTCCACCGCCTCCTGGTGGATATTATTGAGTAGGGCGCCTTCTGCCGGATACATGCTGCAGGCAAACATGAAGTCCTGCCAAATCATGATTCCATACTCATCACACAAATCATAGAAGACATCGTTCTCATAGATACCTCCACCCCAGACGCGCAACATATTCATGTTTACACCGGCGGCATCGAGAATCGTCCTTTTATAATTCTCGGGAGTGACGCGCGGCAGGAAGTTATCCGAAGGGATGTAATTGGCTCCTTTGGCAAAAACCGGACGCCCGTTCAGCTCTATATAGAAAGTATGCCCGTCCTTATCCGGCTGATGCACCACCTTCAAAGAGCGTATGCCCACCCTTTCGGTTTTAGAGTCCAACAATTCCCCACCTGCAATGATATCCGTACGGAAACGATAAAGGAAAGGCTCCCCCAGTCCATTACTCCACCACAGCTTCGGCTTGTGAAGGACAAAATCAACGGTCACCCGATTGGTGCCTCGCTTCAAATCCGCTTGCCACTCGCCAAGCACTCTTCCAGTAACCTCATCCGTTATCGTGACCAACACTCCATTCATATCCTTATCGGCATCCAGCTCCACATGTCCGGCAATCACGGCCCTGCCTGCACCGACTTCCTTCTGCTCGATAAACACATCGTTGATTCTCAAATCGCTCCAAGCCCTGATATACACCGGACGCCAGATGCCGGAGGTAACCAGACGTGGGCCCCAGTCCCAGCCATAATGATAACCCGCCTTACGGGCAAAAATGCTTATCTTCTTGTTGAACAAGCCCCCGTTTTCAGACTGGTCATTGGATGCCGGATACTGGTAGGGAAGTGCATCCCATTTGGGGACGTCTATCTTTACCGGCGAATGGAAGTACACCTTCAGTATATTATTCTCCTCCCTGATGTACTGCCTAACGGGGATAGACCAGCGGCGAAACATATTGTCCGCTTTCAGTATACATTCATCATTCAAATAAACGTCAGCGTAAGTATCCAGCCCCTCGAACACAAGCTCCATATTCTCTTTCCGCATCATGCCGGCAGCAAGAGTAAAGCAAGTTTCATAAACCCAGTCTTCCTTGTCAATCCATTGTAATCCCCGTTCGTTCAACCGGAAAAACGGGTCTTCAATAATCTTGTTCTGCAGTAAGTCCGTGTGGACTACTCCCGGAACTGTAGCCGGATACCAATTGGTCAGTCTCGCCTGCCGGAATTTCCAGCCTTCATGAAGGTTCTTTACCACTGTTTTTAGTTTCATACGAGTGTGTTTCATAGCTTTCTTTGACTACTCTAAATTACGGATAGACAAAAATACGACATTCAAAGGATACTTTATAATATCTTCTTAACGAAACATGATACAATCCCGTACACACCTACCGGGTCAGCGTCGCTGCACATCTGCTGCAGTGTGACTGCAAACGTGTTGCAGCGCTACTGCATATATGCTGCAGTGACACTGCATATGTGTTGCAGCGCCACTGCAAAGCTGAATGCAGTAGCACTGCAAAAAGCATGCACTTGCTTTGCAGTGGCAATGCATTATCCCATCGCCTTATTATGAAAGGAGATGTCATCCAGCTTTCATTATCTATAATTAATTTACAAAGACATAGTTTCCAAGTCTTTCAAAGCAAACGGAGTACAAGCAAAAAAGGTCTACAAATCATAGATTTGTAGACCTTTACCCGCTAGTTTTCCATCTTATTCAGAACTGTTGCGGAGAGAGGGGGATTCGAACCCCCGATACCCTTTAGGGGTATACACGCTTTCCAGGCGTGCCTCTTCAACCACTCGAGCACCTCTCCTTGTTCGGGGCGCAAAAGTAAGGGAAGTTTTTGGAATTACCAAATGTTCGGGCAAATAATATTAAAAGTCCGTTCAAGCAACCAATGCCGGAACGGACTTTCAACACTCAATAAAACATACTTATCATTACCGTGATCTGACTTCCCGTCTCATAAATATGACATACGAAAGAGCAAAACAGATGACAGTAGCTGCAATCAGTCCGGTGAGCTGCGGCCACACCACCAAAAGACTCTGTCCCAATGGCAGCGGACTGGGAATGGCCCCCTGAACCTGCTCCATAGTAAGCGGCCCCAAACTTCTGACGGAAGGCATCAGCAGCGTTGTGGTCGCCTCATTGAACAGTTCGCTAGGTGCCAGACGCATCAGACCGAGAATAAATTTCTGGTAACTGACTATCTGATAAGGAGATGCCAGCTGCGAAGGGCTCAATGCCTTGGCAACCAGATTGACAATCATCGTATAGAACACGCTGAAAAACAACCATACCGCCACCGAAGCCAATGCCGAGGTGGCCGCCTGACGGAAGCAAAGCGAAAACAGAATGGCCAGATTCAGCCAGAATGCCACATAGAACACACTGATTATGAGAAAGAATACAATCCTCCAAAATTCTTCTGCTGTGGGAGGAATGCCTATCGCTATCAACCCGCAGCCCATTACGAGGAATCCCAGTACAAACAGCATGATACCTATCACAATCAATGCAGCCACGAACTTGGCATTGATAATGCAATCACGATGAACAGGCTGTGACAGCATACGGCTCAACGTCCCCTTGTTCTGTTCCGAATTTATAGCATCGAATCCCAGCGCAATCCCCAACAACGGCCCCAGAAAGTTGATAAACTGCACAAAAGAAGGCAATGTGCCATCCGAGGCTGTGAATAACTTCAAGAAAAGGAACGAACCGTCCGGGTCATTGGGCTTAATGGCGGCACCTATGTTGGTAAGCGAGGTATAGAGTGAGCCCATGCACGTAAGCAAAATGATTCCCATCAAGATAATGAACCGCCAACTTTTCACATGGTCGGATATTTCCTTGTTGACGACTACCCGAAAAGGATAATTGACTTTATTCATGCCTTTCTCCTCCTTCCTCCATATAATGGTTATAAATATCAGACAATTCCTGATGCTTGTCCTTCAAATCAGACATATCAATCAAGGTGACCAGCTTCCCACTGTTGAACAGTCCCACGCGGTCGCAAACTTTCTGCACCTGGTCCAGGTGGTGGGAAGAGAACAAGACGGTCAGTCCCTCCTTCCGGCTCAACTGCCTAATGAGCTCGATGAACTCCTGAACACCGGCAGGGTCTATTCCCGAAGTAGGTTCATCCAGGATTATAATTTCCGGATTTTTGATAAGCACGTCTGCCAGCCCCAATCGCTGGCGCATACCGCGCGAATATTTCCCGGTCTTCTTTTTCATCTGTCCGGCAAGCCCCACATGCTCCATCAGCTCCAGCGCCCTGACTTTCGCTTCGGCATCCGAAATGCCATTGAGACGCGCAGTATATATAAGGTTTTCCGGACCGGTCATGTCATCATAAAACCCCACATCTTCGGGCAGATAGCCTATTTTCCGCTTTACCTCGATAGGATGCCTGGTAGAGTCGATACCGCAAATCTCCACAGAGCCGGAAGTGGGTTCCGTCAGTCCCAGCATCATCAGGATGGTAGTTGACTTGCCGGCGCCGTTTGGCCCCAATAATCCGAAAATCTCTCCTTTACGGATAGTCAAGCAAATGCGGTCTACGGCAGTGAAGCGCCCATACTGCTTGGTCAAGTCTGTCAATGCAATCACTCGCTCGTCCATGCTCACCTCCTTCCATATTTACGGAACAGATAGCATACGGCACCTATGGCAACGATTATTATCAAAACGCCCACCCATCCCCATATCATCGGGGTTTTCACGGCAATGCGGAATTGGGCGTCTGTATTCACTTCAGGAGTTTTGGCCGTCATGGTAGCCACATAATCTCCGGGCAATGCCTTTTTGGATGCTTTCATGGTAGCTACGACATTGGCCGTTTCCCCCGCCTTCAGCATATCAATCTTCGAAGGCTCAAAAGACACTTCCCAGTCCACGGGCTTATTGGCAGAAAGCTGGATATCTTTCAACAATGAAGAACCGGTATTCCGGACCACCAACTCGATACGCTTCACATCTCCTGCTGTGATTTCGGTACTCAACAATCCTCTGGGCGTGGACAATTCCATCTCGTAGGAACCCGTGACAACAACTTCCAGCTCCAAGTCGGCAGAAGTCGTACCAGTAGCCGCACGTACCGGAATCTTGTAATTGCCGGCTTCCACATTGGCGGGAGGGACAATCTCTATACTCACATTCTGGCTGCTGTTCGCTTCCACCTGGGCAGAAGTGGCCTGCTTATAGTTAGGCTTGAACACGACACTCCAGCCTCTGGGGGCATTGGCCATCAGCGCATACAGCTGCTGGTCGGCCGTCTGGTTTTTCAAAGTGGCATTGAAGGTAAAGGTGGACTTGGAATTGCCCTGCATATTGGGCTGGTCGGTAATGAACTCGGTCTGGTAAGTTCCTTTCTGGGCCACGACCACCTCCAGCGGCAGTTTGGTTTCTCCGGCAAATACTGTGAAATGATAACTTCCTTTATTTACTTTTAGAGGAACTTCCACTTTCAAATTGAACGTTTTCTTTTCCTTGGACAGTACAGAAAGCTGGCTGAGGGTCCAGCCGCCTGACTTGATTTCATGCTTCCAACTGCCCGGCAATCCGCTGACCGAGAGATTTGCATTTGTAACCCCGTCCGTGTTGTTAATCAAATCAATGCTGTAATCAATGGACGCTCCGGGCGTCACGGAAATTTTTGTGTAAGGAGTGTACAGAATTATGCTTCCAGATTCATCGGCATGTACACGATTTAAGGGAAAGGCTCCCAACAAAATAACTAACAATAAAATACAATTTGTTCTCATAGTCATAAAAAAGTTCTTATGGTTGTTTAATTATGAATATTTTCCAAATTTGTGTGTTGCAAAAATAAAAGATAGCTATATTAGTAGCTGTTAAAAGAAACAAAAGAATATAATTGCGGACACGATATACCCTGCGATGACCTGCTTTTCTTATCTTTGCGATTCCTATTGATACAAACGAATACCATACCGACATGAGAATCCCTGAAATACGCTTACAGAACCAGCAACTGTCCACTCCACTCTTCGGCCACCCGAAAGAACTGATCTCCTGGATGGGCGCCATGCAGGCACAAGACTATACAATGGTGAAATGGGCCGTAGGTATGCGGCTGAAGTCACCGGGAATTCAAGCCGTGGAAAAAGCCCTGCATCAAGGGGAAATACTGAGAACCCACGTAATGCGTCCCACATGGCACCTGGTAGCAGCAGAAGACATTCGTTGGATGCTGAAACTCTCTGCACAACGCATCAAATCCGCCAATGATTCTTATGCAAAAGGACATGGTCTGGAAATCACGGAACAGCAATATGACAGAAGCCATACCGTACTTGGGAATATCCTCAGCGGGAAGCGAAGCCTGACGAAACAAGAGATTGCGGAACATTTTGAACGTTCGGGACTGCTTGCAGACAACTACCACATGACCCGCTTTATGTCGCGTGCCGAAGTCGAAGGAATTGTGTGCAGCGGAGAATGCCATGGACGGCAACACACCTATGCCCTTCTGGACGAAAGAGTTCCACCTACCCCCGAACTGACGAAAGAAGAAGCGCTGGCCCGCCTGGCTACAGCCTATTTCCGCAGCCATGCCCCTGCTACCCTGCAAGACTTCTCCTGGTGGTCTGGTTTGCCTTTAACGGAAGCAAGGCAAGCCATTTCTCTGATAGAACCGGAACTGATGTCCGAACAATGGAACAGCCAGACATGGTACATCCATGACTCCTGCCGGACATCTGGAAAGGCGACCGGTAACCTGCACCTTCTTCCCTCCTACGACGAATACCTGATAGGATACAAGGACCGGACAGACGTCCTACCCAAAGAGGACTATTCCAAAGCTTTCACCAACAACGGATTGTTCTTTCCGGTACTTCTCTATAAGGGGCATGTAGTAGGAAATTGGAACAAGGCGTCCAAGAAAAAAGAAATCTTCCCGGAGCATTCGCTTTTCCGGAAAGACATCTGCCTGAAAGAGGAGTTGCTGAACCAGGCTAAAGAAAAGTACGTCCGGTTCCTAACACATTAAAGGCGGTCATCGAAGATTTTCATTGAAGAATCTCTCTATTTTGCCGAATGGAATTACCTCTATATTGTCATACAAGTCTACATGGTTTGCACCGGGAATAATCAGCAGTTCCTTATTATCACCCTGCAACTTTTTAAAAGCATCTTCACTGAAATAACGTGAATGGGCCTTCTCACCGTGCAGCATCAACACTGCACTACGGATTTCATCACTATATGAAAGGATAGGCATATTGATGAACGAAAGCGGTGAAGTCTTGTTCCATCCGTGGTTAGAGTTGAGTGACCGCTTATGATAGCCGCGCGGTGTTTTATAATAGGCATGGTAGTCCTTCACAAATTGTGGAGCATCGGCAGGCAACGGGTCTACTACACCTCCTCCAAGAGCAAATGTACCGTTTCTATAATCCTCCGTACGCTGAGCATTAAGCTGGCGCCGCAATTCATGCCGTGCATCGGCATTCATAGAATCGAAATAACCGTTAGCATTGACCCGGCTCATGTCGTACATGGTTGCCGTAACTGTAGCCTTGATGCGAGTATCGATAGCCGCTGCATTAAGCGCCATGCCTCCCCATCCACAAATACCGAGAATGCCGATGCGCTCTGCATCTACATCGTCACGGGTGGAAAGATAATCGACCGCTGCACTGAAATCTTCCGTATTGATGTCCGGCGAAGCCACATAACGGGGCTGGCCGCTACTTTCTCCCGTATAGGATGGATCGAAAGCAATCGTCAGGAATCCACGTTCTGCCAATGTCTGCGCATACAAGCCCGAAGCTTGTTCCTTCACGGCACCAAATGGGCCACTGATGGCAATGGCAGGCAATTTACCCGTCACATTCTTGGGTACATACAAATCGGCGGCAAGTGTAATGCCGTAACGGTTGTGGAAAGTTATCTTTTTATGGTCTACTTTATCACTCTGTGGGAATGTCTTGTCCCACTCTTGAGTCAGATTCAAATTCTCTTCCATAAATTTATTATCATTATTAGGATTATTTTCTGTTGCAGACAAATGTCCTGCAGCACAAAGGCTAATAACCATCGCCGCACATATGTTTTTTACCATGTTCTTCATCTCTACTTCTTTAAGTTTCGGTTGGAAATTCATTTCTTAATCCATTGCTTGACAGTTTCCCGGCTCGCTCCATTCAGCAGCCTGCCTTTTCCCCAGTTTATGCCGGGGTAATTCGTCTGCAATTCCTTTTCTGCATTAGAAATACTGCTGCTTCCCGAAGTGGCGAATGGAATAACCGTTTTACCTGCAAAATCACCGCTTTCTATAAATGTATTGATGATTCTTGGAGCCAAATTCCACCAAATAGGAAAACCTATATAAATGGTATCATACTCCGCGAGACTTCCCAATTTAGAATACAATGCAGGACGTGATTTGGAATCCGACATCTCCACACTGCTGCGCGAAGCTTTGTCGTGCCAGTCCAAATCAGTAGCCGTGTACTTTTTCGCAGGCTGTATTTCGTAGAAGGTCCCATCAACAGCTTCTGCCACCAACTTGGCAGCCCTTGCCGTTGTTCCCGTTGCCGAGAAATAAGCTACCAGTGTCTTACCACCTTTTTTCTGTGCGTTAACAGTAATAGACAACAGCATAACTGCCATCATAAACAACACCAATCTTTTCATACGATATATTATTTAGTTGAAACATATAAATCCAATTGTTATAGCGATACAAAAGTAGCGGGTATTATTTATTATATAGGTATCCAAATTACTGATTATATAACCCGAATTACTGATAGATGTCCGAGAAGAGAAATAAAAAATCCCGTAAAATCAAGGTTTTACGGGATTTGTCATACTTTGAATCCTTTTTGTCTTTGGAGCTCTGCGGAGAGACAGGGAACGATTAACTTTTATTTCCCCTACTCATTATCAGCATCTTACCAAAAGCCTCTACTCCTATGACACCGAATAATTCACCGCAAATATGCTGCAACTTTCTTCCTGTTACACTCTTACTTTTACAAAGGTAGTAAAAAAATGGCATAAATACAAATCAAACGCTTGATTTAACGAACATAACTTTTATAATTTTCTTCCAATAACAATTGCAATTTTAGAAAGAGGATAAAGAAACTTACCACCTATAACAGTATAAGCTATCCCCTTTTCATCACGTAACTTTTGCAAAGTTCTGCTTGATATATGCAACACGCCACATACCTGTTCACCAGTCATATAAACCTCATTGGCGATAGGAACAGGCAAATCTTGAAATTCAAGTACCTCTTTAGAACATTTCTTAAGTATTCTCATCATCATTATGTACTCTTCTGACTGCTTTGTGATTACTCCATCCATATGTTATCTTGCTTTTTGAGTTAATACTCTGACCAAATCACTCTCTTTATACATATATTTGCCACCTATAAAAGAACACGGAATAATTCCGTATTCCCTATAGCTTTGCAAAGTTCGTTTGGAGATATTCAAAGCCAAGCAAACCTCCTGGGCATCCATTCATTTTTCCTTTTCAACAATTCCAAATTTCTTTTTAACAGCTTCAATCTGTGTGAATAAATCCTCAACCTGCTGTTTTAACCGTAAATACGCATTTTTCTCAATTACAACTAACTCCATAATAAATTTGATTTATGATTTTACTATTTGTGAAGCAAAGTAAAGCACATTTCCACATCCGACAAAACTTCCGGAATCAAAGTCACCCATTGGCGTACATTGTCCCCTAAAACATACCCTGAAATATTGTCATGTCATTTCTTTCCCCATATTTACTCAAAGTAAAAACTTTCAGAATCCCGATATAAAGGTGAAAGGCACATCACCGACATCCGCCGGCAATGCGCCTTCCAACCCTCACTTGTTTTCCGTTATCCCTTATATCCTTATACTTTTACTGTTCCGTAAAACTACTTTTTCCTTTATCTCCACCTTCTGCCGTGTATCGGAAAATTGCTCGCGCAACAGTTTTCCGACCAGTTTCTTTGCTCTGTCCTGCATCTCGTCATAAACATTCCATCTGTTCCGGCCCAGTAATGCTCTTTCTATCCTTTCAAATTTCTCATAGAAACTGAAATTATCAGGATACTCATCCATCAGTCCGTCCCTCGGATAACCCTTGTCCATGATATGAAGCAAGGTCATCCGGTCATAGTTATCCACGCTCTGGAACAGGCCAAGCCCCTTCTCATTGTCCGGCAGCCGGGCATAATTCTCCCACGTGAGTGAAAGGTCATACACCTCTGTCTGTACGCTTTTAAGAGCCGATTTATCAAGGAAGGCATCCGGTGGAATCTTCTCCAATAGTAACAGGGTATCGTTATCATCATAACAGAGGTTTATCTTCCCCGCCATCAGCGAAGGCCATCCCCGAAGTTCATACACGATCAGCGACTTTCCTTCAAAGTCCGGCTCAAAGAAACATCTCTCGATATTCTCCTCCATAAAGGCCCCATATTGGTGGTTCCCTTCATAGTTCCGGCTGAAAAGAAGCCCCCCTTATCCGTTTCAACGCCCGTATAGAACTTGTTCCCGTGCCTCAAATCATCCAGCATATCAGCCACCACTACGGGTGATAACTTTATTTCCTCCCACATTTCCGGAGTGAGCCGGCGGGTATAGGTATCATCCTTCGAGAACGGTTCTGTTTCATTTCACAGGCAATACACCACTTCCGACAGACGCTGGAATCTCTGTAACATAATCCCATGACTACATATACACTGCCGTCTTTTAGCGTTCCATTCTGTTCATTTTCCATATATCAAAGAGTTAAATGTTCATACTCTGTTTTTTCTTTTTAAACGGTATCCTCGTCTTCACTTCCGGCGGCGGAAACCGGGCATTATCCGGTCGCGCAACCGGCGGCGAGACAATCCATCGCTCATTGAGAAGCGGCGCACAGACCAGTCGCAAGTCTCCCAGCCTGTTGAACTTTCTCAGTGTGGGTGCCATGTCGCACCGCTTCGTGCAAATCCCGTATCGGAATATATCCGGTGAGGCGGTCTTGCAGTCCCCGATTTCCGCCCGAAATTTCGCGTCCAACGGTGCCACCTCATGGAGTCTTAATTCCTTTGGTTTTCGTTTCTCGTCCAAAAAGTGTACGGTCAAATCGTTCAAAAACTCTTCATGCGTTCCGACAGCCAACATATCAGCAAGCGGCTACGGCTGCATATCATGTGTGAAATCCACGAGGCTATCTGCCGCCTTCGCTATGGCGGCGAGCCCGTGGACTGACCTGCCAACCCCACACCTGAATATCCATCTTAAAAAAGTCGGGCAATCCCTATGCGGCTGCCCGGATTTTCAATATTTTTCCATACCTCTTTCACTCAATATGATTGTCTATTCATGCCAGTTCTACACATAGTCCAACACGATGGTCGAGGAAGAGAGACCGCTCCGCATGACCATCTTATCCACCGTGATCGGAGTAATCACGTAATCATATTGACAATAGTGTGGAACCCACCCTAAGCATTCACCCTACCTGATGTAACGACCAGTATCAAGTCGATAGTACTCTCTCTGTTTTTTATCAACTCATCAACGGCTTCCCACACTTCCTCCCCCATGGCACCGATAATCGGATAGGCTTTCTTTCGGATGCGTTCCCATTGCTACTTTGCGGTATTCACTAGGGCTTACACCATAATGTTTCCTGAATACTTCCCTAAAATATTTTGCATCACTGAATCCGGTTGCATCCGCAACTTCTATTATCGTGCACCTTTCCTGGATTAGCAGGTTTGCCGCATGTTGCAGGCGGATGGAACGGATGTAGTCGGCCGGTGCGTATCCTGTCAATGTCTTGAGCTTGTTGAAGAAACTCGAACGGCTCATGTGCTGGATTTCACAGAGGGTGTCCACGTTGAAATCAGGACTGGTAATATGTTCCATAACACATTCTCTCACGGTGGCAATGAATTTCCAGTCCAATGCGTTACTGCATCCTTCAGGTAACGGGCCGGTACCAGATTTTAGTCCGGCATATGTTTTTCGGAGCAATATCCGGTTGCGCAGTATGCTCCTGATGTTCGCCTTGAGCACATTCACACTGAACGGCTTGGTTATATATGCATCGGCTCCCTTGTCCAACCCCTTGAGCATATTTTTCTCATCGCTGAGTGCCGTCAGCAGGATGACCGGAATATGAGAGGTTTCAATGTCCGACTTGATGGCTACACATAGTTCATCACCGCCCATCTCCGGCATCATGACATCCGAAAGGATCAGGTCCGGGTTATATTCCCTTGCCACGACCAACGCGTCGCGTCCGTTTGTGCATGATTGGACGTGGTAGTCCTGTCCCAAGAGTCTCTCAATGTATCCCCGCAAGTCATCGTTGTCCTCCACTACAAGAATACGTGATGAACTTTTGCCATTTTTCATCGTTTCCATCCGCAGTTCGGCAGAACACGTTTCCGGTTGTGGCGGGGCTGCATCTTCCGTCTTTGCCACTGTTATGAAACGTGCCTTGCGCAAATGCCTGTTTCCCATGGGGAATGTAACACGTACACAGGTACCTTCCCCTTCCGTGCTTGATATAAAGATCCTTCCCTTATGCAAACGTACCAGTTTGCAGACCAGCATCAGGCCGATTCCGCTTCCCGGCACTTTCTGATTAACGGCATTGCTGCCCCTGAAAAACCTTCCGCCCAGATATTTCCTCTCCCCGGCGGGAATTCCAATCCCCGTATCACTTACCTCTATGCTCCATGTATTCTGTTCAGTGTAGGCACAAACATGGACATTACCATTTCGGGGGGTATATTTCAAGGCATTTGACAATAGATTCTTCAATATGGAATCCATTTTGTCCCTGTCAAACCAGACATTCATAAAAGGGAACTTACTTTCACATGAGAGGTTGACATTTTTCTGTGACGCATATGTCCGGAAAGTTTCGCAAGTACTTTCCAGGTAGCTGTGCAGCTCATATTCGCCAACATATAATTGTGAGGTGTAAACGTCCGCCCTTTCGAAATTGATCAGGTCGGTAACCAATTGCAGGAGGTTATTCACGCTTCTCAAGGCCACTCCCACGTTATCCGTCCCTTCCTCTTTTACCTGCTGCCTTTCCACCACTTCTTCCAAAGGAGCTTTTATCAGAGTGAGGGGGGTACGGATATCATGGGCGGTATTTATGAAGAAGCGTGTCTTTTCCTCCGATAGCCTTTTTTGTCTGCGCAACATGACGATCCTGACTGCTATTGTAACGGCTGATATGGCAAGAAGTGCATATCCCGCTATGGCCCATGCGCTCGCCCATGGTGGACGGGCGACAACCACTTCAATACTTTTCTCCTCATAAACTTTGTATTTTTCTTCGTTGGATATGGCACAGATATGCAGGATGTACTTGCCTGGGGAAAGACCGGTGACCTGTATTTGCCCGTCCTGCAACGGGTGGCTCCAGCCGTTATAGGCGCCTTCCAATTTCCATGAGTACAGAATGTTTGAAGGATAATCATAGTTAATGGATATTGCTTCCAGGGAGAAGCTGCTCTGGTCATAAGCCAGTTCAAGTCTGTAATTACCAGCAATGTCCTTTTTTAACGGCGACCCTTCCTCACCAGGATAGACCGGACGTGAAGAAACGGTAAAATCCCTCAGGAGCATCTGTGAGAACTGTGGAACGGGAATCTGCAAGTCAACCGGAAATATGACGATGCCATCATTGCTTCCGAACACAAGACTGTCCCCATACTGGGTTGAAGCGCCGGCATTGAAGCATACGCTCATCAATCCTTGTTCCGCCGTCCAGTTTTGGAAAGTCCGGTCTTCATACAGGAAAGTAACTATGCTGTTTTCCGTACCGAGCAGCAAGCTGCCATCCGGTCTTGGAATGACAATATAAATGTTATCAGAGACAAGGGCACAGTTTTCCATGTGGTACTGGTGTATAAATTTATCGTTTGCACCGTCATATACAAGCAGTCCCGCTCCTCTAGTCCCCACATATAGTGTGCTGTCCGCAGCTTGGTACAAAGTACTGACATGGACTGTCTCGACCGGGAAATCTATGCGACGGTAATCTCCCCGGAGCTTGTCCAGCAGGTATAATCCCATAGTTGTACCTACCCAGATGCGTTCCGCGTCCTTTTCCAGTATGGCGGTAATGGACCCCAGTCCCGGGTAGAGTCGTATGTCACCGGTTTCAAGGTTGATGCGTTTGAGATTACAGTATCCGCCTGACCATATATCCCCTCCGGAGTCCTTTATTATGTCACTGATATATTGGTCAGGGCTTATTCCTGCCAGGGAGGAAGGTGAGATGTACTCCACCGTGCCTTTCTTCTTGTCAATCCTGTATATACCTGATGTATACCCACCTGCCCAGATAATGCCGGGTAATACCTCACAGAGGCTCAGGAAGATATTGTTGTCATCGCCTTTCAAGTGCTCGGAACTGCTAAGGAAGGAAGTCCACTGACCGGTTGCGCTGTGAAGCAGGCTGATCCCGTTGCTGGTGGCGAACCACAGGTCACCCTCGCCGTCCCGGACTACATCATGGACCTGGTTATTGGCCAGCGAACTGTTGTTGCCCGGTGAATGCTTGAGCCATTTGTAACTTCTGTAACGGTCGTTGCGTATTGTAATCCCGGTAGGATAATTGGCCATCCATATCCGTCCGTCCCCGTCCACATAAATATCATTGATGTTGTTCCCGTTCATACCGTTATAATTGCTGTAGTCGGCGGTTATATAAGGCCGGGCGGAGAGAGAATCAACGTCAATCTTGTATACTCCCCTGCCTCCCGTGGCTACCAGCAGTTGCCGCTTTCCAAAGGGGGTGATTCGTTTGATTGCCACGTTCTGTAGCGGACCGTCCGCGATGATGGTTGAAGTCGTGTTCATTCCGTATGCTATAATTCCTTCCTTGAAGGTTCCTATGAACAGTTGCTTTGAATCTTCGTGGAAATAAAGCTCACTTACCGGTATACGGATACTGTCAGTATATGTTCCGGCCACAGTTTCCAGGACACCTTCCTTTTCTATGGTTTGCAGTAACCCGTTTGATGTCCCTATAAAAAAGTTTGTACTGTCGGTCTGCGTGATTGCAGTAATATCGTCCGGGGCAGGAGAATCTATTCTGTCCGTAGTACCTGCGCGGGTATCATAGCGTACAATACTGTCGCCATGGCAGAGCCAAATACGGTCATTACTATCCATATAGGTACAATTGACGGTGCCTGATGTTACGTCATCCTGCAGATCGCTAAGCTTGTAGGTCATAACAAAACGGTCACGGGCGGTGTCGTACCGGAATATGCGTCCTTTTCTACCCACAACCCACAGCCTGTGCCTGCTGTCGGTATATAGCCAGTTCAGGTTGATTTGCGGCGCCACCTCCATACTTCCGTCAAAGACGGCATAATGTTTAATCTTGCTTCCGTCATAACGGTCTATCCCTTCCTGGGTAAGGAACCACATGTACCCGTGCCCGCCTTTCTGGATGCGAAAAATTCTCCGGTTGCTTAGTCCGTCCTCTATGCCCAGGTATTTATAAATTTGACCCTTGCAGGTAGTAAAAGTGGCTATTAGTAAAGGGAACAGAAAAAGCGCCCTCTTTAAAATCTGAAAGTATGTCATTTGTAGTAAAAGTGTGTTAAGTTAAATGTTACCCGCAAAAATAATAAAAATAGTTTAAATTTAAAAAGGCAATGCAAGTTAGTCATTGCCTTTTATAATGCGGATATCAGTTGGCCCGATTTCAGAAAAGATATAACATGCTTAAAAATGACATCAACCTGTCATACTGTTTGGGGGACCGAACTTCTTACTTGATTTAATGAAATACTGTCAGATATCCACCCTTTCTTGGGTCTTCCTGCTACCGTAGGCACCTGCAATACAGCACAATACCGCTCCGGAGAGAATTGCAAGGAACGAAATCAGTGCGGACCTCGCTGCGGCATCCGTTGCCTTATCGGCAGCCACGAGTGCCTCATGCTTGATTTCTTTCCATTCCTGTGCGGCTTTCTTCAGGGTCACCTCCAGTTTGTCTATCTGTTTGCCGGCTTCCATACGTGCATTTTCCAGCAAGTTCATATATTGGTCAATAGTTTTATTTGCTTCCGCTTTTGACATATTGGTGTTGTTTGCTATAGCTTTAGCCAAATCATTCCGGTCTATATTTTTGCTGATACTTTCTGTACGTTGTTTCAACCGGTCAAGGAAACTGTCAATGCTCTCATCCGCTTGTTGTGGGGAACGTACTATTTTTTTTACGGACGCTTCCAGGTCATCCTTCACTTCCGCCAGTTGCTTCTGCAGGTAATCCGGCTGAAGTTCCTTCACATCGCTTTTTAGAAGTGCGGTACGGATATTCTGCGGTATATTCCCTTCTTTCAGGGTTGCATTAAAATCGATTTTTCCGAACAGCTCCTTTGCGTCTTCAGATAATGCGGCAACTCCGTTTCCAACGGTATCACCTGTTCCAGACAAAACGCTGCCCGTAACGGACGAGACCGCTCCAAGAGTATTCACCGTCATTTTTGCCGCACCGACAGCCAGAAAAATTCCCAGTACCACAGCCACAATCAGTGTGGTCGCCCAGACCAGAAATCCGTGTATCATTCCGTCCATACCGGCCAGTTTCCCGGCCACAAAGCCTCCTGCAGCCATGCCGGCAACCAGAATGATAGCGGATCCGATTCCAACAGCAGTGCCGATGCCCGCAACCGGGTGATCTGATAATGGATCAAACATAAACAAACCAATACTTGAATTTAAAATAGACAGTAACACGGATATTGCCAATACAGTCATGACACCGCCGAAAACACTGCCCCAGGACACTCTACCCTTCAGTCCTGCGAAACTTAATTTTTTCATAATTGTCAGGTTTTTAATTAATACTATGATTTGTATCTCTATAAAAAAACAGCATTGAAAGAATATTTGTTTGATGAATATTTGTCATTTCAACAGATATTTGTGTTAAAAAACGCATGTATATATAAAGTTATATTTGATGCCGTTATATATAAATCCAAGAATTTGCACCTTATATATCTATGATGTGCTTTCACTGCCAATACAGGCTTCTGGCACCATCCGACTTCTTAAATAGATGTTAAATCCATTTCTATTTTTCGAACCATCCTTTTTAACGGGCTGTTTTTTAAACAAAGGTTATGACAAAGTAATTCATTAGATTATGCACAGTCATAACTACACAACAGACAGTACAACGTGTGTGACATATTTATTGTATCACTATTAATTTATTTAATTATGAAAAAATCTATCTTTGTTTTAGCACTAAGCATGAGTATTCTTACCATGCATGCGCAAAATGACCGTACGGCCCTTGAAGGCACACGCCCTGGTGACAACTGGTCTATTGAACTGAAAGCTGGTGCTGTAACCCCTTTGACTCACAGCTCCTTCTTAAAAAATGCCCGACCGGCCTTCGGATTCGGAATCGGAAAACAACTTACTCCTATATTCGGTCTAGGTATTCAAGGTATGGGATATGTAAATACCTCAGCCAGCAAAACTGCATTTGATGCTTCCGAAGTGAGCTTACTCGGTAAAGTCAACCTGATGAATCTCTTTGGAGGTTATATGGGCGAACCACGCATTTTTGAAATCGAGACTCTGACAGGTATCGGCTGGCTACATTACTATCAGAATGGCCCCGGTGATACAAATTCCTGGTCTACACGCCTTGGTCTAAACTTGAACTTCAACCTAGGTGAGGAAAAAGCATGGACACTCGGTATCAAACCAGCTATCGTATATGATATGCAAGGAGACTTCAGCAAAACTAAAAGCCGTTTCAACGCCAACAATGCCACTTTTGAACTGACTGCCGGACTGACCTACCATTTCATGTGTAGCAACGGCTCACATCATTTCACAACAGTGAAGCCTTACGACCCAGTAGAAGTAGGCGAGCTAAATAATGCAGTCAACCGTCTGCGATCACAACTGAGCGACAAGGACATGCAACTGAGCAATGCCGTACAACAGGCCAACAACTTACAAAAGGAGCTGGCAGATTGCAGAACCCAAGCTGCCAACATAGAAACCGTGGTAAAAACCAACCGCATTCCAGAATCCATCATTACCTTCAGACAAGGAAAGTCCGTGGTTGATGCTTCCCAACTGCCTAATGTGGAACGTGTAGCCATTTACATGAAAAAACATCCTGAAGCTAAAGTCGTCATCAAAGGATATGCCTCTCCCGAAGGTAACCTCGCTTTCAATGAGAAACTGGCAAAAGCACGTGCTCAAGCTGTGAAGTCCATACTTGTAAAAAAATACAAGATTAACGACACCCGCATTACCGCCGAAGGACAAGGAATCGGTGATATGTTCTCCGAACCGGACTGGAACCGTGTCAGCATTTGTACTATCGAAGAAGGCAAATAATCTACTACCGTAAACGGAAAGCAAATTTCAATAAAACGGCTTTCCCATTTCTCACTCCCCCCTTACTTCACTCCTGTTTCTCAACAGGAAGAAAGTAAGGGGGAATTAACAAAATATATTATGGACTTACATTCAGGTTTACCCTATTGGATCGTCAGAAATTCCCTATTGGACTATTTCCACCCTTTGGAGGATGATCTGTCAACAGATATCGTCATCGTAGGTTCGGGTATAACAGGCGCTTTGATGGCACACGAATTGTGTCGTGCCGGAATAGAATGTTGCGTGATTGACAAACGCAGCATCGCAACCGGAAGCTCTGCTGCAAGTACCGCTTTACTACAATATGAAATAGACGTACCCCTCTGCCGGATGGCAAAAATCATCAGCGAAGAAAATGCAGCAACCGCCTATCATGCATGCCTGCAATCCATTTCTGATATAAAGAAAGTACTAAAGGAAACAGATGTCGATGCCGGATTTGAGCAATTGTCCAGCGTCTTTTATGCCAGCTGCTCGGCAGACAACAAACTTCTGGAACAAGAATACGAAATACGGCAAAAGCATGAATTGCCGGTCAATCTGCTCAAGAAACAAGAAATCAGAAAACGATATAAGGTGAAAGTGCCCGGCAATGCCCTGGTGAATGAAACATCCGCACAGATGGATGCCTACAGAGCTGCAACCGGACTGCTCACCTATCATATGAAGGAGAACGGTCTGAAGGTCTTTACCCATACCAACATAAAGAAGTGCACTGAAACATCTGATGGCTGTATCATGATAACAGACAAAGGAAATAAAATTAAGTGCGGATATGTAATCGTAGCCACCGGATTTGAGGCCGGACAATTCCTTCCCAAAAAAATTATGGATTTGACTTCTACTTATGCACTCATATCACATCCGGTAGCCCCCGAATATCTCTGGCCGGAACATTGCCTGATCTGGGAAACAGCCGATCCATATCTTTATATCCGTACCACCGACGGAAACCGTATTATTGTAGGTGGTGAGGATGAAAAGTTCAGCGATCCAGAGCACCGTGACTCACTACTCAGAAAGAAAATCCGTATTTTGGAGAGAAAAGTCAGAAAACTATTCCCCGATATCCCTTTCAAAACAGAAATGGCATGGTGCGGTACCTTCAGTAGCACCAAAGACGGACTACCTTTCATCGGCAATTGGCCCGGCAAGGAACGAATATTTTTCGATCTGGGATATGGCGGAAACGGAATCACTTTCAGCATGATCGGAGCGCAAATAATTTGTCATAAGCTGCAAGATATTAAAGATGAACGTAGTCACGTTTTCGGCTATGATAGAATCGAAAAATATTGGTAAGACAGACAAGAAGAAAATACCTCTCTCTCTGTGCATTCTTTTAGGTACGGATTTCACGGTTTTAATTTACCCCGTGTAATCCGTGCCTAAAGTATTATCATAATGACAAGTCTCATATACTTTTGACATTACCTTTGTATACTCCTATACAAACATCCCAAAACAAAAATAAATCGGTCACTTCTATCAACCAACACATTTTTATTTTGGGATATTCCTATCTATTCAGCATAAACAGCTATGTGACCATCAATACCTTTCAAGACCGGTCCCCAGCCACTGTGCCATACGAGGCTTACCATAAAAGTAATAGAACAACAATCCTACCCAACTGGTCAAAACTACCAGGATAATGGCTATTAACCTTCTTTCCGCCGGCGCATGAATACGCCATATCTCTAGAGCAGCTTTGATAGTTAAGACCAATCCTATAATCCATATTACAAATCCAATCATAATTCTTCTTTATATAAGATATTACTACTAACAGAATGATATATAAAAAAATCAATCAAGTTTTTTACTTGCTTCTTTTTTTACATCTTCATACCCTTCCTTTATTTCTGTCTTGGCCTTTTCAGCTCCTTGTTTGACATCTTTCTTCGCATCTTTCAATGCGTCCTTTACAGCATCAGCGCCATCTTGAACTTTATCGGCTACCTTATCCACTACAACTTTTCCGGTATCCGCCACTTTTTCCTTAGCTTCATCTAACAGGTCTTCTGTCTGACCGGTTATCTTATGAAAAACGTTACATACTTTTTCCTTCAATTTCTTGGCTTTTGAAGTACGTGAGAAACGATAAGCCAGAGTACCGATGACCGTACCTATTCCCAGGCCGATCCATAAACTAGAATTTCTATTTTCCATAATTAAGTTGGTTTTAAACGATTAAAATAATTAAAGTTCAATTTTCTTTCTGTTATAAGACAGAGAAGCGATCCCGATAACAATGTACCATAAAAAATACATAAACTATTTTTTAAAGTAACACACTCAGTTCTGAGATTTACATGTAAATATATAGATAGATATATCATCCGCTTATTTCCAATATAAAGGCATATCCTGCGATCCTTTATTTTATTATCACTTTACCTACCTGCGGGAACTTGAAAAGAAATAAACTATTGCCCCGATGACAGAACTGGCTATTAGCCTGACCCGCAAATCAAAACTTAGACTTTTCATGGCTGTAGATTTTAATAATGAAACAATCCTGATATTTTATCCTTTCGTAACAATGCAGGTTCAGTCAGTTACGACAATGTAATATACCACTTGCTCCTTTCTCTACAAACTGGCAATTCAAATGTAACCAACTTTAATCCCTGCCATATACTAAAAACACAGCATTAAAAAAAATGGTTCGAGGCATAAAAACGGAATTAACATCATTTTTTGCTTTATAAAAAATTGAGAAAAGCGCTCGTATATTAACATCAAAAGTCTTTGTATATGTAACAATATATAGCAAACAAATGTAAGCAAACGTTTGTTATTTCCATTAAAAGGAGATCATTCTTCTTTTAAATAAATATTTTATTAACTAAATGCCTTAATTATGAAAAAATTATTCTTGCTGGCCATGATTGCATTGGCATCTGTGGGCATAAATGCCCAAACAGTTAAAGGTGAAGGCTCTTTGATGGGCAACATCGGTTATCAAACGAACTATGAGAGGTTCGGTTTGGGAGTACAAGGACGTTACGCGATAGCGAATAATCTCCGGATTGCTCCGGATGTAACGTTCTACTTTCCTAAAGACAAAGTTACCGGACTGGATGTAAGCGTGAATTTCCATTATGTATTCAACTTTAAAGAAGACGGCCAAGGATTTTCGGTCTATCCCCTTGCAGGTATCGGCATGCAGAACAACTTCTATGGCAAAAAGAGTGTTGAGATAGACGGGAAAGAAATGGAAATGGACCGGAGCAACTCTACCAAATTCGCTTTCAATTTGGGAGGAGGTATCACATTACCCATCTCCGAACGGAGTTATCTGAATGCAGAAGCCAGGTTTATGTTTGCCAAAGATGACAATGTGGCAATCATGCTGGGATATGGATACAGATTCTAAAAAGCCAGCACGCTGATAATCTAATTGTTTTTCAAATAATAAACACCTTTATCAGGCATTTACAGTGTCATTTTACCGTTAAGTAAAATGACACTGTATCTTAAGTAACACATCGCTCACGCTCTATATTACCTGCTCTTCCATTACACAAATTCAATGCAGAATGACGGGGTCCTGGTCTACCCCATAATCTTCCGGTTTATAATATCTATCTTTGGAAGGAGTCGCCAAAAAACAACTATTTCCCAACACATCACAAATAGCAGGATACACTTTTCCTCGGGGCGTTCTCAACAGTAAGATACAATATTCGTCCTTAACAACATATCCCAGCTGGAAGGAAGTTCTATCCGGGCTTTTAAGCATCCTGCTATGTATTTCGGGTTCCCCTCCTGCAAAGAGCAAATCCAGTTCTACCACACCATCTTTTGCCAAATCCAACTTTAACAAATTACGATACGGAGAAGCAAACACAGCTCCCAAAACGTACCACTGCAAGCTATCCACTGCCTGTAAACCACCTGTTGCCTGCTCCGGTGCGGACAGCACATCACATCTTTTTTCCCTTATGCGTTGCATCAGGGAGAAATCGAAAGGACTTAACAAGTGAGAATTTCTCATTGCACAATTCACAAACGAAAAATTCCCCTCCACATCATTCTTTATAGCCTCAGGGCCGACATCAAAGATTCTATAACCCTGTTTTGCCACTTCGATGATACAGTTCGACATCTTCGCTTGAAACGGAGTCGCCGCCTTATGGTCCCGATAGAGGAAAGAAGTCCCGAAATCCGACAAATAGGAATAGAAGATGTTCTTGTCCAGCACCAACGTAGGATTCCTGTCTGCCGCAACCACAATACCACGGTCCACCGTGTCATAATACACCTCGTTGAAAATGAAAAAGCCATCCGCTTCCACACGTATCCCTTCCGTAGAGCGGAAACCTTTCACCCCCAAGTCCAGACCGCCAGTGGTGTGCATGGAGAGAATATGCAGGTTATTCAAAATATGTCCCGCCGACTTTGTCACGAGTCCATACTTCGTGCTATATATGAAAGTATTGGAGATCTTACAGTCACAGCAGGCCTGATCTATATAAATACCATATACCTCTTCGTTGGACGAAATGCCTTGTATGGTCACATTGTCTATTTTGGTGTCACTGCTTCCCGTTCCTCTGAAGTCGTCGGTAACGCTGATGCGGATATGTGTGTTGCGCCCCTTAAACAAACTAATGCTTTTCAGGGAAACCAGCTGTTTCAATCCGTTGACCATGATTCCGTTCTCCACATTATAGCAGTCGAACATCCCTCCCTCGATATAAGAGAAGCGACGGTGAGTGACATCGGGTGTCGACATCTCCGAATAGCCAACCTTCAACAATGCTTCCAAGGGCAAATCGGTCTTTATCAATGCATTCTTGTCAAAAACAATATTTACATTCTTCGTATAGTCGTAGGGCAAGATGATAGGTTCCGACAGATTATAGGTACCGACAGGAAAATACAACGTCTTCCCGTAGCTCCTCACGACAAGCTCATTCAGTTCAGAGCCTATCACAGAACCGTCGTTCCGGACACCATGCCTAATGACAGAAACGATGTCATTGCCTCGCTCCACACGCTTCTCCGCCCAAAGTGGCTGGAAAAAGCAAAAACATACAAAGAAGCTACAAAGAATAATCCAGCTACATTTCTTTTCTTTCATTGTCTTGTTCTTCAAATATTACTAAAGTACTTATTTTCGCATCACCAGAAAATGGGTAGAGACTTTCCGCTCTCCACGATGGTCAAAGATTCCGTTATCAGTAGGATAATTCACGACATTCGTAACATTGTCCCCTCTTCCTATGACATACATAGTCGTGGAACCTCCGCCATCCATATTCAGTGCATATTGCGGAGAGAAGTATTTCACGATAAAGCCGGTCAGTTCCTTTGCGTTCATGCCTTCCGCCTGACCGGACCGGCGTCCGTCGACGGTAATGAGCAGCAAATCTCGGTCTTCCGTCAAGGCAATGGCAGTACGGGGATGTCTGACTCCCTGATGGCGGTTCTTGTCTTCATAATCCAGTCCGTTCAGTTGTTCCGGCGTATATGCGGCATCCACAAAAGAGACGCCGCAAGGCACGTAATTATCAACCAGCATCGGGGCACTGGCTATGAGATTCCGGTGTGTATCCGCCTTATAGCATGCAATGGCATCCACCCCGTCTTTACCGGCAAACCATATTCCGATGTCCTCATTGTTGCTCCAACAGACAGCACCCTCATGCTTCCAGAAGCGGAGATGGTCGGGCGCCAATGCCACTTCCGAAAACACGGTATTTTCCGCTTTCAAGTAGATGGCTTCCTGCTCATACCCTGCATTCATTCCGGCTATAGCTCCGGCGGACTTGGCAAGTTCGGACAACGTAGAACACTCCGGAACATACCGCAAGGCAAGCGTATAGTCAGGATTTGTCAAATCAAGTTCCAATACATTCACGATCTGACTGGCATCCGAAACTTCATCTTTTGCTGCAAAATTATAGTAAATGATTCCGTTGGCAATCGTGTCCGTTGTCCAGTTTGTCTTATCAAGCAACGTAGGCACCTTGACAACCGGATTGCCCAATAATGTCTTTTCTCTATTTCCAGTAACAGAACAACTGCTGCATAGCATAGCCACTGACAACAGCAACGTAATGAAAAAAGTTATCATCTTCATATAAACATAATCTTCAAATTAAAGAACTTATTCTGCTTTGAACACCTTCGTCTGGACATCACGGCTGTTAGGACCGACCATCACTTGAAACTCACCCGGATCATACCCGTATTGCAAATCCGAATGGTAGTATTTCAAGTCCTCTTCTGTCAACGTGAACACCACTTCTCGCTTTTCCCCTTTCTTCAAGAAGATGCGCCGAAAAGCTTTCAGTTCCTTGACGGGACGTGCCACCTCAGCCATCACATCACGCAGATAGAGCTGTACGATTTCCGTACCGTCACAAGTACCGGAATTGGTGACCTCCACGGAAACCGCCAACTCCCCGTTCTTGGGAAGACATTCCGAACCAAGCCGCATATCACCGTACTCAAAAGCCGTATAGCTCAGCCCGAACCCGAAAGGATAAAGCGGCTCATTACTTTGGTCAATATAGTTACTCTGGTAGCGGTTGAACACCCCATCTTGCGGATCGGGGCGACTGGCACTCAAATGGTTATAGTATAACGGCATCTGTCCTACGGCACGTGGGAAACTGGTAGTGAGCTTTCCGGCAGGCACGGCGTGCCCAAACAATACGTCGGCTATGGCATCGCCCGCCTCACTGCCCGCAAACCATACGTTCAGTATAGCAGGAACATGTGCCGTTTCCCAATTAAGCACCAACGGACGTCCCGTAAACAATAACAGCACCACCGGCTTTCCCGTCTTCACCAGTTCTTTCAGTAACGCTTGCTGCGCATCCGGCAGTTCCAGTTCCGTACGTGAGGCCGATTCACCCGACATATCCGCACACTCACCCAAAGCGGCAACAATCACATCCGCACGGGCAGCCACCTGCAACGCCTCCCGAAGTAATTTCCCATTGTCTCCACGCTCCAAAGGACGGAAGCCGACGGCGCCTTTCTCCATTTCCTCCTCGTAATAGATATTGCTGCCTTTGGCATGAAGGACTTCGCCCCTGCCCTTCATCGCGTCGCGCATCCCATCGAGCAGGGAACGGTGGTCGGAAGGAACACAAGTCAGACTCCACATGCCGCACATATTGTTGCGGGCATCGGCCATAGGTCCTATCAGCGCTACCTTCTTATCCACAGAAAGAGGAAGCAGACTTCCCTCGTTCTTCATCAACACGAAGGTTTCACGTGCCACCTCACGCGCTTCCTTGCGGTGCTCGGGCGTAAAGATTTCCTTCTCCGCACGTACCGTGTCGCAGTATTTGTAGGGGTCGTCAAAAAGTCCCATTCTATACTTAGTCTCAAGCACCCTACGACAGGCACGGTCAATATCAGCTTCAGAAATGAGTCCTTCCTCCAATGCCGACTCCAAAGTATCCAGAAAACCGGCGGTTACCATATCCATGTCCGTTCCTGCCTTCAGAGCAAGCACGGAAGCCTCTTTCTTGTCGGCCACGCCGTAAGTTTTCATCTCTCCGATGGAATAATAATCGGTAACGACCATACCGCCAAATCCCCACTCGTTACGAAGAAGATCGGTCAGCAGCCACTTATTGGCAGTGGCAGGAATGCCATCCACAAGGTTGAACGCACTCATCACGCTCCCCACACCCGCCTCAACGGCTGCTTTATAGGGAGCCAGATAATTGTTGTACATGCTCAATCTGCTCATGTCTACCGTATTATAATCACGTCCCGCCTCGGAAGCACCATACAGTGCAAAATGCTTGACACAGGCCAGTATTTCATTATTAGCCTTCATAGCATCGCCCTGATAGCCATGTACGTATGCCCTCGCCATCAAAGCGCCCAAGTAGGGATCTTCACCGTTCCCCTCGGCAATGCGTCCCCAACGGGCATCGCGGCAGATATCCACCATCGGACTGAAATTCCAGCAGATTCCGTCGGCACTGGCCTCAGTAGCCGCCACGCGTGTCATCCGTCGGATGGCGACAGTGTCCCAGCTACACGACATGGCAAGCGGTATGGGGAATATTGTCTCATAACCGTGTATGACATCGGCTCCTACAATCAAGGGAATCTTCAAACGGGTTTCCTCCACGGCAATACGTTGCATCTCTCTGATTTTCCGTACTCCCTTCACATTGAAGAAGCCCGTGATTTCCTGCTTCCGTATCATTTCCGTGAGTTCGCCGTTCATCACCGTACCAGTCACTAAATCGCCTCCCGAGGGCAGGTTCAACTGGCCCAGTTTCTCCCGTACAGTCATCCGGTCCATCAGTCCGGTCACAAAACCGTCCATCTCCGTGCTATCCTTTCCCACAAACGAAGAACAAGCCTGCAGGAAGCATGCAAGCAGTACAACTGCAAAATATCCAACTTTCATATTTCTAATATTTTAATGGTTCACCTCTTCCAGATACAATATCCGACTGGCATAATCACTCATTTTATCTGCATCCACCCTATGTTCTCCGGGAATCTCCAGTCCGTGGCTCATCAGGAAAGAGCCACTCAGTACCTTTCCTTCAAAGGAGAGAGGGACATTGTCAATGCGGTTCAGCTCACGAATACGGTATTGTTTCCCCGCATCCAATCCCGCCATCCTGACACGCGGCAACTGCTGGTTGACAAACTGTTCTAGCTTCCACCAATAGAAGACGGCTTTCGACTTATCTTCGCTGGCATACAACAATGAGGCTACCCCCTGACCGTCATACGGTGACATCAGCCGATAAAGTTCACCAAACTGCACCACCGGACGAATCTCTTTGTAAGCAGCAATCGCCTCACGGCAAAGATTTTTCTCTTCATCCGTCATATTCCGGGGTTGTATCTCCATACCGAGCCTTCCGCTCATTGCCACATCAATGCGATATTTCAAGGGCAAGCTGCGATGCGTCTGATGGTTGGGCGCAGCGCTGATATGCGATCCCATAGCGATAGCAGGAAAGAAATAGGACGTTCCCCACTGGATATAAACGCGTTGCAAGGCATCTGTATTATCGCTGGTCCAGAATTCATCAAAATAGGGCAAATAGCCGTAATTGACACGACCGCCTCCACTGGCACACGCCTGAATCGTCACATCAGGATATTTTCTACGGATGCGTCGGCACACATCCTCAAATCCCTGATGATAAAGAATACTCAGATGGCTTTGCTCGTCCTTGTCCAAATGGACAGAACCGTGGTTCAGCACCGGCATATTGGCATCCCACTTGATATATTCTATTTCCGGATAACGGGCCAGCAAGGTATCCACCGTATAAAAAATGAAATCCCGCACCTGGGGGTTGGTAAGGTCAAGCACCGCCTGCGTGCCACCGCGCGCCGTAATGAAGTCTTGTCCGGGGACTTTCATCACCCAGTCGGGATGCTTCTCGTATAGTTCGCTGCGTGTGTTAATCATTTCGGGTTCAATCCAGATGCCGAAACCGATATTATGTTTCGCGGCATCACGCAATAGTCCGGCAATGCCGTCAGGCAGTTTCTTCGGGTTCACCACCCAGTCCCCCAGCCCGGCGTTGTCAATATCACGCGGATGCTTGTCGCCAAACCAGCCATCATCCATCACAAAGAGTTCGCCTCCCATCAAGGCTATGTCTGCCATCATCTGCTCCATATCCTTCTGATTAATGTCGAAGTAAACACCTTCCCAACTGTTCAGCAGTATCTTGCGGGGCTTGTCTCCATTGGCCAGTTTATGTTTCCGTCCCCATTTATGGAAATTACGGCTTGCGCCGCCCAATCCCTCTTCCGAGTAGGTGAGCGCCAACGGGGGAGTACGGAATACCTCGCCTTTTTTCAGCCTGAAGGAAGCACCTTCCTCATCCATACCGGCAAAGAAGTGGTGATAATCGCCGTCATCCGTATTGATTTTCAGCCTATAGTCACCGGTATAGCAAAGGGCTGCGCCGATAGTACGCCCTGTGTTTTCCTGTGGTTTCCCGTCCAGCGAAAACATTACTTCGGCATGAGCAGTATGTGAATTGCGTACGCCATCGATATTCTTTATCAGCCTGATGCCGGGTTTTAAAGGTTCCTGAAGCAACCTTGCCTCGTTGCCCCACCCGCCGTAGAGGCTGGAAAGCCACACATCGCCTCTGCGGAGAGGAAGATAAGATGAAGCAAATTGAAGGAGCGTTACCGGAGTCTTCTCCGAATGGCTGAATTCAGCCCAGGTTTCAATCACATCCACATCGCGATATGCCTTGTAGCAGAGATTGACGTAGAAGGGATAAACACAATCCTTCAGTTTCACAAGGGTGAGCATAGCATCCGGCTCTTGCCTCACTTCCACATCCTGCACATAAAGCCGGGTGGCTATCACCCCATCGGCATGTCTGACACGGAGAGCGGATTCACCGGGCCATCCTATTCCATAAGAAGGATAAGCAACATGATGGCACGTACCTACCACATTCATCTGCCGCAAATCATCCTCCGATAATCCGGTTCCGTAGTAGAGATACCTTAGTTCGCCTCCTACCGGAGCATCAAGTACCAATGCGAAGGAAGGGGTGGACACAACAATCTGCCCGGCGGCAGCGGGCAGTGCAGCCAACAACAGTCCTGCCAGACAGAGCCACAAAATATTTTTCAAATTTTCCATACCAATAATCTATAAACCAATTCATATCAATCAAGTCCCGAACAATGCGGCTCCCTGGCGTCACATTCAAGAAAGCATCATCGCAAAGTGTCGAATATCGCCTCGGCTATCTTTCGCATGCCTCGGTCGTCAGGGTGGGCAATAATAAACTCCTTGGTCACGGTATAAGGCTTTCCTTCCACATCATAGAGGGTATCGCCCACCTTGGGACGCGAATCATACAGACGGTCTATCCAGTCAATCGGAATAAAGGAAATACCGTGGGTACGGGCGGCATGAATAATGGCACGCTCCTTCTCGGCATCTTCCCAAAAGCAACCGGTAATGACCACCCTGCCCGCTTTCTGTTTGCAATATTCCACCAGGCGGAGAATGCCCGGACGGAACGCCTGCTTATCCTGCACATTCTCACCCAGACGAATCACGACAAGGTCTTTGCCGCGAACAGCCGGACCTATCAATGAATCAATATCGCACGTCAGATTGCGTTCCCAGTAAGCGATGTTGAGCGGGGTAACCACCGTGCCGGGATGTTCTGCGCAGAGCAGCTTCTGCAACTGGTGGCAATAGTCGTTCTCTTCCTTCGAAGCTGCCATGCCCCACTCCGAGAACCATTCGATATCAGCCTTATATTCATGCCGTGTAATGGAATTTCCCAGGCAAAGCACTTTGAGGGAAGCGCCGCCCGGTTTAGACTTCTTATTGTTTCCTCCCGAAACGGGAAGACAGATTACGGCCATGATACAGGCCAGTAACAAATGTTTCATACTCTTGCTTGATAAAAATTAAAATTCATTCACCGTCTCTTTACCGTCCAGCCAGGCAGCCATGTTCAGCACCAGCAAGTTCCAGTTCTGGAAGCCCTTGTTGAGGATGGGCTCGCCGTTGTCGGGCATGTAATATTCGTGCAGCGCACCAAAACGCTCATAGTCGCGTCCCAGCAGCAACACGGTCTTCTCTGCCAACTCCCGGGCATCTTCCGTATAGCCGTAGCGGAGCAGTCCCCGAAAAACAAAGTAGTTGACGCATATCCATACCGGTCCTTGCCAGGAAGAAGGATTGCCGCTGGCACGCACGTCGTACATTTTTTCCAATGGAGAAAGGGAACGCACACCTGCCGCCGCATTGAACAAACGGGAATCGCGATATTGCCGTTCCACGATTTCGCGCGCCTGCTCGGGAGTGGCTATTCCTGCCCACAACGCCATGAAGCCGCTCCACACACTGAAACGTTGTATCAGGCAGTCGTAAGTACGGGGCTGCCCGGTGTGGTAATGAAAGCCCGGCGCAGCGGGCTTTTCCACCGGAAGCAGGTTAAGGTCTACACTGTAGTAGAAGCCGTCGCGAGGGTCCCAGCAATGCTTGCGGATATCTTCTTTCAGTTCCTCCGCTTCGCGGGTGAACCGATTTTCCAGATCGGGCATGCGGAGCTGTCTTGCCAGATAAGCCATGGCAAGCAGTTCCCTATACATCAAGGCATTGAGGAAGATGGAGCCCGAGCTTCCGTGAGGACGGTAGAAGGTACTCGGGTCATTGTCCACGCCAATCATTTCATCGTTTTCCCAATAGAGCAATCCGGTGGCCTTGTGGCGATGGTAGTTGAGGTACTTGCCCACAAACGTCTGCAAGTTATAAAATCCCTCACGCAGCCATTCGGCATCACCGCCCGTCTGCTCCACTACGAATGCAGCGTGCTGCGCCAGGACGGGTTTGTGCATATTGGTCTTCCATGGATTGATTTTCTGCAGCAACTGCCAGCGCTCTTCCGTATTGTCAAAGATGCAAATGGGAATCCATCCGTCGCCTCCGCCATAGCTGAGGAAGTTGAGAATACAGCCTTTCTCGTAGGCAATCAGTTCCTCACGATCGTCACTGGTGCCGTTTTCCACGATGATTTGCCGCAGGGCTATGTCGCTCAGCCATGAATCCCAATCCCACAACTGGTTGGCATACTGCCCGCTGCCGGGCACAAGGAAAGGATACTTCAATGCACCGACCGGTTGCCGGTACATGCCCTTCATATTCTTATAAATATGCTGCCGACATATCGCTTTGTATTTTTTCAGGTTGTCGGCATTCCTTTCGGGTAATTGCGCCGTCAATGAAACGCTGACCACAAGCCCGAAGCACAAAAACAGTATCTTCTTCATATATTTCAAAACACCTATTGATTTTTCATCTTAATCCCTTCTTCTCCAAGGCTGCAATCAACTCGGCAGGCACGTCCGTCTGAATCATCCTCACAGTGGGAAATATGTCAAACAGTTCGTCAAGTTGCCTGTCGTCCAGTGCATATTCGGGTATGGCCTGGTCGAGCACCCACAGCAGGCAGACGGAGGGAACCATGCCCAACTCTACCGAATCGCCCAAAGAGGGGCTTCTGCCTTCGGTGGCATACGACGTCTGCACGAAAAACGTACGCGGCAATCCCTCCAGCAACTTGTGCCCTCCTACCCAAGGATAGATGTTGGCATCCTCCACCACACCGAGCACCTCACGGGTACCTTCTTCCACACCACTGTAGAAGAATACGGCTTCCATCATGCCCGTCCGGCACACCACATCCGCCACTTTCCCGAAGATACCTTGTCCGGTACATTTGTCGATGTCTACATACGCCCGTCCACGTACGGCGGTCAGATACTCTTCCAATGTGGGCATCTTCTCATCGGTGGGTTTTCCGGCACGGTCTTTCAGGTTGTACTGCAGGATTTCGTCATAGGTCATGTCGGCAATCCGGCCTTGTCCGGTGGTAGTGGCGTCGATGGTCTCGTCGTGACATACCACGAGAACACCATCTTTTGTATGCCTGACGTCGCACTCCAGAATTTCAGCGCCGGCGGCCACGGCAGCCTCTATCGCACTGAGAGAATTCTCGGGAATGGTCTTGTCCTGCGTATGCGCCCGGTGGGCCATGACCCACACCTTCTTGTACGAGGGGTCTTTAAACTGCCGCATGGCAACGCTGAGCGCCGGCAGGTCGCAGACGTGTATGCCGGCAGTCAATGTTCCGGTTGCCGTCTGCGCCTTGATGGTGTAATCCCCCTCCTTGGCATAGGCGTGCGTCAGGAGTCCGTCGTTCCTGCCCGTTTCCACGGTTCCGTCTCCGAAATCCACCGTCATCTCCATGTCCGGAGCAACGTTGTCCAGCTTTATCTTTACTACCTCATGCAACATGGTATACTCACTGACCGATATGCGGGGTGTTTGTGTCTCTACTTCCTTTTTCGCTCCCTGGCAAGCCGTCAGAAGAACCAGCAAAAGGCCGATGCACAGATTCATTTTCTTGTTATAGCTCATATTTTATCTCTATAAAGGAATTTCTACCTGTTTTTCCATCAATATTTCCGGTAAGGTTCCGTCATCATGTGCAGGGTTTGCGGAATCCATACCTTGTAGCGGCCTTTCGGGGCCCAGTCGTTACCCGCAGAGGCAAAGTCACAGAAGCGTACGGGCTTGGCCGTCTTGTTGGCGGCATCTTCCAGGTCGGTGCCCAGCACAGCGGGAACTTCCAACGTAATCCAGGCAAATGAACCGGACATATTCTCGTGTACTGCGGCCTGCACCACACCCCGCTCATCGCTCTTGATGACGGCACACTCATCCACATCGCCGTCGTCGAAACGGCTGTCGCGAGCAAATACCAGCGGACCGCGCACCACTGCCTGGTGGTTATGGCTCTCCACAACTTTGGTTTGAAGGTCGAATTCCAATGTCACTTCATCGCCTCGCTTCCATATACGGTCCAGGCAGAGATAACCGCCCAGGTGCAGCACTTCCTGCTCTTGCCCGTTGACAAAGGCCTTCGCCCCGTCTACCTGCGAAGGGATGCGCAAGGAGAGTTTAAAGCGTTCGTCCCTCTGCGGTTCCACTCCGATGCTTACCTTTCCGTTTACGGGATAACCGGTCTCCACCTTCAGGGCCACTGCATTCTTCCTGCCCGTCTTCACCGTAGCTTCCATCGGCACATAGAGATTGAGGAATATACCGTCTTCTTTGGTCGCCACCGCCATCTTCGGAATCAGGGCGAATCCCCGGGGACCATTGGCATTGCAGCAGTTGATGTGCATGCCGCATTGCTCCTCACCCGGCTGTCTGCGTCCTTCCAACGGACTGTACTTGGAAATCTGTCCTCCGTCGTGTTTCATCGAGGCGAACAAGGCATTGTACATCGTCCGTTCAAACTCCTCGACGTAGAGCGGATTGCCCGTGTCGCGCCACAAACGGCTGCAGAACTGCATGTAGGTGAACGTCACGCAAGTCTCCATCGTATGATAAGCCGGCAGAGTCTGCTTGTCCTTGCCTCCATACCAGCACTCGAAGGCCGCACCCGAACCGGCAATGTTTATCTCGTCGCGCCGGATACTCCCGGCCGTACGCTCGGCGGCTTCCTTGTAAAGAGGGTCGTCCAGCACACGCCCCAGTTCTATCAGACCTTCGTAGCAGGACATCATCTCGTAAGCCTTCTGCCCGTTTTCGAACGACCACCACGATGCCGGATAAGCCGAACGTCGCGATACCGGCACATCTTTCAGCGCTTTGGCTATGAGTTGCGAACTGCCCTCCCGCTCGATGCCCGCCACGATGCTTTTGGCAAAGTCGAGGTAGCGTCTCTCGCGGGTAATGTCATACAGATAGACCACCGGTTCCAGGATGGAACAACTTGCCATGCCAAAGTAATTGCCGGTACGGGCAATGTCGACGTGCTGTTCGTGCAACTGCTTCATCAGGTAATCCACCGAACGCATAGCGGTCTGCAATGCCGCCTTGTCGCCGGTCAGGCGATAGTATGCCACCAAGGCAAGTGCCGAATATTTCCTGCCCCAGATGTCCCAGTTGGTCAGCCGGGCTTCGGGACTGTAGTTGCCTATGTAGCCTTCCGGAGTCTGGGTCTGCATGAAACTCCGCACGCCGGTCTTTATCTGCTCCAGCAACGCAGGGTCCTTGCAATACTCGTAAAACGAAATGGCCCCCAGCAGCCACTTCCCAAAGAATTCGGACTGCCAAAGGCTTGTCTCCCCGCGATGACGGAAAGGCTCTACCAGATGCTCCACATCCTGCGATTTCACCCGCTGCTCGATGCAGGTATGGATGCGTCCGCCTACAAAACCGCCAATGCGGATGTCCTCTACCCTGCTCTCCTGCCCCAGAACCGGCAAAGAGGCCCAGGCACACAGTCCTAACAACAATACTCTATAATTCATCGTATATCCATATTTTGATAATATCCATAAAAAACATGCAAGTGCAAACAGTCTTTTTGTCCGAATTTATATACATGCAATCCAGCATTCCACAAACAACTAAGTATCAACCATTTACGTATTATCCTATCTCAGTCGTATACTTAGGATATCTCAGTCGTATAGTGAGATAACCTAAGTATACGACTGAGGTACCCTCATTATACGACCTTGCCTGAAAACAATCCATCTTGTAATCTTTTTATACCTTATTCCCAAAAAAGACGAAGTGCATATAAAAAAGACAAATCTCCCCCCGCAATCTTTTCCGGAGAACAGAATACGGAAGGAGATTCTTACTGTTTGCATCCAATCATCATCCTGCCTTATCAATATCCGGGGTTTTGTTCAATCACCCCGCCCGACTCGGTAATCACTTTCGGCGGAATGGGGAACAATACCATGTGGTCCTTGGCTGCGGTACATCCGCGATTTCTGGCAAACTCGATGTATTTACCGAAGCGTATCAGGTCCTGACGACGCCAGCCTTCCATAAAGAGCTCGCGCCCTCTTTCCATCAGCAGGAATTCTTTAAACTTCTCCTTGCTGGATTGTATATCTGCCGGAATGGTATGCGTGACGCCCACACGGTCGGTAATCTGTTTCAGATAGCCCAGTGCCTTGTCCGTAGGTCCGTTCAGCTCGTTCTCTATTTCGGCCAGAGAGAGGAGTACGTCCGCATAACGGAAAGCCACGATATGCGTATTGCCACTGGCATACTTCTCCGGGGCCACCAAATACTTCACCGGAATGGCGCCCTGCTGGATACGGTCATCGCTTGCACCACCTCCTCCTGGACGGGTATAAAGTGTACCGTCCGCATCCTTATAAGAATCGGCAATCACTTCCAAACGGGCATCCGCCTTGTCATACGTGTCATAGAAATCCCATGGCATCAGATAGCCTCCCCAGCGATGAGTCGGACAAGCTTTGTGCTCGAAATTCTTGCCGAAAGTGATGCAATTGGGCGGGAAAAGATAATAAGCATACTCATTTCCGGCCAGTTCTCCACCCGGAACGGCCCATACCGTCTCATCATTCATTTCATTGGAGAAAACATCCTTATAGTCTTCAGAAAGCGTATACCCCATCGTCTTCATACTCTCGGCATAAGGTAACGCCTTGTCATATTGGTGGTCGTTCATATATGCTTTCATCAGCAGCATAGTGGCAATCCCTTTATTCACGCGACCCCAATTTTCCGTACCATTCGTTTTGTCATAAAGATACGGCAATGCCTCCTGCAAGTCGCTTACCATGCGATTGAAATAGACTTCTTTCGTAGGACGCGGCGTATAAACGATGTTGCTCAATCCCTCCGGTTCAAGCACACATGATACCGGTCCATACAAATCATAAAAGCAGAACATCAACCAAGCACGCAAAGTCTTTACCTCGGCAATCTTCTGTGCTTTTGCCGCTTCCGGCAGGCCGCCGACTTTCTCCAGCTGATCCAGAATGAATGTACAACGGGTAATATTACGGCTAATGGAGTATGTTCCGTAGGTATCCCATGCACCGGACCAATTGAATTTATAAGTCTGGTTGCTCTGGTGCATCATTTCGTCCGAAGTGAATTCCGAGTAAGCCCACCAGCCGTCACCGGAGGCGTAGATGGGCATGGTCCAACCATCGTTAGAGCCATCATACACACCACCGGAATTGGCCTTGAAATTGGCATACATGCCTATTACCAATGCATCTATGTCTTCCACCGTCTGTGGGAAGTTTGAATTTGTCAGGCTCGAAAATACTTTTTGGTCCAAGTCGCATGAGTGGAGCATCACACCCATGCACAAGGCAACCGCCCAACTGATTATCTTTTTTGTTTTCATCTCTTCTTGGTATTTTAGTTTAGAAATTAATGTTAACACCCAATACGACTGTAAACGGAATGGGGAACGGTGCGCAGTTGATTTCCATTTCCGGGTCCAGACCCTCGTAATTGGTCAGCATCAACGTATTCTGCAAATCCACGAATACGGAAGCATCCGAAGCAATCTTGTTTCTCTTCAGGAACTTCTCAGGCAGCATATAAGTCAGCTTGATATCCTTGAAACGCCAGAAGTGTACGTTCTTCAGCGTAAAGTCATGCGTACCGGTCTTGTTGTTTCCGCCAGTCACATCCGCAGCAATGCCCGGATACCAACCGGTAGGGTTGTAGGAGGTCCATACGTCTTTCACGCGTACACTGGTATTATCGTCTCCGATACCTCTGAAGTTCCAGGAGTCGTATGCTTTTTTGCCCAGCACACCATACGTATCAATATCCAGCATCCAGTTTCTGAAGCGCAGGCTGGCACCCAGACCGAAGTTGGCTTTCGGGTCCCAAGTACCCAATTTCACGATATCGCCGTCATCCATCACACCGTCACCGTTGACATCTACATACTTCAGGTTACCCGGTTTGGCATCCGGCTGAAGCACTTTGCCATTAGAGGTGTAGGCTTGTATCTCTTCCAAAGAATGGAAGATACCGTTCGTCTTCCAGCCATAAATCGGGCTGATATCATCTTTTTCATCCAACCAAGGAGAAATAGCCACTTCGGGATTGCGTTCCACCCATTTGGAACGATTGTGGGATACATTGGCATAAGCTGTCAATGTCCAGTCCTTCTTGTCTATGACAGTACCTTTCAATGCCACTTCGATACCCTTGCTTCGGGTAGAACCTACATTCTTGGCTATATTGCCCACCATGCCGGTCACAGGAAGCGGAGTAAAGTTAAGCAAGTCCTTGGCTGTGCGCACGTAGTAATCTACACTACCGGTCAGACGGTCATCGAAGAATCCAAAATCGATACCGGCATTCACCGTGATGTCCGTTTCCCACTTCAAATCAGGATTACCCTGCTCCTTCTGAATAATACCCTTATGATAGACCCCGCCGAAATAGTAATAATCTCCCGACCATGCGTTGCCATACGTAGTCAGCGGATAAGTACCGCCGGTCAAGATACTTTCATTACCCGATGTACCGTAACCGGCTCTCAATTTCAGGAAACTCAAGACATCAAAGTCTTTCATGAATTTCTCTTCAGAGATAATCCATGCTGCAGAGGCACCGGGAAACCATCCCCACTTGTGATTATCGGCAAATACGGAAGAGCCGTCGTTACGGAGCGTAACTCCCAAAATGTAACGGTTCTTAAACGTATAGTTCAGACGGCCGAAGAAAGAAAGCTTGTTACGCCAAGTCTTCCACGAGCCCAAATTGGTCCTCTCAAGATCGGATGTAGAACCAATGTTGTTATTCTCATACACGTCCGTAGGGAAATTGTACCCCATCACGTTGTGAGACCTGGAGGTAGTAACGTAATATCCCGTACCCACAACCGCATTCAGGTGATGACCGTTAGCGATATCCTTGTCGAAGGTCAGATACTCTTCAATACCGTAGTTATCGTTGAATGCATTGGAGAAACCACCATAGTTATCCTCTACTTGTGCAGGCAGTTTACCTTTGGTAGAACCGAAAATCTCACGATTCTCGTCTGTCTTGTCCACACTCAACTGTACATTTGCTTTGAGCCACGGCAGGAATTTCACTTCCAGATTGGGCGAAAACATCAAACGTTTTGTCACCGTCTGGTTCTTGATATGAAACCAAGTAGCAGGGTTAGGTGTCAGAGGAGAAATAGAGGTAGTCAACTTTCCCTCCTCATCATACAGCGGCATATTTGATGGAAAGAAAATGGCTGCATTGGTCTGTACCGCTTCATTACGGTTCATCCGCGTATGTCCTGATGACGGATTGTTTGAAGACAAATGCGAATACATACTTGCCACATTCAAAGTAACGTACTTATTGAAATTGGCCTCAAAATTGAAGCGGCCGCTGAAACGCTGCAAATCACTGATTTTCAGAATAGAATTCTGATCATAGTAATTAAACGAAGCATAGAATTTAAACTTCTCCGAACCGGCATTAATGGCCACATTATGATTATGAATAAAACCGGTACGCGTAATTTCGTCCACATGGTCGTAAGTCTTTGCATTGCGTATCTCTTCAGCCGTAAACGCTTCCGCCCATCCCGATGCAGGAGCAGGTTCCGGCCCGTAAGGGAAGAAATTGCCACGATAAAGAAAATTCTCCATTCTGGAAAGGTTGACATTAGTCATATACTCTTGAGCATTAAGCACATCATAGTACTTCTTGATACCCTGCACGGAAAAAGAGCCATTGTACGAAATACGAGGCTTCCCGGCCTGACCTTTCTTAGTTGTAATCAAAATCACACCATTAGCGGCAGACGAACCGTAAATGGCAGCTGCACTGGCATCCTTCATCACGTCGATGGAAAGGATGTCATTGGGGTTCAGTGTAGCGAGCGGACTCCGGTCGGATCCATCGTGCAAGCTCGGCAAATTCGGACCTCCGCTGGAAGCCTTGTTTCCTGTACTGCTTATCACCACACCGTCGATGACATAAAGCGGAGAGTTAGAACCGTTGGGAGAAAGTTTTCCACGAATGTTCACACTCATTCCCGAACCGGGCTGTGCAGAGTTCTGCGTAATGGTAAGGCCGGCCACCTTGCCTTGCAGCAGATTGTCGGCACTCACCGCATTGGGCGCTTCAAGCTCCTCGGACTTTACGGAAGAGATGGCACCCGTCACCGAGCGCTTCAATTGTGAACCATATCCCACAACCACCACTTCTTCCAGCAACTCGGCATCGTCCTGAAGAACGACGGTATATTCCGACTTCGAGTCTACCGGAAAAGCGTAGGTCTTGAAACCGATAAACGACACCTCTATCACCTGCCCTGCTCCGGCAGAAATCGTAAAGCGTCCGTCTATATCCGTTATCACACCCGACGTAGTGCCTTTCACTATCACGTTGGCACCAATGACCGGTTCACCGGTCTTGTCTTTCACCACTCCGGTCACATTCTTCTTTTGTTGTACCACTTCCGTCCCGTCTGCTGAAGGATTTACGGCTTCTGCGTGTAAGCCCTGAACCGAACCGAATGAAAACAGACCTACCATCCCCACCATCTGGAGAAAACGGCGGCCACGGTATGTTCCGTTCAGGATTGTGCTTACCAAAAGCGTTTCATGCTTTTTCATAATACGAATGTATTTAAGAATTAATTAAAAAAATTTCGCTGCAAACTTACCTGCAAAAAAGATTAAAAAAGGATAATTGCTCTTCAAAAAAGGCAAATATCCGCTCATTCATGCGTTTTGAACAGTTTGTTTTCATCCTTCACCACCTTCACCTTTTCCCTCAACCTGCCTATCCACAGGCTTTTCCGGTGAAACCGGTTTTACCCTATGCCGCTTTCCCGATGAAACCTCTTTTCTTCGCACTTCCAATTCCCGACAACTCCAAAAACATCTGCAGTTCAAATCTGTTTCACTATAATATAACTATGTATAAATCAACAGATAATTACTGCAAAATTCTGCAATAGTTTTGCAGTAACACTGCAACCATACTTGCAGTAACGCTGCAATAGTTTTGCAGTGACGCTGCAACCATACTTGCAGTAACGCTGCAACAGTTTTGCAGTGGCGCTGCAACTAACTTGCAGTAGCGCTGCAACCAATTTGCAATGATGCTGCAAATCGGTTACAGTGAAGTTCGCCGCCGGCAATTGACAACTCCCGAAACATAAACGCGAGAGCGAACACAGAATTAAACCGGTTTCACCGGAAAAGCCTATGAATAGAGGGATTGAAGGAAAAGGTGAAGGAAGTGAAGAATAAAAAAAACGCTTTTATTCCATTTGGTTTACTCAAGTTTCACAAGCTCACTTCCGTAGCAGACTACGAATACCTTGTCAACATAAGAAGTCGGGCTTGCGAAACTTAAAGGCAGGCTATCGTTTGCATTTTACTAAAAAAGCAATCCGAAAACGGGATTAAAAGACACCCCCTATTTACCGGTACGTTGAACCACCTCCTGATACAACCGGTCGAAAGCAGGTTTCAGATGGCAGCTTCCGGTCTTTACACCCGGCTGGAATCCGTTCTGGTTGTAAGTGGCGTCTATTTTCTTCATCAATACCTGGAGGGCCTTGGCATGAGAAGCGGCTTTCTCCAGTTCCGTCTTTTTGCCGTCACACTGTGCCGCCAACATGCACAGCACTTCTCTTCCATATTCACCCAGCAACTTAAACTGTATCAGCCAAGGGGTTATTTCCTTGATTAATGCCGGATTTTCATCGGAAGCCAGCAGCAGGTCGGCAGAAGCAATCATACGTTCGCATTCCTCGGTTACAGCCGATGCAGCGGCGACCTCCCGCTTTCCTTCGCGGCAATAAGCATCCAGCAACCGTTCCAAAGCAGGACGAATCTGTTCTGACTCTTCACGACGGAAATCATGTTCGTTCCCGCCAAGGTCGGAATTGTGTGAGGCAAAGACCTGAAGAGCTGCGGCATGGCCGGGCATCAGGTACCGGACAGCTCTTCTCCACGATGCATCACTCTTGTAGGCATCCATGTTCCAAGCATAATCGGCTATACTGAAAAGGGCGATTTTTGAAGCCTCGGCATGTTCCATAGGGTTGGATATAAAAGCACTTATATCGTCATCGATATCTGTCCCATTGCCATAGACAGCCCCCAGCAAAAGGCGGTCGCGCACATAGTCGGACACGGGGAAATTCCACCAAATGAATGCTTTGCGCTTCAACAGCGGATTGACAAACTGCATCGTAGGCTTATCAATACAAGCCACCACTTTATCGCCCGTCCACAAGATGCCTATGTCCGGATGAAGCTTGCCGCCCAGCGTCGCGAGATAACCTCCCTCGAGCTTAGTCCACAGACGGTTGTACTCCGTAGGACACATCAGCAACGGAGCAACATCCCCTTTCACTTTGACGAAGTTATGATAAATATCATTCAACAGCTCCACCTGCTTCTCCGCCGATGTCCCTTCGCCGGAAATATCATCAAAGAAAACGGCAAAGGCCCTTATCCCCAAACGATACATGCTTTCGAACTTTTCCATCAACAAATCACGGTCTTCCGTATTCCAGCGAATGTCCTTTCCCGGATGGATAGCCCAATAGAAAAGCACTTCGTTCCGCCGCGCACATTCCACCAGTTCTTTCAGCTGTTCGGCTTCCTGAGCAGGATAGGGCTTGCGCCAGTTGGGCGAACTGTGGTAAGGGTCGTCCTTAGGACCGTAAATATAGATATTCATCTTGTTGCGGCCATAGAAATCAAGCTGCGACAAGCGTGCTTCCCGGCTCCAGGGAACGCCATAGAAACCTTCCACCACACCACGGTAGGGTACGTCGGGATAATCCGTCACCTCCACCAACGGCAGTTTGGGCAATGCAATCAGTTGGACCAGCGTCTGCACACCGTAAAAAACCCCTCTACGGTCGGCACCGGCAACAACAATACCTTCCTTGTCTATCTTCAGATAATAACCCTCTGCCTGTTTAGGGATACGTGCAGCATACTTCCTCACAGACTTATCCCCCTTCATACCGATACAAACGGAAAAATCGGCAGTCACCACAGCATCCGGAAAAAGACCGGCCAACAACTGCTCCGCCGCACTTCCCCGCAAAGTGGCTCCTACCTGCAAACTATATCTTGCAGGGATAGAAACAGAATCCTCACTTCCCACATATTTCTGCGGAGTGGGCTGGAGGTGAAAACCCTGCGCATCGGCTTCCGCCCATGAACAGAGAAACAAGATGCACAAAAGCAATACCATGTTTTTCATCAATACCATATTTTTTTAAGATTCATACTCACAGCAGAAGCACACGCAACTGCCGGATGCAAAATAAGGGCATTTTCCATGGAAAAAAGAAGAAATTCCGACCGAAAAAGGAGAATTTCCGCATCCATAAGGCAACTTCCGTGCCGATTTCAATCATCATTCGCATGTGGCGTCCCCGACGGCTTGCGCAACAGCGTATCCTGCCTTTGCGGACATCCCAGTATCGGAATACCGTCTTTGTCCCACTCCACCTTCTGCATACAGACTTCATACTTCTCTAAAGAAATGAACATATCTTCCAAGTCCTTACGCACCTTATACAGATAGTAATACTCCGTCTCGTCCGGCGAGGGTATGAAACAGACGATGCTGGGAGCATAGAGTTTATCGGTGGTGTTCGAGCTGAATACCGGAACCGGGCACTTCTTCCATGAAGCGGAATCAAGCAAATCGGCAGAAGCATCGGCCATCAGCATGCCTTCACAATAATAAGGGGTCCAACGGCCACTGGCAGCATAATAGAGCAGAATCTTGTCTTGACGAAGCGACCTGAACACCTGAGGACACTCATTCACATAAATCGGATAAGCCGTGCGGTTGCCGTCAATACCTACCCACTGGCACTCCCACTCATATTCGGGCCTCGATATCAGCACGCGCTCCGAAGACAAAGTCCAGGGATTCTCCATTTCGGCAATATAGATACACTGGTTTTCTTCATAAACCCTGCGGGAAGGCCAGCCGCACCACACCAGATACAAACGGCCGTCCTGCTGGAATACCGTAGAGAACATGGCCACATGATTCTCCTTATCGGTGTCAATGCGCCCTTTCAGCCTGAACGTACCCTTCAGCGGATCGGGCGAATCATTCTCCAGCACATAGATACAACGATTATCCAGGTTATTGTCATTCCCGGTGAAATAAACATACCATTTGGAATCAATGTAGTGCAATTCGGCATCATCTATGTTTCCGACAGAAGGATCGGCAGAACTCCACACATTCTTGAATTCTTTCTCCTTGAGCAAAGTGGCATCCTCAGCCGCACGCAGGTATATACCCGACATCCACCCCTGGATGCAATAATACATACCGTGATGAAACAAGACATGACACCCCAGAAAACCGGTAGAAATAGGATTGACATAGCACTGCAAAGAGTCTACTCCGTCCACGTTTTCAGAACGCTTTCCCGAATGGCAGGAACTGAACCACCCGACAAGCAAACAAAGAAAAGCACACTTGATTCTCATCATACGGAAATCATTTAATTTAAGGTATATATACTCAAACAGAAATATCCTGCGACTATTTCCGTTTGGCTCCAAATCTTCCAAAGCCGTCGCAAAGTAATGGATTTTATTCTTAAGAAAAAGCAGCTGAAACAAAATTCGCCTTTTTTGGTCAGTTTTTATCCTTTCATAAAGACGAATTGGAGCACCTTTGCCCAAATTCCGCACGACAGACGGAAACAACTATAATTTATAAACAACAGATTGTTATGAGAATGAAAAAATTGGCGTTAGCATGTGCTTTGGCATTAGGCCTGCAAGCCCCCTCCCTCGCCCAATGGAAACCGGCAGGCGACAGAATAAAGACGGAATGGGGAGAGAAACTGGACCCTGCCAACGTTCTGCCGGAATATCCGCGCCCGATGATGGAACGAAAAGAATGGAAAAACCTGAACGGACTGTGGGACTATGCCATCCGCCCGTGTGGAGAAGCAGAACCGAAAACCTACGACGGCGAGATATTGGTGCCCTTCGCCGTAGAATCATCGCTATCAGGAGTAGGCGTGCACTTGGAAGACAGTCAGGAATTGTGGTATACACGGCAATTTGAAGTACCTGCCGGATGGAAAGGGAAAAGAGTACTGCTGCATTTCGGTGCCGTAGACTGGAGAGCCCATGTGTGGGTGAACAACACCAGCGTAGGCAAGCACGAAGGCGGTTATACCCCTTTCTGCTTCGACATCACCGATGCACTGCAAAAAGGAAGCAACAAACTGACCGTACGTGTATGGGACCCCACCAACAATGGTCCGCAACCCGTAGGAAAACAAGCCAACCGCCCGCAAGGCATCTGGTATACAGCCGTCTCAGGCATCTGGCAGACTGTGTGGCTCGAACCGGTAAACGAAAACCATATAGCCTCCATGAAAATCACACCCGACATCGACCTCAACCGGCTGCGGATTGAAGCCCGGACCGGTGAAGGCGAATGGAAAAAAGGATGCCGTCTGGAAGCGGAAGTATATGACAACGGCAAACTTGTAGCCTCGGGAGCAGCCATCCGTGGGGAGGCGATAGACATCACCATACCCGGAGAAGTAAAGCTGTGGTCGCCCGACACACCTTTCTTATATACACTCAAAGTACGTCTGAAACAAAACAGCACGGAAACGGATGCGGTGGACAGCTATGCAGCCATGAGAAAGTTCTCGTCCAAGCGCGACGCAAGCGGTGTGATGAGAATGCAACTGAACAACCGCGACCTGTTCCAGTTCGGCCCGCTGGACCAGGGCTGGTGGCCCGACGGCCTCTATACCGCCCCCACGGACGAGGCTCTGATTTACGACATACAGAAGACGAAAGACTTCGGCTTCAACATGATTCGCAAGCATGTAAAAGTGGAACCCGCACGCTGGTACGCACACTGTGACCGGATAGGCATCATCGTATGGCAAGACATGCCCAACGGCGACAAAATGCACGAATGGAACCAACGTGACTACTTCACCGGTGCCGACCTGACCCGCACTCCGCAATCGGAAGCCATTTACTTCAAGGAATGGAAAGAGATTATGGATTACCTCTACTCCTACCCCTGCATCGGCGTATGGGTACCCTTCAATGAGGGATGGGGACAGTTTAAAACAGAAGAAACAGCCAACCTGACCAAACAATATGACGGCACCCGACTGGTGAATGCTGCCAGCGGTGGCAACCATTATACATGCGGTGACATGCTGGACATACACAGCTATCCGGGTCCCGAACCGTTTCTGTATGATGCCCGACGGGCCAACGTGATAGGAGAATACGGCGGTATAGGCTATGTAGTGAAAGGGCACGTATGGGAGGCCGACCGCAACTGGGGATATATCCGGTTCAATACCTCAAAAGAAGTAACCGACGAATACGTGAAATATGCGCAAGAATTGAAGAAACTCGCCCTGAAAGGTTTCACCGGTGCGGTATATACACAGACCTCGGACGTAGAAATCGAAGTGAACGGCCTGATGACGTATGACCGTAAAGTAATTAAAGTGGACGAAAAGCGTATCAGGGAAATCAACCTGGAAATTTGCAATTCTCTCAAATAAATTCTATTTTCGCCATCACTATGAAAAGACTGTTTCTCATATTGTGCTTTCTTATCGGAATATCCGGTTATCCGGCCACTGCTGCCGAAATATTATCGGTAAGGAGGCTCAATGTGGAAAACGGTCTTTCATACAATACCGCCACTTGTTGCCTGCAAGACAGCTACGGCTTCATCTGGATCGGTACGGAAAACGGCCTGAACCGCTACGACGGCTGCAACAATCGGATATACCGCAGCAGCAACCATAAGCACTCCTTGGGCAACAGCCACATAAAAACACTTGCAGAACTAGACCAAGAGTTGTGGGTAGGAACCGAAAACGGCATCTATATCTACCGCCATGCCTCGGATGATTTCTCACACTTCGACATCACCACACAATTCGGCGTCATCATCAGCAGCGAAATACGAAAAATAGTCAAGACACACAACGGCCTCATGTGGATAGCCACCATAGGCCAAGGGCTCTTTATCTACAATCCCCAAACAAACACAATGAAACAGGATTGCGTATGGAACTCCTTCATCAACGACATCTGCGAAGACGAGGACGGCCGTGTCTATGTACTTTCGCGCCAGAAAGGATTGATGATATATGATGAAGACGGAAACCGGAAACCCGCCGACACCCCCTTGGCCGAAATTGCCGAAGGCACCGGAATAAACTTCCTGCAATGTATCGGCGGCAACCTCTGGTTCAACCAAGGCAGCAAGCTGTACTGCTACCAGAAACTGCTGGGAAAAACCGAAGTGTATGAAACAAACGGAAAACGGTTCGGAACCATCTTCTGCCTCATCAAGTATAGAGAGAAAAGCCTGCTGATAGGAACAGACAAAGGAATTTTTGCCCTGCAACTGCCACAATGCACCTTCGAAGAAATCAATCTGCCCACCAGCTTCCTGAACATCAAGCAACCGCATATCAATGACCTTATGTGCGACAACGAGGGCAACTTCTGGATAATGACCAACTACAATGGAGTGGAAATCATCAACAACCAGCTGAAACGCTTTGAATTTTATACCATTCCCACCACAAACACACAACCGGAAACCGGAAGGACTGAAATAAGAGCCTTCTATGAAGACAATCAGAAGAAAATATGGCTGGGCACCGATAAAGGCTTGTGGATATTCGACCCTGCCAGCAAGAACCTCGAAGAATACCGACCTGAAAACATGCCGCCACACCGGCCTGACATCTGCTGCCTGCTGCCAAGCAAGGAAGATCTGTGGATAGGTACTTACAAAGAGGGCATCTACAGACTGAACATGAACATCGGAAAATGGAAAAACTACCGCCACTCACAACAAACGCCACATACAATACCCAGCAACGACGTATTAAGTCTGTATCAAGGACATGATGGAACCATATACGTAGGCACAAATATCGGCCTATGCCGATACCGTGCAGAAACTGACAATTTTCTGCCTATCATCCAAGTGGGGGCAATGACAGCGGTAACGGACATTCTGGAAGATTCACATCAACACCTCTGGATAGCCACCTCAAACAGCGGGGTTTTCAAGATGATAAACCTCAATGCGGAAAGCACTGTGTGGAATCATTATAAAAAGACAAATCAGAATACCAACAGCATTATCAGCAATTCCATCACAAGTCTGTTCGAAGACAAAGACGACCGGATGTGGTTCGGCACCAATGAATCGGGCATATGCCGTTTTTCCGAAGCAACCGGACATTTCTCAACCCTTCTTCCCGGCAGCCGGACACCGCTGACCGGCAACATGGCATGTGCCATCAGGCAAGACCGCGACGGAGATTTATGGGTGTCGAGCAATAACGGTATTTACCAGATTCCCCAAGATAACCGAAAAGATATCAGGCAGTTCACGATGAACGATGGCCTGCAAAGCAATCAATTCCTGCCCAAGGCATCGCTGCTCTCTTCAGACAACAAACTCTATTTCGGCGGTATCAACGGATTCAATATCCTGACCCCCGAAAACATTAAGAACAATCCATATATTCCTCCCGTATACATCATGGAGATAGGCTTCCCCCACATGAGCGACAAGGAGGGACAAACCGACTTTGGCAATGCACTCTATATGCGGAAAGAAATACGGTTGCCGTACGAATACAACACTTTTTCCCTACGGTTCGTGGCCCTCAGCTATGAAGAGCCGCTTAAAAACCAGTACAAATACCGCCTGAAGGGTGCCGACAAAGAATGGATTGCCAATACCTCCAGCCACTCGGCGTCCTACACTCACCTGCCGCCCGGAGAATATGAATTCCAAGTGAAAGGAGCCAATAACGACGGCTTGTGGAACGACCGGACGGCTTCGCTGCGCATCATCATCACTCCCCCGTGGTGGCTGAGCATACCGGCCTACATAACTTATGCGCTGGCACTCTTTTCCATCATCGGATATATCACCTATCGCTGGAGGATGCACGTCAAACGCAAGTACCATCAAATGATGGAGGACTTCCGCATCACACAAGACAAGGAAATCTACAAACAGAAGATAAGTTTCTTCATCAATCTGGTACATGAAATACGTACCCCACTCAGTCTGATATGCCTGCCACTAGAGAAATTGCGCGACGGGAAGATAGAGGAACATGGCAAACATCTCACCCTGATTGAGAAAAACGTCAGCTATCTGCTCGAAATCACCAACCAGCTTCTTGATTTTCAAAAGATAGAGAACAAAAAAATGAAGCTCGACCTGAAAAGACATGATATAAATGCAATCATAAAAGACATCGCCGAACAATTTAAAGATGCGGCATCCATCAAAGGCCTTGAGCTCTCCGTCAGCCTACCTGCACCCGAAATGGAGGCCATAGTTGACAATGACATCATCCGTAAAATCATGGTCAACCTGATGAGCAATGCACTGAAGTATGCCGCATCAATGATTGAACTGAGCCTGAAGGAATCTGACGGGCACATTGTCATTTGTGTCAGCAACGACGGTCCCCGGATTCCCGAAGGACAAAAGGAAAAGATATTCCAAATCTTCTATCAAATACCGGATGATAAAAAACAAATGCCAGGAACCGGTATCGGACTTGCTTTCTCCAAATCACTGGCAGAATCCCACCAAGGCACTCTGTCCGTAGAGAACCTGCCGTCGAGCGGATGTTCGTTCATCCTCTCACTACCCCTGAAGAGAGCTACGGAAAAACTTCCGGAAACGGAAAGCCATCCGGAAAGCGAAGGGTTTGAACCGGACCTGCCCCAGACAAAGAACAAACGCCACACCGTGCTGATTGTAGAAGACAACATCGAATTGCAGAATGAAATACGGGAAGCACTGGAACAATGGTATAAGGTATATACTGCCGGCAACGGAAAGGAAGCGCTGGAAAAACTTGAAACGAATGATGCCACAGACGTTATCGTCAGCGACGTCATGATGCCCGAGATGGACGGTATAGAGATGTGCCGCCACATCAAGACGAACCTTACTTACTCACACATCCCCATCATCCTATTGACAGCCAAGACCAATCTGGAATCAAAGACAGAAGGCATGGAGAACGGTGCGGAGGTATATATGGAAAAACCGTTCAGTATCAAGCAACTACACAACCAGATAGAAAATCTGCTGAAATTGCGTCTGGCCTTCCACGAGCTGATGCTCCGTTCGGCAGGAACCACACACGAAACGCCTATATCGGAATATATTCAGTCTGAATGTGACATCACTTTCATGAAAGAGGTGGATGCCACCCTTACAAAACATCTGGACGAAGAGAGTTTCTCCGTAGACAACCTGGCCGACGCCATGAATATGAGCCGCACGAATTTCTACCGGAAGCTAAAGATGCTGACCGGAATGGCCCCCAACATCTATATAAAGAACTTCAGGCTCAACCAGGCAGCCGAACTGCTTGCCCAGAACATGCGCATCAACGAAGTGATGTTGCGCGTAGGATTCATGGCCCCATCCTACTTTGCCAAATGCTTCAAAGCCAAATTCGGCAAACTGCCCAAAGAATATCAAAACACCATCAACAAGCAAGAATGAGGAATCTGCTTGTGAAAAAACAAATATACATTGATATGAAACCACTATCACAGAAGCTCCGGAAAACCGGCTTATCCCTCCTTTGGGGCACAACAGTGTGGCTGTTCTGGTGGATAGTCTATCCGGGCCACCTCCAATACCACGAGCAATACCAACTTTTTTTGTTCGACATGGAATATTGGAAAGAAAGAATCGCCATCCCCGGCGGAATGGCCGACTATATAAGCGAATTCCTGGTGCAGTTTTATTATCATACGTGGATGGGCGCCACTATGCTGGCACTCTTGTTCATAGGGCTGCAACTCCTGACATGGAAATTGGCAAAAAGGCAAGGAACGCCGGAAGTGTATTACCCGTTGAGTTTCCTACCGGCCATAGCCGTATGGCACTTTATGTGTGATGAAAACGCCATGCTGTCGTTTGTGGTGGCCCTGCTGATGACATTGGCTGCCAACTATTTCTATACCTTCCTGCACACCAAATGGAAACGTGCGATGTATGTGCTGGTGTGTTTCCCGGTCCTTCTTTGGATGGCGGGAGCAACACATCTCATCTTTATGGGCTGGATTATCATCAGCGAACTGCACACCTGCTTCAAAAAAAGGAAATTCCTCCAAGGAATCGGAATCGTGGTAGGGATGTTCGCATTGAAAGCCACCTGCACGCTATTGATAAGCATGCAAGTGCAGAACCCCATCTACCAGCTAAGCGGATTTCTCGGCTACTACCGTTTCCCTGCGGTGATTCCCCGGATGGAAATGACAATCATCCTTCTGTTCACCGTGCTCCCCTATCTGCTGGCCCGGCTCCCCCGGACGCACAAGCATGTATCTCTATATATGGCCTTACAGAGCATGGCATTAGTAGTAATAAGTTATCCCTATATTCTTTCAAGCTGCAATTTTGATAAGGAAGAGGCAATGGAGTACAATCAATTGGCAAGAAACCGGCAGTGGAACCAAATCATAGGAAAAGCGGAAAACAAGTCCCCGGTTTCCCCGCTCAGCGTAACTTGCCTGAATCTGGCTCTGAGCAAGACCGGACAACTGGGCAACCGAATGTTCGAGTTCTACCAGAATGGGACGGAAGGCCTGATAGCCAAGTTCCAGCGAAACTTCGTCACTCCGCTTCCTACGGGCGAAGTATTATACCATCTGGGGATGATTAACGACGCACAGCGTTTTGCCTTCGAAGCCATGGAAGCCATTCCCAACTTCCGCAAAAGCGGGCGCTGCCTCAAACGGCTGGCCGAAACAAACCTGATTAACGGACAGTATGAAGTGGCGGCCAAATACCTGCGTATTTTAAGCAAGACACTGTTTTATAAAGACTGGGCAAAAAACACGATGACCTATCTATACAATGAAGAGAAAATCGACGCACACCCGGAATGGGGACGGTTGAGACAAATGCGGTATACAGAGAACTTCCTGTCCGGAAGCCACGAAACGGATATCCTGCTGGCACGCTTGTATGAACAAAACCCGCAGAACCGGACGGCTCTTGAATACCTGCTGGCATATACACTGCAAAAACGCGACCTGAAAGGCTTCATGAATTACTATCCTTCAGACGCAAATATCAATCATGAACCCATTCCGCGCAGTTACCAGGAAGCGCTGGCATATATATGGGGACAGACTCACAAGGATTTCCGGGACATACCTTGGAAACTGTCTCCGCAAGTAATGCAGGATTGCAAAGATTTCATGCGGATTTACACATCACAACCGAATGGGCGGCAAATACTGCAAACTCTGTATACCGGCACATTCTGGCATTATCTGTTATTTCAAAAATAGGATAAAGAATGAAGAAGCATTTGATTTGCATACTATCGGTATGGTTGCTGACAACCTGCAGCCATCCGGTAAACAATCCGGAGAAGACGGAAGAATGGCCGGAAATCTATCCCGACTACATAGGAGTGACAATACCCGCCACCATTGCTCCGATGAATTTCGACTACATCGGCGGAAAACACGACCGCATAGACGTAATCGTAACGGGAAACAAATTCGGAGAAATACACGTAAATGCCCGGACAGCCTCCTTTCCGGAGGACGAATGGCACAAACTCCTGGAATCCAACAAGGGAGACAGTCTGTTGTTTACAGTATCTGTCAAGAACGAAAACAAATGGAAGCAGTACCGCCCTTTCTCCATGTATGTCAGTGACGCTCCCATAGACTATGGAGTGGTATACCGCAAAGTCATTCCGGGATATGAAGTATATAGCAAAATGGGTATTTACGAACGGAACCTTTCATCCTTTGAAGAACGCGTTTTGCTGGAAAATGCGATGGTACCGGGCATGTGCCTGAACTGCCATGCCTTCAACCGGACAAATCCCGGTCACCTAAGTCTGCATATACGCGGACAGCACGGTGCAACCCTCATGCAGATAGAGGGAAACCGCGAACTTCTGGATACCAAGACAGATTCCACACTCTCCGCTTGTGTCTATCCCTATTGGCATCCGGAAGGAAAATACATAGCCTATTCGGTAAACCGGACCACACAGTCCTTCCACACAGCCAAGGTTGAACGCATCGAAGTGATGGACATGGCCTCGGACATATTAGTATACCAACCGGAAACGCACGAACTGCTGCTTTCTCCCCTACTGCAGAAAAAAGAAGTTTTTGAAACCTTCCCCGCATTCTCGGCAGATGGAAAGAAACTGTATTTCTGCTCGGCAGCGGGTAAACCGATGCCCGAGAAATACGATGAGATACGCTATAGCCTTTGCTGCATAGACTTCAATCCGGACAACGGCACGTTCGGTGAACGGGTAGACACGCTGATAAATGCAGAAGACCTGAAAAAGAGCGTTTCCTTTCCACGTCCTTCATACGACGGGAAATACATCATGTTCACATTATCCGACTATGGGAACTTCTCCATCTGGCACAAGGAAGCAGACCTATGGCTGCTGAACCTGCAGGACGGTACCATGCACGCCATTGAAGAAGCAAACAGCACCAATACGGAAAGCTACCACAGCTGGAGCAGCAACTCACGCTGGTTCATATTCAGCAGCCGACGTGACGACGGGCTATATACCCGCCTCTATCTGGCATACATAGAACCGGACGGCCGCGTATGCAAACCTTTCATGTTGCCTCAGGAGAAACCGCTGGAATATTACGATTGGCTGATTTACTCTTACAATGTACCAGAGTTTACAAACAAACCGATACAGCCGGAACCCCGTAAGATAGAAAATGAAATCGTATCAAATAAGCGTGTAAAGGTAAAAATACGTAAATAGCGGTATTACCATTATTGACTGGAATGCAAAACAAGGGCCTCCAGTTGTCAAGCCTCACGTACTTCAACCACTTTCGTTGCTACCGCATATTCATCCGGGAAAATTTTGCTTCCCATTTCATTAGCCCATGCTTTAGTGAACTCTGCACCTGCGTAGACAATAATGGCAGAATAATAAATCCATGTAATAAAAACAACCATGAATGCCGCTGCACCATAGATAGTTCCTACATTCGCAATTCCGATGTAAAAGGATATTCCCCATTGCCCTACCAACAATAATAGCGTTGTCACTACAGCTCCAATAAAAACATCCTTACTTTTTATTTTTGCATCAGGCAGAACCTTAAAAATCAATACAAAAATAATAACTGTAACACCTATGTTTAATATTTGTCCCACAACTTTCACAATAAACCCTGCCACTTCCGGATAGCTGGCCATAAACTTATTGCTCAAGTCTCCAATAATATTGGTTATACTAAATGTTATCAGAAGCACGAAAGCAAATACCAAAATTATCGAGAATGAAAGTAACCGATTCTGAATATATTTCAGCCAACTCTTCTTTGGCACGGCCTTTATTCCCCAAATCGAATTTAAGGAACTTTGTATTTCTGCAAAAATGGTAGTAGCACCAAATATAGAAATTCCCAGGCTAACAATAGCTGCAGATGCGGAAGAGTCCGTTCTTTCTGCATTTTCTATAATTAAGCGAAGTGCCCCAATTACCTCCGCTCCCACTATCGGTTCCCACTGAATATACAACTGATTAGCCAAATCCATATGCAAAGCTACCCCAATAGTAACTAAAAGAGAAAGAAAGGGGATAATTGAAAATAGTGTCGCATAAGCTAACGATCCGCTTAATCTAGTGACACTATCATCAATAAACCCTTGTCCGGTATCCTTTACAATCTTGATTAATAAGGATAGGTTTAACTTTTTCTTTCCTATGAATTGTTCCGTCATCTCATGCTTTTTTTACCCAAACAGCAAGATTACGCGCATCCACAGAGAACTCTCCATTTCCTTCTTTATCCAAAGTTACTTCATCCGGAATACTTCCGGTAATTTCGCACCACACTTCACCTGCATGTTCTTTCCCTAAACACATCGTTTTACTTCCCGCTTCATCATTCGAGATTAAAAATACCAAGCCTGAGTTAACATGTTCCCCATCTCCTGTACGAATAAAGCCTACGGTTGATGGATGGTCGAAATAATCAACTTGATCACCATATGCATACTTTTTCCTTGCATTCAATAGAATATCTATAATTTTAGTATGTGGCGATTTCTCTCCTTTCACCCCATAATAATCACCATAGAACAAACAGGGATAACCATCCTTCATCATAAAAATAAGACCATATGCCAATGGCTTGAACCAATCTTCAACCTGTGATTCCAAAGAACTTCCATGCTGCGAATCATGATTATCAACAAAAGTCACAGCAAGTTCACAATGGTGCTCCACTAAAGTATTCTTCAGAATATTCCGTAAATCATAATCTTTTCCTTCTTGTGATGCCTGAAACATATTATAATGTAACGGAACATCAAACAAGTTAACTTTATGCCCTACTGCTTCCAGATAATTATCCAATGTTTCCAAGTCACCGTTCCAATATTCTCCCACAGCATAGAAGTCATCACCTCTCTCACTTCTTACCGTATCCAGAAACTGTGCAACGAACTGATCTTTCATATGCTTAATTGCATCCAAACGCATTCCATCAAGATCAAGTTCATTTGAAACCCATTTGCCCCAACGATTCAGTTCGGCGACAACCTCAGGGTGATCTAGGTCAATATCATTACATAAAAGAAAATCGTAATTGCCATTCTCTCCATCTACACCATCACTCCAGGCTTTTCCTTCTCCTTGAATCTGAAATATACCACTTCGCTTTCGAGCATCATCAAATCCAGTCCCGGAAAAATGATAATAATGCCACTTAAAATCCGAATATTTATCTTTACGTCCATGAAAGCTATATCCGGTCCATCCTTGTATTTCATAAGATTTCCCCAAAGCTTTATTTCTTTGATCAGGATCTACTTCCACCACCATAAACTTTTCCGTAAAATCACCACCTGCTTTATGATTCAAAACGACATCCAGATATACAGCAATCTTATTTTTGTGAAGTTCATCAATCATCTCCTTCAATTCATCTTTCGTCCCGTATTTAGTCCTCACAGTTCCTTTTTGTTCAAACTCACCCAAATCATACAAATCATAAGTAGCATATCCTTCATCCTGCTGTTCATCTGCTTTATATGCAGGTGGTATCCAGATCGCTGTCACACCAATTTCATGTAGATGCGACGCATCCTCTTTCAACTGTTTCCACAACTTTCCGTCATTCGTAAGATTCCACTCAAAATACTGCATCATTACTCCATTTTCCATAACTATTTAATTTAAAATTGATGAGTAACTTAACAAAATAAATAATAAGATGGTTCCCACTATAAATGTAAATTATAGTTTAGTAAGAAAAAAGTATAACACAACATCACATTAAGCATTATAAAAACGCCTCCAATGTTTTTAACCATCTCCAATAGAGTAATAAAAATTATCTTAATGTTTCTTTTCATATATATAATTTACTTGATTATGAATAGGATTTTTCCTTTATCCGTTTGTTTTTACATCATCCAAAATCAAGGATATTCCATAAAATGTTTAATTAAAAAATTTCCAGCTATGTTAGAAAGAGAAATCTGGGGAAATACTTTAGAAGACTGGGGTATTTCCATACTTATTATTTTAGGAACAATTGTTTTGATGAAGTTAATATCATTCTTCAGCAGAAAAGTACTCAATCCATTTATCACCCGTACCAATAATCGGCTGGATGATATAATTTATTATTCTTTAGAATCGCCCGTCAAGTTTGCAATTATGTTATTAGGTATTTGGATAGCTATTCACAGGCTTGTTTCTCCGGATAGTTTTGTAAAAGTAATAGATAATGCTTACAAGATACTGATTATTCTGGATATCACATGGATATTTGCCCGATTATCCAGTAGTTTATTGCAAATCTACTGGGGACGACAATCGGATGGACAAAACAACAAAATGATGCCCATTATCAGACGGACAATACTGGTCATTGTGTGGATAATCGGTCTTGTAATGGCCTTAAGTAATATTGGAGTCAATATTGGTGCATTATTAGGTACTCTGGGTATTGGAGGTATCGCATTTGCCTTAGCAGCCCAAGACACTGTAAAAAATGTGTTCGGCGCTTTCACTATATTGACAGATAAGCCTTTCAACATAGGTGATACGATTCGCGTGGATCATATCGAAGGTACTGTGATTGATGTTGGAGTTCGAAGTACAAAAATCATGGACTACAATAAACGTATCATCACTTTCCCTAATTATAAAGTTACAGATGCTTCTATCATAAATATCTCTTCCGAACCGATGCGTCGAGTCGTCTTGAAACTTGGATTGACATACAACACAACATCCGAAAAAATGAAAGAAGCTTTAAATATACTGAAAGCCATTCCTAAAAGAATAGAAAATGTATCTTCCAAACCATCAGATACCACAGCTGTTTTTACAGAATACACAGACTCTGCACTGAATATCATGTACATATATTTTATAGAAAAACAGGGAGATATTTTAATGGTAACTTCAAATGTAAATATGGAGATTCTAGACTCATTCAATAAAGCAGGCATTGATTTCGCATTCCCAACACGAACGATTTACGTTGAAAAGGATGAATTGGCTGATTTGGCAAAAGAGAAAAAATAGTACGCACACTTTATCCTCAAATCACCCCACTAATATAAATCCAATGTAACAAAAAAAATCCCGACGGTATATAATGATTTCTATACCGCCGGGATAATACAGATACTTTTTCAATTCTATCACACTCATACCACACCAATACTCAACCCATATCTACCTTATTTACAATCATCTGAAAAAGACTCAAGTACCTTTTTCGCCATTTCAACCCGTTTCTTTAAATACATGCAGACAGTTTCCCATCGATAATAAGGAAAACGGGAAGTTGAAACAGGAAGTGTCATTTCTTTTTCATTCAAAAGAAATGACACCCATATTTCTCGAGCCTTGTCATGATAAAAAATCCACTGTACATTAGCAGCCATCGGAGCAATCTCATAATCTTTCCAATATTTAGATACAGAATCAGGAACAACAACTTTAACATCCGTTCCTTCTATACCCATTAATGCTACAAAAGGAATAACTGTCTCTGCATGAGCAAAACGAAAGTTCGCCCTGGTATCCGACTTGCCCTTTATCACTTCATCAGCTGAATGAATAAATTCTGATAGCAGAGGCCATGCAATTGCAACAGGCAACATTCGCCCAATCGGCGAAGAACTTTTACTCATATATTGTCGCAAATTCTGAGTCTGCCAGTAATTATCCCATTCACCTATTGTGAAAAGACCATCCAAATTTATCGGAGTACCTGTATCTGGTAGTATGGCAGCAATGGAGAATAAAGCCATGACAAATTCCTCTGCCTCCTTATCTGTTTCCTGTCCTGATTCCAGAAAGAAGTTTTCCATAACAGAAGCAGAAGAAATCTTTCGTCGCACAAAAGTCTCGTATATAGGACGCCAATCACCATTTTCTTTATAATCAACATAAGATTGGTTTAAATCGAAGAAACGAAGAATATCATTATATTGCTTCCCTTCATTGCGTTGTATGTGTAAAGAAGAATTAAACTCTACCATACAAGCAAGAAATGCATCCATACTATGTATACAACGGGGAACATATGTCGCAATTGCCTGCACTTTGACAGAATCACTGAATAACTGTGGATAGCGTTCTATCATACGTCTGGCAATACCCCGTTGTTCCTCCTCTCCCACTACTGATAACTTCCCCCATTGTCCGTCAAAAGTTTCCGATAGATTCTGTATTGTAGAAAGCAAGGTTACCCCTCCTGATGTTAGCCTATTTTCCCGCTGAGCCAATTCCAGAATCTCCTTCACTCTATTCAAAGCCTTTCCTGAAGTTGGAAAACGCGCTCCATGTCTTCCCAAATGGTTAACATAAAACGGAACCATACTATCCTGAAAAAAAACAAACGAGTCTTTCACAATAGGATACGGCATGGCTGTCCCCGCGTATTGTTGTATCCTATCCTGTCCCCATAAGATGGAAACGGGGCAAAACATAAAAATTCCAATTAACAATAATCCTTTCATATCATAAATCTTATATGTGTAGATTATAACGATGAAAGAAGGATTATGTTTACTTATAAACGACTCTGAGAGAATTCAATACCATAGTATGAAGGCATCTTCGGTTGTTATACATCTTCAGCCAACGGCCATCAGAAAGAACGATATATGGAGTTATATCATTTATTATCAAAATATTAAGCCACAACTTTTATCTATTACAAGTTTGAAATATTGACTGCACGGCATAGTTACTTAGCAATAAAACACTACATGGGATAAACATATAAATAGTACTAATATAGCCAGCCAGCCTATTATTAAAATGAAAATTGTTGTTAAATCCTTTTTTTACACCCAAACCATTTTCTTACACAACATGTTTTTTTTCAAAACGGGACCGATGGTTTTCCGTCTGATATGATTCCTCAAACCATCTGTCCCAACAATATTATTTTAACTAAAACTTAATATTATGTATTTTATTTGGTACATTATCATTGGAATCGTTGCCGGACTCATAGCCGGCAAGATTATGAGAGGAGGCGGTTTCGGACTTCTCATTAACCTACTCGTAGGTATTGTAGGTGGCGTATTGGGTGGCTGGGTATTCGGCTTGTTGGGAATTACTACCACAGGCCTTCTGGGTAGCCTTTTCACCTCTGTTATCGGTGCAGTCCTATTATTGTGGATCATATCCTTCTTTCGTCATCCCAAGAGAACTGATATTTAAATTTTTATTAACCTAAACCCTTTTTGATTATGGAAACTAGTAAATCTAACTTTTTGATTGGGCTGGCAATAGGTTCGGCCATCGGAGCACTTGCTCAACGTTTTTCACGTACGGCAAAAGCCAAGATGCTAAAAAAGAAAATTCATAATGCCATGGCAAAGATTGCCGATCGTGCTGAAAGCCTTGCAGAAACCGTGAGAGACAAAGCACTGGATGCAGGGACCAAAACCGCCGATAAGGTTGCAGATGCGACCTTTGACGTTGCCGAAAAGGCTGACACCCTGAAAAGTAAAGTCCATGCAGCTGCTTTAGAAGCCAAAAAATAGGCTACTATAACAAGCAACTAAAATTACGGGATGTATTTTCAATGCTTCCCGATCCATTTCACCTGAATTAATGATTAATGAATATGAAATGGAACAATAAATGCCAATATACTCCCGCATCCCTGCGGGAAAAGAGTTATGAAGAATTGTACACGCTATGCCTGTCCGCCTATACAGAGGGCCGTACGGATGAGAGGAATAAAAGCTTGGAAGCGTATAGACTCAGGTGCAGCTGTCTGTTCGGAAACAAATGTATGGACTCTTCCCTTTCCGTGGGAGTGCGGAAAAGGATATGCGACGGAAATTGTCATTATATAAAGAAATATATGTCTGAACTGGACAAACTGGAGGAATAAAATTCATTTTCTCCGATCCTTTCTCATTTATATCTCTACCGACAACTTTACCCTCTTGACTTGATTGGACAAACCTCTTCCGGTCTGTACATACGGCCCGGCAAGGATATTCCTATCTTTAATATACAGATGTACATCTAAAATTAACCTGAATTATTAACTTAAAAATGAATCTGTTATGTTTTACCATGTAAAAGATCTTCAGTTCAATGCCCGTGTATCACAGCCGGATCCTCGTTTTGCTCGTGTGATGCTTGAGGCATTCGGAGGGGCCAACGGTGAGTTGAAATCCGCTCTACAGTACTTTGTACAGGCATTCAGTTGCCATAACCCCTACCCTGACAAATATGACATGCTCATGGATATTGCCACTGAGGAATTCGGCCATCTTGAAATCGTAGGTGCAACCATCCAGATGCTCCTCGGACCAGTAAACGGAGAAATGAAGGATGTATTGGAAGATACTCCTCTGCGTACCATGATGGGAGGAAAAGCAGGCAAAGAGGATCTTATCCACCAAGCCTTCACCAATCCTGCGTTTCTGGTAACAGCTCCCGGTAGTCCCGTACTGACCGATAGCAACGGGAACCCATGGTGTGCCACCTATGTATCGGCCAATGCTGACCTGACAGTGGACCTGCGTTCCAACATGGCGGGTGAAGCACGTGCCAAGATAGGTTACGAAAACCTTATCCCACTTACGGATGACCCACTTGTAAAAGAAACGCTCACATTCCTTATGACTCGCGAAGTGACCCATTTTCAACAGTTTGAGGCCGCTCTGGAAACTATTCAGCCTAACTTTCCTCCGGGAGTATTCCAAACATCCCCCCGATACAGTAACCTTTATTTTAATGATTCCAAAGGAAAGGAAGCCCGCGGACCATGGAACGAAGGCAAAAGTACGAGGCTCAAAGAAGAATGGCAATATATTGAGAATCCACTGGAGGAAGTCAGAAGTACTGACGGACTACTTCAACGTAAACCTAAAGGCACCAAACGTACGGAAAAGGAAGTACGCCAGACAGATGAAAAACTAGCCAAGGAACGGAGCAGCGAGATACTCTCCCATATCCCTAAAGGAGAAATGCGTTGGTGTGAATATGGAAATGCTAAGAACGGAAACAAATAAGACTTCCAGTTCTACTATTGTTTAACTTAAAAACTAAATTTTATGACAACAAAGAACGAAAAAAAACAGATGGAAGCAAAGGGTGGCAAAAAGTGTACCCAAAGCAAAGCTAAAGAAAGTAAGCCTGCTGCTTCAAACAAAAAATCGGAAAAGAAATAACTTGATCTTCCGACAGTATGAAGTCTAAATCTTCATCCCGGTGGAGAACTGGTTTCTCCACCGGAAATCCTAAAGCATATTGTATAACAAGCAAAAATAGAGAACTATATGAAAAAGATAATGTTTATCACACTGACAATTTTATTTGCACTGTCCGCATCATCCTGTCGGGACAAAAAAGAACAGAACCGGACAGAACAGCAGATTGAAAATGCAAAAGAAAACGTAAATGACGCATTAGACAAGGCCTCTAACAAAATAGAGGATGGTGCCGACAAAGTTAAAGATGCCTGGAAAGAAACCAAGAAAGACGTGCAACAAGGTACAGAAAAGGTAAAAAAAGAAATAAAAAAGGATTATAACAAAGCTAAAGATGAAGTAAAAAAGCAGCTTGATTAAGACTGCCATATAAACCTTTATATCTCGATTTACTATCTCTCATTTAATTTATACAGGTATGAATATTCTTGCTATTTGGGTCGTTGGAATAGTTCTGACTATAAGATGCGCCTGGGAAATAGGTTGCCTGAGAATACCGAAAGAAAAAAAACTTATGGCAATCCTGCTGGTAGTCCTTACAAGCTGGATAGGAGCATTCCTCTATACTTTCTTCTTTAAAGAGAAGGTAGGAGCATGGCTAAACAGGTAATGACGAAAACCAAATTGGTAAGATATTCGGGTGTTTAAAGTTCTAATAAGAAAAGGACAGTGCGTGATGCATAGTCCTTTTGAAAATATGGCAAAAAAAGAATACTTGGATATGTTTATTTGATACAGTTTTAAGTTGTTATTTGACTGTAAACAGATTAAAAAGAATACACATGAAGTGTACACTGCGGGGGCGTAAAATAAACTGTGTCATGCGGCGTTTTCTTCCAAGCTCATCGGTCGGGGATCGGCCAGCGCCAAGGGGGTGCACCAGCACTCCCGACGAGCGTAAAGTTACAACAATTTAAATCTGTCTCCAAACTTTATCGCTAATTGTTGTGCGATGGCCGCCCAGTTGGCTATGGGCATGGTCCATTTCTTACGTATGTTGCGGTAAGCGAGATAAACCAACTTTTCAAGGGCGGTGTCGTTAGGGAACACGCCCTTGTTTTTTGTCACTTTCCGCACTTGGCGGTGATAGCCCTCGACTGTATTCGTGGTATAAATCATACGTCGTATATCCGACGTAAACTGGAAGTATTCAGTAAGCCTTTCCCAGTTATCCTGCCAAGACTTGATAACGATAGGGTATTTCTCACCCCATTTTTCTTCCAGATTAAGAAGTCCTGTCGCAGCGGATTCCTTATTTACCGCACCATAGACATGTTTCAGATCCCTCATGAACTCTTTTTGGTGCTTGCTGCCGACATACTTGACGGAGTTACGTATCTGATGGAAAATACAGAGCTGGACAATAGTATCAGAAAACACACTTTGGATAGCATCTGGGAAGCCTTTCAATCCGTCAACACAAGCTATGAGTATGTCACAGACACCACGGGTCTGCAAGTCTGTCAATACATTCAGCCAGAAGTTAGCGCCCTCATTCTTAGAGATATACATCCCTAACAGATCCTTATGTCCCTCGCTGTCCAGAGCCAGTACATTGTAAATCGCACGGGTTACGGCACAGCCTCTCTCGTCCATTACCTTATAATGGATGGCATCCATCCAGACTATCGGATAAACGCTCTCTAGGCTACGGGAACGCCATGCCTTTATTTCCGGAAGTACACGATCGGTGATGGCGCTAATCGTCTCGGCAGACACACGATTACCCAAGTTCTCCTCCATCCAGTCACTTATCTCACGTGTGCTGTTTCCCAAAGCATAAAGTCCGATGATGCGCTCTGCAACACCTTCCGCAAGAATGGTTTCACGCTTCTTTTCCAGAACCTTTCCTTTTGCCGCACTCCAGAATTCCGGAAGAATTGTTTTCTTCACTGAAGCATCAACCCGCACTCCATTCACTGTAATTCTCATCATTATCGGAGCCTCACCGTTCCGATTCAATTTCGTCCTACGAATGTAGAACAATAGACAAAATGTTGTTCTTTCCATCTTACTTGTTTTTTAATCACAAAACTAAATTTCCAAGAGCAACAAGTAAAGATGCAAAACACTGATAAACAATGAATTATTTACTTAATAGGTGTACCTGACATTGAAGGCAAACAGGTACACCGAATAGTACACCGAAAGAATGCTTTGATATGCTTATTTTTGCTATGCACCAAAAACAAAAAATCCCCGTAAACTATTAATTTACAGAGATTTTCTTTGTTTTGCAATTCTTTCCAGCGGAGAGACAGGGTTATGAACCTACTCCCCAATATCCTTGAAATTCAATTTCTTATCATCATGTCAAAGCCTTAGGGGGTACAACTTAGGTTACAAGAATAACGCTTTTCTGTCACCTTTTGGCTGTTCGTTGTCTGCCTAAAACTACGGTTCAAAGATACGGTTTTCTTTTGATATATGCAAATCATTGAAAATAAATCTTCTGCGGTTAGTGCAAGGTGCAAGCTATATATAAAGATATATACTTGCACCTTGCACTAAAAACTATCTTGTAATAAACAAGATACTACTAAAATAAGTACCTTTGTAAAATGATTCAAGAGAAGTTCAAATTTTACAAGCCATGTAAGTTGCTGCAACCTTATATAAGATATTATTGGGTATTCAAGAGCAATCGACCGCTGGATGCCTTTACTTATCCTATCGGTTGCCCTCAAATCATTTTCCATAAACAAGCACCGTTATATATCCCTGAACTGAATGTTACACAAGACAAACTGACTGTCAGCGGACAAGTTTATTTCTCGTCACATCTATATGCAGACGGAAATATAGAAATGATAGTGGTTGTATTCCACCCTCACGCTATGAGTATGTTTCTGAACATGCCGACTTCACTCTTTTATAATCAAGAAGTGTCCGGTTACAGCCTTGAAAACAAGAGTTTGAATGAACTGGCTACACGAATATTCGACTGTGAGAATAATTCTATTTGCATAAGCTATATAGAAAAATGGCTGTTGTCACAAATTGCCGATAATTTAGCTGATACCACACACAGAATTAAAAGAATAGATGCCGCCATACAGCGAATATATATCACTCCGCAAATCTCTGTAAACGAATTATCTTCCATTGCCTGCCTAAGTAAAAAACAGTTTGAGCGGTTGTTTCATTCATTTGTAGGTATCAATCCCAAAGAATATACCCGTATCGTCCGCTTCCAAAAGGCTTTGGCACAGATGCAGCATCAAGCGGGTAAAGAAATCAATCAGGCACAAATAGCATACACCAGCGGTTATGCTGACCAGTCGCACTTTATCCGGGAGTTCAAGAAGTTCTGCGGATATACGCCCATGTCTTTGCTGAAAATATCAAATCCATATTCCGATTTGTTCACCAATCCCGTATAAATGTCCCGTTTGTTCTATCCGGGTTCAAACGCTTCCCCTACTTTTGCCGCCTGATTCATTGAATGAAAATAGCATTAAGTATGAAAGAAGTAAATCCCCAAGAAACCAGCCGGGCATACGCCTTTGAAATGTGGATGAACGCACCTATGCCAATGGTGACGTTCTTTAAGACACTCAATGTGTCACGCCTTGTGAAAATCAGCCGGAAATCGGGCATGAAGTTTAATATGTTGATGTGCTGGTGCATCGGCAAAGCCGCAAGGAGCGTGAAAGAATTTTATCTGCTGCCCGTTGGCGGTAAACTGATGCAGTACGATACCATTGCAGTAAACACCATTGTCGCTAACAGAGAGGGCGAGGTAAGTTCGTGTGATATTCCTTTCTGTGATGATTTATCTTTGTTTAACCAACACTATCTGCGACTTACTAAACAAGTGGCTGAAAGTTGCGTCAATCACGACTTGACGGAAAGCATGGTTATCGGGACTTCCGCATTGGCACAATATGAAATAGACGGTGCAGTCGGCATGTATAGCGGCATTTTTAATAATCCGTTCTTTATTTGGGGCAAATACAAACACCGCCTGCTGAAAACGACACTTACCCTTTCTTTCCAGTTCCACCACACGCAAATGGATGGGGCGCACGCTTCCCGCTTTTTAGACGGGGTTCAGAAAGAAATTGATAATCTGAGAATATAAGTTCAGGGAAAAACGCTATCTTTGCAGAACTAACAGAAAAAGAAATAGTTGTTCAACAATATGAAATGGCAGTTGTGCATATAGCTACGCCCAACGAATAGCACTTCCAGTTATTGCTATTCAGCAATAGACAGGCTTATGTTTTAAGTTTGCCTGTTATTGTTTTGTCATTATCCCTAACATGAAATTATTAAAAGGTTGTACTACTCAAAGTAGTATGACTTATTGTGTTGTATACTATTGAACAATTATATGATAAATAAAATATATCCTCGTACAGGAGATACACAGACCGTCTATCTTAATGCCGTAGTCAAAGACCCGTCAATAAAAGTAGGCGACTATACCATTTACAATGATTTTGTTTCAGACCCTCGTCTGTTTGAGCAAAACAACGTATTGTATCATTATCCCATTAACCATGAACGGCTGATAATAGGCAAGTTCTGTTCTATTGCTTGCGGTGTAGCTAACACTTGAAAAGGGACCCGGGTAGCATTTGAAA
>NZ_QTLY01000006.1:0-362 GCF_003602895.1 Bacteroides sp. AF29-11
AGATTTCTATAAAGCATCCGGTTCAGTGAATCCATCTCTACTACACTTCCTTTAGCCGGTATGTACAATGGCCCAAATTCGGCAATGCTCCAGCCCAGTTCTTTATCAAAAGGATAACTTTCAACCACTATTCCCCTATTCACAAATTCCTCGGAGTCAAGTAATTTTTGCAATTTATCTTGTGCAGCAGTATTCCCCAAGTATCCGTCATGCCCTTTCACCCTATAATGGCAGTCCTTGATTTCCAAAGTGTCTCCCGGAACTGCTATACAACGCTTTACATAATATGACATTACATCAAAGGCAATGCTGTCCCATCTTCCCGGATAAGGGAAATTGAATACAAGCACATCATTCCTCTT